>JBBDXJ010000305.1:0-69178 GCA_040902445.1 Cyclobacteriaceae bacterium | reverse complement strand
TTGCTGCAGCGCCTGGATCAGAATATTTTCTGAAATAAAATCCAGGTGATTGGTGGGCTCATCCAATAATAAAAAGTTCGCTTCCGATATTAAGGTTTTTGCAAGAGCCACCCGCGATTTCTCACCCCCGGAAAGGACCTTGATCTTCTTAAACTGATCGTCATCAGAAAAAAGAAAACATCCCAGCACATTGCGGAGTTCCTGTTCTGTTTTTCCGGATCCTGCCTGCTTCAGTTCTTCAATGACCTCATTCTCGACGTGAAGCGATTCCAACTGATGCTGTGCATAAAAAGCGCGTATCACATTATAACCCATGATCCTCTCGCCTTCGATTGGTTCTTCTCCCGCGATAATTCTAAGAAGAGTTGATTTTCCTTTTCCGTTGGCTCCGATCAGGGCGATCTTGTCGGTGCGTTCAATGGCAACGGAAGTATTTTTCAGGATCGCCAGTGGCCCGTAAGATTTGGATACGCTGTTGAGGTTGATGATAAAACGCCCGGGTTGCTGGCTGAATTTAAACCTGAAATTCACCGCGGCAGTATCGTCCACCACTTCTTCTATTTTGTCCAGTCGCTCAAGCGCTTTTACTCTGGACTGAACCTGCCTGGCTTTGGTAGCTTTGGCTTTAAATCGTTCGATAAATCTTTCAGTTTGCCTGATCTTCTGTTGCTGATTGTCGTATGCATTTTGCTGGATCTCTTCCCTCATTTCTTTTTCCTGAAGATAAAATGAATAATTGCCCTCGTAGGTGACGAGTTGTTGCTGGGTAACGTCTACGGTTTTGGTTGCAACATTATCGATGAAGGTCCGGTCGTGCGAAACAACAATGACAGCGCCGTCATAATTGCGCAGATAGTTTTCAACCCATTCGATGGAGGGCAGATCAAGGTGGTTGGTGGGCTCATCCAGCATTAAGAGGGATGGTTTCTCTAACAACAACTTTGCAAGCATCACCCGCATGCGCCAGCCTCCTGAAAACTCTTTTAAAGGCCGGTGGAGGTCAGCGGTTGAAAAACCGATCCCTTCCAATACCTCTTCGGCCTTCGCCTGCATGGAATAACCATCCAGGTGTTCAAATTTTTCCTGGAGTTTGGTGAGTTTATCTACAAGGGCATCTGAATATTCTGTTTCCAGTTTGTGCAGGATCCTTTCTATATCCCTTTGGGTATCTACAGCATCTTTAAAGGCCTCCATGGCTACTGTTACAATGGCGTCATCAGTCTGATAGGAGAGGAGGTCCTGATTTAAAAAACCGATGGTGCAGTCGTTGCTCTTACTTATGGTTCCGCCATCGGGTTCATAGTCGCCGTTGATCAGTTTCAGCAGGGTAGATTTGCCCCTGCCGTTTAACCCGATCAGGCCTATTTTATCTTTTGGCTTTATGAACATGTTGGCATTTTCATAAAGCGGACGTCCGCCGATAAAGTAAGAAAGGTTGGTAATTGAAATCATACTTAATTTTATCCGGAAGCGGCAAATTTGCCTTTATGAGTTCATTTCATGGCAAATCCCCTTCTGTTTTTACAATCAAACCGCAAAAATAATCACTATTGGCTTGCTATCACAGCTTTTGCGCTGATTGGGACCAATTACATCGGTTCCCCAAAGGCATATTTGTTAAAAAAGTGGGATTAATATGGAAAAAATAATTAATTACCTCCCTCAACCAGCTTTATGTATTTATGAGCACCATCAAAGGATTTTACATTTCAGCAATTCTCCTGATTTTCCTGAGTTGCAATAAAGGATCTGATAAAGATCAACCGGACGAAAGTGACAAAATTGAATCGGGGTTGAACACCAGTGAACCCGCTATAGCGGAAACTTCCCGGGCGTTGCCGCTGGAAAAAATCAGCCTTCCTCCAGGATTTAGGATTACGGTATTTGCTGAAGTAGACAACGCCAGGTCGTTAGCCATCAGCCCATCCGGAATTATTTACGTCGGAAACCGTAGTGGTGGGAAAGTATATGCCGTTCAGGATACCGATGGCGATCTTAAGGCGGATAAGAAATGGGTTATTGCTTCGGGACTTAACTCTCCGAATGGTGTGGCGTTCAGGGATGGAGATCTTTACGTAGCCGAAATACACCAGATCATCAAATTTCAGGGAATTGAAAAAAATCTAAATAAACCCGGGAAGCCCATCGTGGTGACGGATGAATATCCGGACGAGAGACATCATGGCGAAAAGTATATTGCTTTTGGCCCGGACGGTAAGTTGTATGTACCGGTAGGGGCTCCGTGCAATATCTGCGATCCCGAAGAAGAGATCTTTGCTGCGATAACCCGGATAAATCCGGATGGCAGCCGGCGGGAAATTTTTGCCGAGGGTGTCCGCAACACGGTGGGATTTACCTGGCATCCTGAAACCAAAGCATTGTGGTTTACCGATAATGGACGAGACCTGATGGGCGACGACGTCCCGAACTGTGAATTGAATGTTGCTCCCCAGGCCGGAATGCATTTTGGTTATCCGTATTGTCACGAGGGTTCTGTAAAAGATCCGGAGTTTGGAAACAAAAGATCATGCGCTGATTTTGTTCCTCCCGTTCAGAAACTCGGGCCCCATGTTGCACCGCTGGGGTTGAAATTCTATACGGGCAATATGTTTCCGCGATCGTACAGGAACCAGATCTTTGTTGCGCGTCATGGATCATGGAACCGCACGAAAAAAATTGGTTATGATGTAAGCATGGTGAAGATTCAGGGAAATAAATCACAGGGCATGGAAACATTTGCTACCGGATGGCTGGACGACGAGGCGCAAAAAGCCTGGGGCCGGCCTGTTGATGTTCTGATCCTGCCTGACGGATCGATGCTTGTTTCTGATGATACTGCAAATGTTATCTATAGGATCTCTTATCGGGATGAAAGTCGATAAAAAAGTCGATGGTCGATGGTCCATAGCCCATAGCAGATTGTAGTTTCATGAACTACTCAATTTCATTTAATAAAACAGGTTTATAATTAACCCGATTTTACTATGGACCATCGACCATGGACCATGGACTTTTAAACTGATCAATTATGTATCCGATACTCTTTGACCCGGGGTCGCTCAATGTTTACAGTTATGGTTTTACGATTGCCATCGGCATTGTTGCGGGCATGACGTATCTCATTGTAGCAGGAAAAAAGGAGGTAGGGCTTACTTTTGATCAGGCCAACACGCTTTTTCTTTTTATTTTTTTCGCAGCTATTGTTGGGGGTAAGTTATTTCTCTTTTTCGAAGATCCCACTGCGTACATTCAAAATCCGCAAAGCCTTTTTCGCGGCAGGGGATTTGTTTTTTACGGATCATTCTTGCTGGCCATCCCCACAATGTTTTGGTTTTTCAAAAGGCATCGGCTTCATCCCTATAAGATGCTGGATGTGATGGCCATTACCACTTGTCTTGTCCACATGTTTGGCCGTATAGGGTGTTTTCTCGCAGGGTGCTGTTATGGCAAACCCACGGACTCAGCGTTAGGCGTGACCTTCACAGATCCGGTCTGTTATGCAGAACCGCTCAATACTCCGCTGTATCCGACCCAGTTATTTGAAGCTTTTTATATTTTCCTCGTGATGCTTTTGCTTTTCGCGATAAAGAAAAAGCGTGCATTTTACGGACAATTATTTTTGACCTATTTAATGCTGTACGCCCTTGGCAGGTTTGTACTTGAGTTTTTCAGAGGTGGGGGACTTTGGACTCTTTGAGTCCACTTAACTAAAAAAATCCACCTGCTTTGCAGGTGGTAGTTTAATTAGTTAATTTCGATTAACCTTGTGCCTTGATTGGAAGGAATAAGGTGAAAGCGCCGCCACATTCTTTCTAATAATTTCTTTTTCACTTAAAAAAACCTCCATGATCCTACACTACTCAACTATTCAATCTCCCTATCGTTTTTTTTGAGAAGAATTTTCTGCAAGGAATTTTCCCTTCATAAAAATACACCGCACTCCTGTGAGTTTGCCAGCTACTCATTTCTACAATGACCCAGGAACACTTGTGATCTCTTTTTTTAATTAACAAAACTTCTTTCAATATGATAAAGAAAATTTTTCTGGGAATTACTGTGTTTAATTTTGCGGCCATTCTCTTCTTTTTGCTTTTCTCTTTTTCCACGAAGCCGAAGATCGCTTATGTGGATTCAGCCAAATTATTAAATGAGTACAAGGGGATGCAGAATGCGCGGAAGGCCTTTCAATCTAAAGCTTC
This sequence comes from Cyclobacteriaceae bacterium, assembly GCA_040902445.1. GTDB lineage: Bacteria > Bacteroidota > Bacteroidia > Cytophagales > Cyclobacteriaceae > Chryseosolibacter. The sequence goes on along the minus strand of JBBDXJ010000305.1, from coordinate 64,979 downwards.
GGTATGGAAGGCGAATATTGATACACTGGCGAATGAGGTTCAATTAGATGTTGCCACTTTTGAGAAGGGAAAACTTGAAATGACATTAAAAGAGAGAAGCCTTAGCGAAGAACTTATAGAAACAAAGAAGAAAAGATTATTTGACTATCAGCAAGCGATTAATGCCCAGGCAAAGCAGGAGGACGAAAAAATGACGTCTGAAGTTCTTGATTTCATTAATTCTTTCCTTAAGCGCTATGGCGAAGAAAATGGTTATGAAATGATTATGGCGGCGAATGAATACGGCAATATCGCCTTTGCCGACAAAAATCTTGATTTAACAGAAGAAGTTTTGGGAAAACTAAATAGCGAGTATTCCGGTCAATGATTGTTATGAATAAATTAAAGAGCGCTTTCTTTTTTCTTTTAGCAGTGATATCCGCGTGTTCTTCACCGGAATTTGTTTCTCCGAAAGAGCTAACCAGTTTCATATTGGAACCTGAAAATGGCCTGGTAAAGAAAAAGGAGGTAAATGGACATAATATCGAAGTTCTTTTCCGGCCCACCGATCTATTGATCTACCAGGAAGCAAAAAATCAGCTTCTCGATGAAGATCACTATAGATCTCTGAGAAGGAAATACGATCCCAATGTGTATTTCATTCTGAAAATTCAAAAAGGCGACCGGGAAGCCCTTAGGTTTCAAAACCATCCGTACCAGTATGGTGCGCTGGTTCAAAAGCTGTCATTTGGGATGACAGATTTTGTGAACCTAACGACGTCATCCGATACAATTCCTGTTATGGCCTTTTCGATTGACAGGACCTATGATCTGGGTAACTCCACGAAATTGATATTCGTTTTCGACAGGAAGAAAGTTGAGAATCATGAATGGGTTCAGTTTAACCTGAGTGAATTCGGATTAGGATTGGGTTACCAGCATTTTCGATTTAAGGTCGATGACTTGAAAAGGCTACCGTCAATTGAATTCCCGATATAAAAACTTTCTAAAAAACATTTTTTAAAGACCCCATATGATACGTAATCGATTCTTTCTGAAAACCGTTCTCTATTTTTTCTTAATAGAAACGTCATTAAATGTTTTCGTGCCATCGGTTTCATTTGCTTTAACCGCAGGACCCTCAGCTCCGGAATTCTCAAGTTTTGAACCCGTTGATACCACAGACATGGTTAACCTGGTAACCGGGGACTTCATATATAATACACCTATACTCGAAGTGCCCGGGCCTGAAGGTGGATATCCACTCTCACTTTCCTATCATGCTGGTATTAAACTATAATAGATCAGGAAGCATCCTGGGTTGGATTAGGATGGACCTTAAATCCGGGCGCGATTAACCGCACGGTCAACGGATTTCCTGATGACAACGTTGAAGCAAAGAGAGAAGTAAGGGATTATTGGGGCGGCGGGTCGCAGGTGACTAAAACATATTCTTTCGGTTTAAACATTCCGAAGTCAGGTATTGGCATGAATTATTCAATTGCCCGGACAACTGATACGTACAAAGGGTTTAGCACAGAAAAACAATTCGGTCTTTCATTCGCTATAGATCCGGTAAGTATCGGTTTAATGGCAGGGGCTTCAATGGTATCTTCAAAAAGCCTTTTCGGCCACTTACAGAATGCAAATCAAAAGATTGGTCAATTAACCGGCGGGTCTTCTCTAGGCATTTCGATCTCTTCTAAGGGAGTTAAAACACAGCTAAGCCTCTACGGCAATGTTGCAGGTGGCAAAAATAATTTAGCGGGCCGCATCTCTTCTTATACGAATGAAACTGACAGGGGCACTATACCTATAGGAATGATTGGCTCCATTTCCCTTAAGGATTTTTATACCAGATATTGGTCTGATGAAACTCAGGCAATGAACACCTATGGGTCATTGTATCCGGGGATTGGAAATGCAAAAATAGAATCCGATCATTATTCAGCGCCGAATTCAGGATCGGATTTTATCTCGTATGCATTCGATTCGTATGATCTTTTTGATGACATCCAAGTCTTTGGGGGACCGAGTTCTAACGATCCGATAAACAATATCAATGACCCGGCAAAGCAACTGGGAGGCAGTTTGCCTTCTTTCGACCGGTATGATGTGCTGGGTCAGGGAATAGGAGGAACGATCCAACCTCATATTTTTGAGAACGGCGACATGTTCGGTCAGAACATTTATTTAAGAGGTAACAACGGGGAGCCTGCAAGCGGCTTTCCTCAATTAGGTTACAAGTCCCTGAAAAAGTTCTCTGATAAGAAAGTAAGTTTTCGCTTTCTAAACGACTTTAGCAACGCTCTCACTCTCACAACACCTGACTTCGAAAGCAATGGTACGGATCTTTCTGTCGATCCTCATGTCGTCGACGCTTCTTCCGAGGGATATAATGACGATGACCTTAATCAAAAGCTTGCCGGATCAAAACATATCGAATGGTTTACCAATGAAGAAATTGCAAACGAACAAGCGATGAATGCCGGGTTTATCGACTGTTACGTTGAACGGGATGAGAGAAGGCTGGAACTCGACGTGTATGAAAATTATTTGCAACCTGAAGCTTGCTTGCCATATAGTGGCACCGTCACTTATGGAAAAGGCCATGGTTCGTTTAAAACCGATACCTATGAAGGTTCAGATCCTTATGCTGATATTTTGCATCCACAATTCCGGTCACTAAAACCAACAAAGGCAGACCTCAAAAAGAAGATAGGCGGCTTTATGATCACCAATGAAACCGGAGTATCTTATCACTATGCACTGCCCGTATACAACTACAACGAATACACCAGATCGAAATTAAAGAAACCGAGACAGGGCGTATCTACTTTTCGCGAATATAAAAACGACGAGCCTTACGCCTATACATGGTTATTGACGGCCATAACCGGACCTGATTACGTTGATAGAAATGACAATGAAATATTGGACGATGAAGACTGGGGCTATTGGGTGAAGTTCGACTATGGTCGTTGGGCTGACTCCTATCAATGGCGGACGCCGCACACCGGCTACACGAATGATATTGAAAGTGAATATGAAACATTTTCATATGGCATCAAGGAGCTCTATTATCTGGATGCTATAGAGACTCGTAGTCATAAAGCGATTTTTATTAAATCCAAAAGGAAAGATGGCCGCGGCGTGACAAGCCGTTTGGAGGGAGGCAGCAATCCGAGAAAGTTTTCAATGGAATACAGAGACCTGGGCAGCCTGACTTATAATGTCAGCCCCGTCAGCACAATGAAACTGGATGCCATTTATTTATTTAATAAGGCTGATCTTGCCTCTATGCCCGTGTCGAAAACACGCGGCGAAAAGTATAATGAAGCGACGTCCTCAAACCCTCATCCGCATGGCTATGATGGCCTACCCTATGAGTATAGCAGACCCTATACTGATCCGGGAAACACCGTAAAAATTTCGGAGAATCAGGATTTCGTCTACGTAAAATATCATAATGGGTATCTTGTTTACGATGAAGACGATATTCATGACATTCCGGCATTCCGTGAAAAGGCCTTGCGGATAATAGAATTAGAAACAGATTATTCTCTTACTGCTGGTGTTCCCAATAGCATTGGTTTTTTCGCGGACCAGATAGGTGAAACGTGCTTTAACCTTGGAGAGTTTTCCTGTGATGCTGAAGTTAATGAGAGAATAGGCGAGGATTACGAATGGCCGACAACTTTCGGCGATGGATGCGCTCCTACTCTTCAGGGTGATCGACCTGTCTGTTGTTTCAACAACACTTCTTTTTACTCAAAAGAGGGAGTCTTTGCGTCTTATCACAACGGACCCGAAGGTTGTTCAGCTGCCGATAACCCCTTTGCGGGAAAAGCCATCAATTATGTGCGGACTGGCAAACTTACTTTAAAGCAAATAAAGTTTTTAGGCAAAGGTGGGTCGGATCAACTTCCTCCCACGGTTTTTAATTATAGTGAAAACCCCGGCTATTTTGTAAACAAGTATGATCAATGGGGCTATTATAAAAATGACTACCCGGAACTTGGCGAATATGTTCCAGATGAAGGGGGTGGACCATTTGGTCACTATGAACCTGTAGATTCTAATACGACGCGGGAAATTACAGACGGATCAGCCCCTGAAATTGATGCGTGGTCGTTGAGTAGCGTCACCACACCTCTAGGTGCAACCATTGAAATTGAATATGAGCCGAATTCCTTTCAGAAATCAGTTTATAATGATTTTTCAGTCTTCAGTATAGAAAAATTGGAGCCGGGGGCAAATGCGAATGAGGTTAAGATAACGTTTCGTGAAAAAGGCGTAAATCTGAACAAATGGCTCTCCTCGTCGGATCCCCTGACCAATCCAATCGAGATCAAAGCATTTATTTTGGAAGCGAATTCATCAGAGTACGAGTTCGAGGATACCTCATATTTGGGTAACCCGTCCGATGAGATTATCGATATCGGTACCGACGAGATCACGGTAATTAGTCCGGGCCTGCGGGATGCAATAACCCCAAAGGTAATTTCAGGCTCAACGATGACCGATCAATATTTTGTGTCAGGTTTTATCAAGGTCACTGATCCTTTAGACGATAAAGATATTCCAAATCATAAATTTTCAGGAGGCATCCGCGTTAAATCACTATCGGTCGTCGATGAGCACATTGGAAAAACCTCTGCAGTATATGACTATAACGATCCCATTACTGAAGTAACTTCAGGTGTAACATCGTATAAGCCTTACAATATCCCTTCCATTCAATACCCCGTGGATGTTGATTTCTTTGATCGGATACTCCAGGATAATGACAAGAAAGTTCAACGCGCAAATCTTGAAGTTTACCAGGTTCATTTCCAAAAAGAGATAAACGCCCCGTTCAGTAACGTTCTCTCCTTCGGAAATGAAGCTCCCGCACCGGGAGGTATTTATGAAAGCGTAACTGTAAGAAATTATGTCAATGAACTCTCCCGGGATAACTACACAGTTAACCGTTTCCGGGTATTTGAGGAAAGCATGATAACGAGAGAACGCTCAACGGCCCTTGATGGCAATGTTGAAAAAAGAACCGTAACTATAAAGAATAATGCAGTTAGCGTAGGCAACCTGGTTAGTTCAAAAACCTATAACCAGCAAAATCAGCCGGTTAGGTCTGTGGCCTATAATTACCTGATGGATGAGAACAATGAAGGCTTTGAGCAAAATACTATTGATTCGAAACAGGGAATAGTGGAGCAGTCATTTCACAAGTCGATGGTGCTGAGAGACTACACAGTTGAACTCCCTCTGGATAATTGGTGGTGCCGCACCTTTGGCGGTTGTGAGGATCCTGAAGTAGACGTCATCTACGACAGGGAAAAAGCGATTATTACAAAAAGGCAGGTGGCAACAGATGTTGTTACTTCCGTGAAAGAAATCGACCATCTGACAGGTCTTATTGCAGAAACACAAAATCACGAATTTGACTTTTTTAGCGGGCAACCCACAAATATTCGCACCAGTGATAGTTATGGAAATAACTATATCAGTAAACTTATACCTGCTTATCGTCAATATGCTGAAATGGGGCTTAAGATATACGACGTTACCAATAAGCATATGCTAACCCAGCCTGCCGCGCAGTATGCGTTTTCAGCTGATGGAAGCAACGAGCCTACGGGTCTATTATCCGCATCGATCCAGACATGGAGCAAGCAAATACCGATTTTGAATGTTTCGGATTTCTCCGGGAAGATCTGGCGAAAGAAAGCTCAGTATCAATGGAACAGTCAGCTTGATTTAAATGATGACGGAACATTCTCTGTTCTTGAATTCAACGGACATACTTTCAATTGGACGTCTGAAGCGCAAAGTGATTGGTGGGAGAAGACCCAGGAAACAACACTGTATGATTTCTTCTCCCATGAATTGGAAGCTAAGGATATAAACGGAGCTTTCATGGCCACACACATGAACAATACCGGTCAACGGGTTATTGCGAGCGCTGATAACGCTTCTTATCATGAAATGTCCTACTCTGGCGCGGAAAGTTATATTAAAAGCTCCGAAAAGGAGGGTGGTGTTGGTCGGGGACACGGCAAACCATCCAGTGCGCAGGTTCATACAGGCTCCTTCGGTTTGTTGGTAGAGACCGGCGAAAAAGGATTTAATTTTTCTCTTGTTAAAGGTAAAGCAGATCTGACAAGAAAGTACAGGGCGAGTGTCTGGGTTTACGCGCCGGGGGAAGCCGAAAGCCAATCAGGTCTTAACATGATACAATTGTATTACACTATCAATGGGATAGAAACCGCCAGTACCCATCCCGTTGTTCAAAAAAATAAATCAAAGAGCTGGTACCTGTTGAATTTGGATATTACTCCGGATGGCGATGGGGATGTATTTGTCGGAGTGCGTAACAATGCTCAACGTGGTGTCTATTTCGATGATTTCCGGGTCCATCCTCTTGACGCTGCGCTAACATCATTCGTCTATGATCAGTTTACAGGAGAATTAAATTATATCCTTGATGGAAATAATTTCTATACCCGGTTTCAATATGATGCCGCAGGACGGCTGGTCAGGACCAGTAAAGAGTTATTGAACTTTGACTATGGTCCAGGTAAGGAAACCGGTCGGGTTGATGCAATTTTAGAAGACATTAAATACAACTACGGTAAAAGTGATAACAACGATTGATAAGGATTGAGATATGAAAATGATTTTACCTCTAAGGTCAAAGCTGATAGTCAGTAGTCTCGTGCTGATGTTTCTTACCGGTGCCAGCTTCACCTGTAATGCACAGACCATTATTAAACGATACGCTTGTACGGACCAATCAACATCAACATTCATTTACGATTACATTAAAGCTGACAAGTCCGATGGTTATTGTGACACCGGAACTAAACTGGAAGTGGTCGTAAATGAGGGAAGCAATTTAGTTTCATCAGTTCCAACCGTCACAAGGCTTGACGGCGGGCCCCACCGGGCACAGATCAATGTTGCGTGGAGCGCGGGCATGACGGGTGTATTGAAAGTTGATGTATTCTATTACAAAAGAATATACAAGGGTTTCCCGAGCACCAAGTGCAAATGGTCAGGAAGACGGTATTTATATAGCTATGAAATTCATCGCGAGCTGATCAATCCTGGTGGTGAACTAAAAGGAACGACCACTTTATTTATTACAAACGAGCTGACAGAATCTACATTTAGCCTGACTTATAAGCCAACCAATTCTCATTACCTTGACGAAAAACTATGTTCACAGAATTCAGCGGTCCTAAAGCAGTCATGTGGGATCAAAGCCACCAAAATCAAATACGGAACCGGGCGCGATCTTAATGGCGATCAATCCGAGGATATGGTTGAATCAAATATAGTGTTCGACCGAGGTAATTATGTAGGTGTTCCGATCACCTATTACAAGGTGGGATCAGGAACCGTTGATTTTCAGCCTCAGGTTTGGGTTGAAATCAATGGTGGTTGTGGTCAATGGGTGACCATCGAGCCTGCTGTACCCCTAACGGTGAAATCAAATTGCCATATGAGCGATTTTTCACAGGTTACTATCACTCTTCCGAACTCCGAAGATGTGTCACACGAAGACAAACAAATTTTCAAGGTGCAGAAAGACGTGACCTATACTTTTAATGTAACAGGGATAACAGACTTTAATACGCACTATTTATGGAACTTTGCAGATTTTGGATCCGATGTAATTGTAAATGGAAATTCTTTTACCCCACTTGAGGATGGCAGCTATAACATTACAATTAATGCTCATTATGACGATTGTCCTACGCCCGAACCCATTGACATCCTGGTTGGTATTGACAATATGAATCTTACCCGCGACTGTTCGATCAACCTTCCGGCAGACATAACTGACTTTTACCCTGAAATCTCATCCACTGATATTGTTTTGGAACACCTCTCGGCTTACGTACAAAGTAACAATAATATTGTTGTTATGCCTGGCGTGACTCTTGAACTAGGGGCCGAATTATTTATCGAATTCGGTCAAGGCACGATCAACACTGACCATGAGATAAATTTTACAGAAAAGACCGCCTATGATGAATATGGCAACATACTTTTAGAGAGCCGGAGCTACTTTAACGAACGGGGCCTTCCGCTGCAAACTCAACTTAAAGATTTTACAAAAGAAGTTATTCTTGCCACTGCGACACTTTATGACGCAGTGGCAAGACCTGCCATCTCAACACTTTTAGCTCCGGTGGGAGAATATTCCGAGACATGTCCCGATGATGCAGAATTATCAGGACTAAAAGACTTTACTTATAAACCTGACTTTGTAAAATTTGGTGATGACCCGTACGATCATACTCATTTTGACCTGGAGAAAGAGAATGGCCCTGACCCGGTAGACGGATCCGAAGAAGGAACGCTGGGTTGGTATTACAGCGCGAGCAATGGTGTAATTCCTAATTTTGCCATCAATGAGCCGCAAGTCGCAATTACTCAATTTCCGTATAGCCGCACCTTGTATCGCGATGACGGGAGCGGCGGAGTTAAAGGAGTTACCAGACCCGGCGATAAATTCAAAGCCGGCAGTGGTTATCTGGCTACGTCAACCGATGAACCGGTTTTGGCCACTGATATTTATTTCAATTCCGACTATGATAGTTATTTGTCTATCCGGGAAAAAGAATTTGGTTTTCCGCGGCCCGTTTCTATTGAAGGCCAGTTTTTCAAAAGTGTTTTCCTTGACGAAAGCGGTAAAAAATCGGTAACCTATTCGGACAAATCCGGAAACACCATTATTTCTTTATACTACGGTACCGGCTCAACTCCAATAACGAAGAGTTTCAATTTTTACGACAATGCCGGCCGGATGATTGTGTCGATATCCCCGAATGGGCTAAATCAATACACACTCAACCCGACGACCAACGAAACAAATTTCCAGGATATTGACAAAACGTTTTATTTCTATAACAGCAAAGGATGGCTCTCAGCCACTGAAGAAAAAATTGCCGGGCAAGCCGCGGATGGCATAAGCAGAACAGAATATCTGTATAGAAAAGATGGAAACATCCGGTTCTCTCAAAACGAGGAGCAACGAAATGCCGATCCGGTCCGCTATTCCTATACAAATTACGACCGTGCAGGGAGACCGGTAGAATCCGGAGAATATGAAGTGAGTGCGACCGGTATTGCTTTCAACTCATCCGGGATGAAAGATATTCTCGAAAGCATAGCCATTGATGGGGGCATTCCGGAAAACTCAGGTCTTAAGAAAGAACGGACGTTTACCTTCTATGACCAACCGGACCCGAATATTCCGGCAGGCCGTGCGCAAGGCTTCGTGAATGGATCGGTTTCATACACCAGGAAAGAAAACTATATCACAACGTGGTACAGTTATGATGAACGCGGCCGCGTTGAGTGGACGGTTCAGGATATTTCAGGCCTGGGTGTAAAGACAATTGATTACCGTTATGGTCCTACCGGCCAGGTTCAGGACGTTGCCTACCAGAAGGGCAATCCCAACGAGCAGTTCACGCACTTCTACGAGTATGATGCGGATGGCAGGCTATCCAAAACTTATACTTCGCGTGAAGAGTTGTCATACGATGTTTCTGGTCTGCTGACAAATGCCAACGTGACTTACAACAGTAAGCGGCAGATCGATAATCCGGGCGTGCTTGAGCACCAGGCCACCTATTACTACTACCTGCACGGGCCTTTAAAACGGGTCGAACTTGCAAAACGGAACGTGGATGGAAATGATGTAACCTTGCAGGGAATAGATTATGTCTACACAGCAGACGGCGCATTAAAGGGAATAAACAGCGCTGATGAGTACAAAGATCCAGGACACGACGGCTCAGGCGTGAATGCCAGCGTCAAAAAGGATGTCTTTGGCATGACCCTCGATTACTACGTGAACGACTATGTGCCGGCACAGGAAAGTGCTGATGCAGTAACATTCACAAGCCCGTATCCTGATCAACACACCGGTCTCATAAAAGCCATGCGCTGGCACGGCCCCGTTGAACCAGCGAAGCAGTTCGGCTACGCATATAATTACGATCAACGAAATCAATTCACCAAAGCGGATTGGGGAGTCATTGCAGGTACATCCTTTACCGCCACACCATCGCAACCTTATCATGAATTTATAGGGGGTTACGACGCGAATGGTAACATCAATTCATTGAAGCGCAATGGCAATCTTCTGGCGGCTACTTCGGCATTTGATTACGATCTGCGTTACAATTACAAATCAAACACAAATATACTGGAGAGTATAACACACGAAGGTACTTCCAACAGTTTCAGGACATATTCTTATGATGATCTTGGGCAGATGGTTCGTGAAACCGAAGGCGATAACTCAAAATTTGTCAACTATGATGTCACGGGCAAGGTAACAGCCGTGTACGCCGACGAAAACCACACGCAACTGGTGACGGAATTCAAGTATGATGACCGGGGATTCAGGCTGAGCAAAATCACTTACGACACAAACCATGAACCTGTCCTGACCACCTGGTACGTTCGTGATGCAACTGGTAATATTATTAGCACTTATGTAACAGACCTTACAACTTCAGGGGAACCTGAAGCGATTGAAATGCCCATATATGGCAGTGGGCGTATAGGCTTGTACAAGCCAAACTTTGGTGTTACGTTCTATGAGCTGACGGACCATTTAGGCAATGTCCGCGCGGTGATCGGCGATGAGCTGGAAGCTGAATACATGGCAACTATGGAGACCGAGCGGAATACAGAAGAGATCAAAGATTTCGAAAATGTGGATCCCACGCCGACGGCTGAATATATTAACCATACACCCGAAGAAGTGGTTGTTGACAATCAGCCAGCGTTTATTATTCCCAATAACAATGAAGTAAACCGTTTGAATAACCGGCCCCTGGGAACTGCAGACCCTAACCCGATCGGTACGGGCATCATGTTACTGGTTCACCCGGGAGATGTGATCAACGCCGAGGTCTTTGTCAAGTATGCAAATTTTGACGCTGGTAATACGAATATTCTCGCCAGCCTGGCTTCGTTTCTTGCCTCTTCATTTACGACCGCGCCAGTGGTCGATGGCGTGTCACTGTTCAATGTTGTAAATACATCGGAGTTTGCCACGCTGCCTGTTTGGTCAGGCCTTGACGAAACAGAACCCCGCGCATTCCTGAATTATCTCATATTCGATAAAAACTTCAGGCTTCAGGCGGAAGGATTTGATTTTGACCAGGTTTCGAGTGCTGCGAAAATTCCTGCTACGGATCCATTTGCCCACAGCCACGAAAAACTCAGCCTGGATGTTACCATTGAAAAAGAAGGGTTCATTTATGTATACGTCTCTAACCAGAGTGATCAGAATATGGATGTTTATTTTGACGATTTAAAGGTCAAGCATAAATATTCCAATATAGTTGCCGGCGGAGATTTCTATCCTTTTGGATTATCGATAAAGGACAGAGAGATCAGCAGGGAACATTACCGGTTTGGGTATCAGGGACAGTTTGCGGAGAAGGATGAAGAGACGGGCTGGAATCACTTTGAGTTGAGGGAGTATGATCCGGTTATAGGAAGGTGGACGTGTACTGATCCCTATCGGCAATATTGGTCCCCTTATAGGGGTATGGGGAACGATCCGGTTAACTATACCGATCCGGACGGCGGCTATAGTCCGTTTGGAGCGTGGTGGAGAAATGGATTCTCCATGGAGGGAGTTTATGAGTCCGGTGGAGAATACGGATACAATACTATTGAGGATGGAGGTTTTGTTCCACATTTTGGTGATGAAAGGAGCTGGTTGCCGAAAAGTGACATCTTAGACCAGGCTTTCCAGAATGCCGGTCTTTCCCAACAATTCGAGACTTACGATCGAATCATGTTGAGAGGCGGGGATGGGATTGAATTCGATGCACTTGGTCAGTTGAGTTTAGGGTTTCTGGCCGCAGATGTTCTTGCACTTACGGCAAGAGGTGGTGTTGCAGTTGCGGCAAACGGGGGTAGTAGCACAATTTATAGAGCGGTATCAACCGCAGAAGTGGACGACATAGCACATTTTGGATTCAGGACTAAACCAGGAGGCTATGAAACGGGAAAATTATTTGCTCCAACGCTCCAAGAAGCAACTCAGTTTGGCAAGGGTAACTTTATGCTTGATGGCATTCCAAATACTATCATGAAAGTGCGGGTTCCTAATAGCGTATTAAATGGAGCACATAAGTTTGGGGCAGATGGCATGAATGCAATATCAATTCCGGCTAACCAATTGCATCTACTGAGAGGAACATCATTAAATTACAGCCCATTATTTCGATAGCTTGATGATTCGAGTCATAGCAAATATTAGACTTTACAGGCATGGAGGCCGAAAGATACCATTCACCACTGGTTATAGGCCATTGTTCAGTTTTATCGAGGAAATGAAAACATCTGGAAAAATTACTTTGAAGGGTATGCAGGAATTTTCCCCTGGTGATGAGGCTATAGTAGAAATAACCTTTTTAAATAAAAAGTATTTGGGAAATAATTTTGGATTAGGAACCAAATTTACATTTGGAGAAGGCCGAGAGCCTTTAGGGGAAGGGGAAATAAAGGAAATAATAAAATAACAGCAAAAGGCCTATTTATGCATACTTGCAGTTGTAAAAGTCCGACTAGAAAGTAAAAAAGTAGTAGGTTCAATATTTTGACGAAACAAAAAAGAGATATAATAAAGATATGAGCAAGCTTGTTTTTTTAATCGGGTTATTGATATGGTCCGTCGGGGTTGATCAAACAAATGGCTCGGGAATCGTTGATAATAATGCCCTTTTGACGGGAAACAATAAAAAGTCATGGTACCTTTACTCAACAACACCTGACAATTCAGGTGAATGCAAAGACTTAGAAAGCGTCAAGTCTGACAACTCTTACATTTTTTCTGCAGACGGTGGCTTTGAGTTTGACCACGGAACGGTAACGGAAGACCCTTCCTGCGAAGATTGCTGCAGTGACTTTGTAAATATCGTCGGGCAATGGAAATTTACCGGCAATGAAAAAGGTATCCGCGTAACATTGATTCACGAAAAAGGGAAGAAAGAAAATGCGCACACCATGGTCTTGTTTGATGCATCGATCGAGCTGTTAACCGAACAGGGCCTTAAACTGCGCCAGACCGATAAAGCTTCGGGAACGGTTTATACTTTAGAGTTCAGAAAAAGGTGACTTATTTTTAAAGATGCGCGAGGGGAACTGATCACGTGAGAAGATATTTAGTCATATTATTTTTATTGTTTGCTTTTTCTAAACTACAGGCACAGACTAATCCGTCGCCTGCAGATTCTGCCATGCATGTAAAGTTTCTGTCAGATTCAATGGCGATGAAGGCGGTAAAATTGTCGGAGAAAATCCAGACAAAAATTGATTCCGCTAAGACAGCGCTGGACAGCATCTTTCATGCACGCTTCAGCGTAATTGATTCTGTTGAAGCCAGATCCACTGCCTTAACAAATAGGATCGATAGTTTAAGGAGATCACTAAATGATAGTATCGGTTCGGTGATTTCGAAATATTCGGGCCGCCTGACTGGCAATAAGTTTGTTTCATCCATCGACAGTTTGAAAAATACTACTTTGCCTCATGCGCGATATCTCAATAAGGCCGACAGTCTACAAAGTTTGGATCCGTTGCGGTCTGTTAAAAATAAGATTGGCTCACAGCAATCCAAAATTCAAAAATATGGTGATGGCGCGGCCGGCCAGATCAATGAAAACATGAATGTGCTGTCAAAAGAATCATTAGGTCATGGAAATCTTCCGCAAAATATTAGCGCTCCCAACGCTGAACTTCCTTTGGGAAATTTGGATTTGCCAAAGACTGCGCTTCCTGATACAGATTTAGATGTTAATCTGAATCCTGATCTGCCGGAAATGGAAGTGCCAGCGCTTGAGATACCAAATAATCCTTTAGAGGGAAAGATTGATTCAAGTCTTCCGTCCGTTCCAACTGATGTTCCTGATCTGAATGACATGAATGAGGTAACCAATTTATCGGGCGAACTTTCGGGCGTCTCCGATAAAGTAACCGAATATTCCACGGACATTGAAGCGATAAAATCCGGTGATCTGGATGACGTTCAGTCAGTGGAAAAAGACATTGTTTCCGGGTTGCCCATCGAAAAGGAAATAGCTGTGCTCCAGGAGCAGCAAGACTTGCTGGACAAGCACGAAGCTGAAGTTAAATCATTTAAAAATCCTGAAGAATACAAAAAACAGACATTAGCCAGGGCCAGGAAAGTTATCGCTCAGCATCTTTCCATATATGGAAATGAACTGAAGCAGTCAATGGGTAAGGTTTCGTCTTATCAGAATAAAATGGGTACTCTACTGAACAAGAGAGGTGATCTGCCCAAAAGACGCGACCCTTTGCGGAAGTTAAAGACCTTTGAAAAGTTCGTGCCCGGAGTAACCATACAAATTCAAAAGCCAGGAGGAGCATGGCTTGTTGATGTTAATCCATCGGTACGGTATCGTCTAACGAGCTATTGGTCAGTCGGAAGCGGGTGGAATGAAAGAGTACTCGTTGGGAAATATTCCCAAAGCCGGGAAGAATGCAGGGTCTTCGGTATGCGCAGTTTTACCGAAGTCATCATATACAAAGGTATAACGGCACGCCTGGAAGCCGAGGATATGAATGCTTTTATTCATTGGGATATACCTTCACGGTCCGCCGGACAACGCGTCTGGATCTGGAGCTATATGGCAGGAATAAAAAAGGAATTTACCTTCTTTCCCAAAATAACCGGAAACGTCCAGTTCATGTACAATGTATATTCTTCAAACAGGTTTAATCCATATCCGACAAAGTTTAATGTACGCTTCGGGTTTGAACGTACCTTGAAAAGAAAAGTTAAGAAATAACCAGACAACAAGAGATTCCACAACAAACACTATAATAATTTCAAAAATGAAAAAGAAGATCCTCATTTTAATTGCCTTTCACGTTTCTTTTTTTGCTGCATTTTCCCAATCACCGGTTGCTCATTGGGGTTTGAACAACAATGCGAACGATGCATCCGGTAATTCGATCAATGGCACACTGGTTAACAGTCCATCATTCACAACAGACATGAAGGAGGGAAGCCATGCACTGACCCTTAACGGCAGTAACCAGTATGTTAATTTCGGGAATCCAACAAGTCTTCCTTCCGGTACTTCTCCCCGAAGTATCAGTGCCTGGGCTAAGACAAATACCGTTTCAGGTTTTCATTGGATTGTTTCATATGGCACTGCAGCAACTTCAAGCGCTATGTTTATTGGTCAATCAGGAACGCAATTAAAAGGCGGCGGTTATGCAAATGACTTAAATGTAAGTAACTTCTGGGCGGTGGGAGTTTGGCATCACCTGTGTTTGACATATGATGGCACAACTGCCAAGTTATATGCTGATGGTACGCTGATAGCTTCCGGTGTAAAGACCTGGAATTTGGCTTTATCAAAAGCTTATATCGGACGGCAGGTCAATGATAGTGAGTATTGGAATGGATCTATAGATGATGTGCGGATCTACAATACTGCTTTGTCAGCCAGTCAGGTCCAGGCATTGGTTACCCAGCCTCCGGCATCCCCTACGCAATTGACTGCCACCAGTGCATCATCAAGCTCCATTAATTTAACATGGACTGATGCTTCGACAAATGAAACCGGTTTCCAGGTGGAACGGTCTTCAACTTCCGGAAGTGGATTTGCTTTAATAAATACAACTGCGGCCGATGCAACATCTTTTACGGACACGGGGTTAACATCCGGAACGATTTATTATTATCGCATCCGAGCGATCAATTCAGGCGGTGAATCCGCATATACGGCTGAAGCAAATGCGACGCCTATGGCCTTGCCGGCATCGCCTACACAATTGATTGCCACCAGTGCATCATCAACCTCCATTAATTTAAGCTGGACTGATGGTTCCACAAATGAAACCGGTTTCCAGGTGGAGCGGTCTTCAACTTCCGGAAGCGGATTTTCTTTAATAAATACAACTACGGCAAGCGCAACGTCTTTTTTGGACACTGGGTTAACATCCGGAACGATTTATTATTATCGCATCCGGGCGATTAATTCAAGCGGTCAATCCGCATATACAGCGGAAGCAAATGCGACGACAATGGCGGTGCCGGCATCGCCAACAGCGCTTATCGCATCGGCAACTTCATCCTCGTCCATCAACCTAACCTGGAGCGACGGATCAACAAACGAAACCGCTTTTCAAGTTGAACGCTCACTCTCTTCCGGCAGTGGTTTCGCTTTGGTGGCTACCACGGCTGCAAATGCGGTTGCTCATGCCGATAATGGTCTTAATCCAACGACAACCTATTACTATCGCGTCCGGGCTATCAATACCGTGGGAAACTCTTCCTACACTCCCGTTGTAAATGCAACGACCCTGGTACCGGTCCCAGGCGCTCCCAGTGGCGCGGTCGCAACAGCCATGTCTTCAACCTCTATTGATTTAGGCTGGACTGATAACGCTTCTAACGAGGTCGAATTCGAAATTGAACGTTCAGAAACTTCGGGCAATGGTTTTGTTTTGGTCGGGACCGTTGGGGCGAACACAGTTTCATTCTCTGACACAAGTCTTATTTCAGGGATCACCTATTACTACAGGATACGCGCAACCAACGCGGGCGGACCGTCAGCTTATTCAACTGAAGTAAATGCAACGACCATGCCTATTGAAGGGGGCACGCAGCTATGTGAAAGTATTTATTGTGATGAACATGGGGGAGTGGGCATAGGAACACACATTATTCCTACTGGTTTTACATTGGCGATAAAGGGAAAAATGATGGCGGAAGGTGTAAAAGTGGCACTGGAATCCGAATGGCCAGACTATGTTTTTAAAAAGGACTATAATCTCACCGATATCGCATCCTTAAAAAAGTTCATAGAGGAAAACGGACACCTTCCTAATATTCCGGCCGCTAAAACAGTGGAAAAAGAAGGGATCGATGTAGGAAGGATCAATGTGCTGTTGCTGGAGAAAATTGAAGAACTGTCGTTGTATTTGATCCGGATGGAAGAGCGCATCAATCTTCTGGAATCGGAGAATAGGACATTAAAAGCAAAAAATTTCGGTGGCGATAACCGGTAACAAACATTCATCCATTGTTTACAACCTCTCTAAAATGAAAATATTCATGTTCAAATTTATGAATAGTGTTAAATCCACGATTCTTTTAATGATTGTCTTGTTTGCGGGAAGTTTCCTTGTATCTGCACAGGCACCCACTATTATATACGTAAAAAAAGGCGCGGCTCCGACCGGAAGCGGAACCTCCTGGGCGACGGCCTACGCCGACCTTCAACAAGGTCTTGCCGCGGCGAGTTCTATCACAGGTCCAAAACAAATATGGGTTGCGCAGGGAGAGTACCGGCCAACGGAAACCGGATTAAGATCAGTATCATTTCAATTGCCTGCAAACACCTTTCTCTATGGCGGTTTTACAGGCAATGAGACCACATTGTCGGCACGGGACTGGAAAAAGAACAGAACAGTTCTAACTGCGGAGCTAGGCGTTTTATTCGACAAAAGCGACAACAGCTATCACGTGGTGGTTGCAAGAGATATTGGTTCAAATTCAGGTGTTGATGGTTTTATTATCACGGAAGGCAATGCCAATAATTCTGGCGCCAATTTTTGGGGTGGTGGAATGCTAATCCATGCAACCACAGGCGAGACTGGTCCTATCGTTAATAACTGCGAATTTGTAAATAACTCCTCCAACTATCACGGTGGGGGGCTTGCGAACGTTTCCGATGGAGGCGAAATTTCCACAAAAGTGACCAACTGCTTTTTCAATGGTAACAAAGCGCTGTTGGGTGGCGGAATTTCCAATTGGGACTTATCCGGAACAAATGCGACGGAAATTTTTAACTGTTCCTTTACAGCCAATTTTGCGTTCTGGGACGGTGGCGCAATAGCCAATCTTGGAAGTAATGCAAAAGTTATTAACGG
Source organism: Cyclobacteriaceae bacterium (assembly GCA_040902445.1). Lineage (GTDB taxonomy): Bacteria > Bacteroidota > Bacteroidia > Cytophagales > Cyclobacteriaceae > Chryseosolibacter. Next base: position 47,048 of record JBBDXJ010000305.1, on the reverse strand, counting down.
AACATTCATCAGGAATAGCTCATTGGAGACTGGGGGTGCTATAACAAATAATGATATCAACGCGGAGGGGACTACCCCCATAGTCAAAAATTCCATATTTTGGAGGAATTTTAAGGGGACATCTGAATCCGAAGGAAACTATAACCAGATTGAATCTCAGCTTAACGCCGTCATAAAAGATAACATTATACAGGGCGGATTCGGACCTGCTGCCGACAATAACCTCGACATAGATCCATTATTTCTGAGGGAGTCATCGCTCCAGGGCAAATTCCCGCGTACCAGTATTATCCCTGTAGCGTACACGGAACCAAAATATGAAAAGCTGATGCCCTTCTCTGGCGCCAGAATGCCCGACTCCAAAGTCTACTCTACTTACATGGACCATCAGAATAACAAACTTTACCTGGTAGGATCCAAAATTCAGGTAATTGACTTTAGTACCCTTACCAATAACCTTCCTACCAGCACTATACACTCGCAACTGGATTGGGGAAGGACTCAAAGAATTGAAGAATCGATCCATCAGGAAAGTAATAAGATCTATTTTGGCTCTAAATATTCGGGGCTGGTTTCGATAAACCGGTCTACTGGAAGTGTTGCTTCTGAGAACCCAATGACCGGGGAGCCGACTACCTATGACAATATCAAGGCCCAGGATGTGGTTATCGATGACGTGAACAACCTTTTGTACAGTCCAATTTTTCTTTATCCCGGAAATCGATTTTATGGTTTGTTGGAGTGGAATCTGGCGACGCAGGCCAAGAGATGGATCAACACGACGTCTACGCCTGTAAGCATGCCGGAAGTTGTCACTGACCCTGACGACCCTGGCTATTGGGGTGGTCATAAACTATACCTTGATGAGCAGGAGAACGTTCTTTATTATGCTATGGGCAACGGAGTTTGGTGGTGGAACAGGAGCAGTAACAGCACGGGTGTGTTTACAACTGAAGGAGGCTTTCCCGGCTTAAAACCAGGTAATCCGAACCTTCCGTCAAATTTCACCACGCATATGTACAGGGACCATTCGGAAAATAAATTTTACATAGGAACCCACAATGGGTTGTTTGTGTGGGACAGAACGAACCGTACAAGCAGGGTCTATAATACCAGCAATTCAAAACTGGTTCATAACCTGATCAACACTGTAGATAAGAATGAAGAACAAAACTTGATTTATGTTGCATGCGAGGAAGGTGGTCTGTTTATACTTAACACGCTTACAGGTGAGGAAAGAATTCTGGTAAAAGATTCAGGATATGAAATTAATCCGCAACTTGTAGATAGCCCAACGGCTTCAGCACACTACGATGAGGTGGATAAAAAGCTTTATGTATCGGCGGATCACTACAATGGGGGCGTATTGATCATGGATTATAACAATCTGGTTCCCGATTTTGGCGACCTGCGGTTGCAGAGCGGGTCTCCCGGGATTGACAGGGCAGACTCAACCGCGTTACCAGCGGATATAACTGTAGATATCAATGGCTCAAACAGAAGGACTGACTACGCCTCAATTCAGGGAGGCAATAGCCTCGACCTTGGAGCGTATGAAAAAGACTTTGAATGTCTTCAGCCTTCGGTTGATTTTCAATACAGCCAATCAAGCCGCACTTATACGTTTACTCCGATCGCTCAATCAATGGAAGCTTGCAATGTCTCCTACTCATGGACATTTGGCGATGGGATAATTTCTTCTGAGTCCAGTCCGCAGCACACTTATTTGTCCAGCGGCACGTACCTTGTGAGGATGAAAGTAACGTATCAGTGCGACAACTGTCCCTCATCGGAATTGTTAATTGAAAAACCGATTACGATTTCTCAGGATCTGTGCGAAAATATTATTTGTCATGGAAACGGCGGACTTAGTATCGGAACCTCGGAAATGGCAGCAGGATACACACTATCTGTAAAAGGTAAGGTCGTCATGACCGGTGCCACAGTAGCATTGGCAAACAGATGGCCTGACTACGTGTTTCATAAGAACTATAAACTGATGGCGCTTCCTGATTTAAAGAAATATATTCACGAAAACGGTCATCTGCCCAAAGTTCCGGCAGCGAACGTTATTGAGAAAGAAGGAATCGATGTAGGCATGATGAGCACCATTATACTTGAAAAAACTGAAGAGCTGACACTGCATTTAATTCAATTGGACGAAAGACTGAAGAAATTGGAGTTAAGAAATACTGGTGACAGGTAGGTCGCGAAGTAAAGAATTAAAATACACGGTATTGAACAATGGTCATATAACGCGATTCCATCTTTATTTTCTGTTCATTCTTTGGCTGATCGTCCATGGTGTATTGTATTTCTATTCCGGCATCCGGACCGACTTGTTTGATGCAAAAGGGTATATAAAAGGAGCTGACTTTCTCCTGATGACCGGAAGGTTGGAAGTGTTTCACCAGATATTTTATGCCGTTCCAATTTTATTGATTGCCTTTTTTAGATGGGTCCATGCAGAAGGTGTCCATGGTTTTGTTTTGTTTCAATGTATTTTATCGGGGGTTGCAGCTTTTTCTTTGTACCACGCTTCTTCCCGCGTATTTAAGGATCAAAACGCTGGTTTATTTTCCGCTGTCATTTTTTTATGCTGGTGGGACGTCATTCAATGGAACACCGCAGTAATGACGGAATCGGTAGCCTGCAGTGTTATTTGTCTTGTCACATTCAAACTGACCTACTTCCGGGATACATTCAGAGATTATGCCTTACTAACCTTATTATTAGCGCTCTGCGTCTTGACACGTCCAACGGGCGTGTTGATAATTTTTGGATCCTTTACATTCTTAATCACTCGTCACTGGGCAGTCATTTCGAGAAGGCCTTTTTTAAAGGTTTTGATCCTGGTTTGTTTTGGAATAACTGCGTTCTGGGGAGCGGTATCGATGTTCAACTACTGGGATTTTACTGAGCAGTACTTGAAGGGAAATATCGTTACCTACATGGATACGATTGAAGGCCAACCGTTGTACAAGGACAATCTGCGACTTGATACTTCTGATCTGCTGTTCCCTGACCCTGAAAAATCACCCGCCGGGAAAATGCTTTTTTTTGCATGGAATAACCCGGTTCATTTCGCGGCCTCTGCGTTTTTAAAAGTATTCTACCTGATTACCGGAACCAGGCCCTATTTCTCTACACTACATAACACTTATACAATTGTTTGGACCTTAATTATTTTCTCCCTGTTTTATTTTGGTTTTCGTTATACTTCTGATGTAGCCATTAAAAACTTTTCCGTTGCAGTGATCGTCGCTAATTGCTCTTTAGTCGCACTTTCGACTGTTGATTGGGATAATCGTTTTTATATGCCGATGCAACCGGGAATTGCTCTGCTAGCAGGCGGAGGAGGCGCGTATTGCTTTCGACACTTGAAAATCCCGTTCTTACAAAAAACGAAAAGGTAAGCAATAGTATTAATGACCCGGCCACAAATAACTAACGACCAACAACCGATCTACAGCTCCCTCACCCAGATATTTCTGAAGCTCGTTGGATTCCCATGGTCTTGCAGAATGATGGATCCTTTGTCATGTGCGACAAGCTTCGGTTTACCTCTATACTCCGTGGTGCCTTGTATCTCCGTGTTATGGTGAATCAGAACGCCATTGTGAAAAACGGTAATTCTTCCTGCCGTTTTTAATGATCCATCCTGGTTGAATTTCGGTGCGATAAAGACGACGTCGTAGGCCTGCCATTCGCCGGGGGGTTTACTGGCATTGACCATGGGCATGGATTGTTTATAAATAGAGCCCGCCTGACCATTGGAATAGGTACGGTTGTTATAGGAGTCCAGCACCTGCAATTCATATTTTTCGCTTAAAAAGATACCGCTGTTGCCCCGGCCCTGGCCTTCACCCTCGACTTTAGCGGGTGTTCGCCATTCGATGTGCAGTTGGATGTCACCAAAAGCCTGTTTGGTTTTCACGACGCCTGTGCCTTTGGCAACCGTCATGGCTCCATCGGCAACGGTCCACTTAGGTGTTTTGCCGTCCTTATCCACCCAATTCTCCAAATTTTTTCCATCAAACAAAACGATGGCATCCGAAGGTGGGGCCGCAAGGCTTTTTCCCGGAGTGATCACTTTTGGTTCCGGTTCCCAAACTTCGGTGTCTTTGGGATTGGGTTGGTCCTGTGAAAAGCCTGGTGTCATGATCGAAATAGTAAATACGAAAATCGGGTAGTATCTCATACGTTAGAATTTACGGTGATGAAAAATGTCATTGCCCATTTAATTTATCCCTTTTATGGGAACAGGCTCATGTGGCGTTAAAGTAAAGGTATTTAAGAATTAAAAATCATCGGCTATATCCTCGACTTTTTTTCCTTTGTCCTCCTTCATCATTTTAAGGATGAGGTAAGAGCTGTAGATCAATTCCAGCTGGTTCCGGGAGAATGATTTGAATTTTAAGACAAGGGTTTGACCTTTCCAGAAATAGGTTTCTTTTTTGAGGTCATAATCGGCCTGCCCGTAAACAGATTCCAGGGCCTTCATAAGGCGAGGATCCTTGTCGGTTATAACGTGGATCTGATAAACCAGGTCTTTGTAAGTTTTGATTTCTATTTTGCTGATCGGAATTTCTCCGATCTTATCATACTCAGGGTCTTCAACCGTATAAAGTTTTGAAACGAATTCGCCTTGTTCCTTGAACTCTTTCTTGAATTTTTTTTCCCCTTTTACGGAGTCTATCGAAATACCAAGTTTGAGATCCTTAAATCCATTTCTGCGCTCAAGTTCGGCAATGTCCTGGCTACGCACTGCAAAAGCAGTGGTAATGAGGAGTAAAAGCAGTTTAAATTTTAACATTACAGGTTAATTAATAAATTTTATCGGAATTAAAACTTTGGTTTTATCCCACATTATCAAAAGGTCTGCCACATCATTCCGGTGATCAAAAATAATGGTAAAAGGTTCAAATATTTTATCGGTGGACTGAACAGGCACCTGAAATCGCCAGATGTCCTTTTGAACGTTGTAGTTATAGGCGCCCCACAATCCAACATCTGCATTAATGATGATGGTCCATTTATCCTTTTCAGGGACAGTAAAAAGTGAGTACGTGCCAGCCTTCAGGATGATGGTCTCGATCATGATATCCGTTGTTGTCGTGATCTCCGTTGCCTCGTTGGCTCCGGTGCGCCAGACCTCTCCAAAAGGGACCAGGTGGCCAAAAATTTCACGGTTTTTCTTTTGCGGCTGGCTGTAGGTAATTTTTACATAATTGTCTTTATAGCGCACATTCGTGATGGCCAGCGGACTTGGTCTGAGTTTAAGTACTTCCTGTGCCTTCAGGAACTGGGGTGCCAGCAGCAACAGGTAAGCAAAAAGGGATATTCTCATAGTTATACAGCCTTAAAGATAATATTTTCACTTCGAACGGGATAAATTATTTCATTTGGGAGAGCTTGTAGGTTTTAGGGGGCAGGGACAGTAAGTTTGTACGGTTTGCTTATCCCGATATAATATTTTTACATTTCATGATTCGTCCTGCATTTGATGATATTTATATGGAGCTGGCCGTGAATCTGGCAACGCGTTCACATTGTATAAAAAAGCATGTAGGCGCCGTACTGACCAGGGACACGCGCATTATTTCCATCGGATATAACGGTCCGCCATCCGGAACGCACAACTGCGATGAAGAGTGGCCCGCTACTGGTTGCCCCCGCGATTCCAAAGGAGGTTGTTCTCTAGCCATCCACGCGGAGCAAAATGCAATTCTTTATGCGGTGAAGAACAAGTCCTCTGTGGATGGTGCCACCCTCTACATAACGCTCTCACCTTGCCTGGCCTGTGCGAGGATCATTTATTCGGTAGGTATCAAGAAAGTGATCTACCTGAAGTCGTACGCGGAACACAAGGGTCTGTCCGCAGACGAAGGAGTAGATTTTCTGAACAAGTTCGGCGTTGAGGTGATTCGCTATCAGGGGCATTTAGGCAATGTCACCCATATGATCTAGTCAGGTTGTTCGTTAACGATCTTTTCAATGTCATTAATGAGCTTGGAAGTAACACCTTTGGTCTTCTTTTCTTTTTCATTCTTCAAAACCATCAGCGCTTGCTTAACGGTGCCGTACAGGCCAACGGGGTTGCGGTCTGCCTTGTAACTTCCCAGACACCACTGAAGGTCGCGTTGGAGTTGGTCTTCAATACCTAGTTCCTGAAGTTTCCCCAGAGCTTCTTCACATACTTTCTCTATATTATTGTTAGAGGCTGTTGCACGGGGGGCGCGTGGTTTCTTCGTTCCTGTTATAGCTGTTGATTTTGCCGCTGCTTTTGCCATGGTCTTTGATTTTAATGTAATTCAAAGAAAGTTACGGGTGAAGTAGGGTTAAGACAAGAAGATTCCCCATAAATTTTGTGCAACCGTATGAAAAGAGCCTATGCATGGCCTGCGAAACGTCTGTAGTATATAGTAGCGAGGGCATCAGGAAGCCAGAAGACTACCGGAGGTGGAGATGAATGACACTTCAAAAAAGCGAAAGGGAAGTAAATCTGATTTACTTCCCTTCGCAAAAGTTTTTAGGTTATACCTAATTACTTCTTCTTTTTAGCAGCCTTTTTAGACGTCTTTTTTGAAGACTTCTTTGCTGCTTTCTTCGCTGATTTTGCCATAGCGTTTTTAATTTAGTTTAAAATTTTATTAAACGATACCAAAAGTTATAACATTTTTTTTATCCACAAAAATATTTTGCAAAAAATTTTTTTGATTAAAGAATTTTTAGGAGGGACGCTTTGATCGGGAAGCGAGGCATTTTGGGTTATATCACGTTCACTTCGGGTTGGAGCAAGACGTCAAATTTTTCTTTTACGCTTGATTGAATGTCCATCGCTAGCTGCCAGATTTTTTTTCCCTCGCCGTTTCCGTAGTTCACTAACACGAGGGCCTGATGCTTGTGAACCCCAATGTTATCAAGGGTTTTGCCCTTCCATCCACATTGCTCGATGAGCCACGCCGCGGGAATTTTTACAAGATTATTTTCTCCGGCGAAGGACGGAATGCCTGGATATTTTTTTTTCAAGGCCTCAAAAAATTCCGGAGAGAGGGACGGATTTTTGAAGAAACTTCCGGCGTTTCCGATCAATAAAGGGTCTGGAAGTTTTTTTCTCCGGATGTCGATTACGGCGTCACTTATTGCCCGAATTGTGAGATCTTTTACATTTTTCTCCTTCAGCACCTCTTTTATGGCGCCGTAGCTGACATTGAAATGGTGATCTTTTTTCGTGAGACTTAAAGTAATACTTGAAACAAAGTACCGGTCTTTCAGGTGCTGCTTGAAAATACTTTCGCGATACCCGAAAGCACATTCTTCGGGGCTGAAGTTTCTTAACTTGCCGGTTTTCATTTCAATCGCTTCCACATTGTGGATAACTTCACGTATCTCCACACCATAAGCACCGATATTTTGCATCGGCGCCGCCCCGACGGTGCCGGGTATGAGCGAAAGGTTCTCGATTCCCCCGAGATCATGATCCACACAGTACATTACCAAATGGTGCCAATTCTCACCTGAGCCAACCTTTAACCGGATCATTGCAGCATCTTCTTCTACTGCGGAGATCCCACCAATTTCATTCTTGATCACCAGACCGTCAAAGTCTTTTGTCAGGAGGATATTGCTTCCTCCGCCGAGCACCAGCGTGGGATTTGACTTAAACCAATCACTTTTAAAAACTTCCTGCGCCTCTTCCACCGACTTAACGGTTACCAAATACTTCGCGCGCGAATGTATGCCGAAGGTATTGAATGCAAAGAGGTCGACATTTTCCTTAACTGCGATCATAATAACTTTAATTCCGGCTAAAGGTCATAAAAAATGTTGAGAGTATCAGGCACGGCCTTATAGGCTACATTGATTGCTTTATGTAAACCTTACAGTATCCATAGTTAGCAGAAAGGCAAACTGAACCCGCCAAAAGGACAATCAGGTGGTGAGGTTTTAATTAGATTGTTTTGAGAAGCAATCTATTCAACCTGGGAGGATAGTTGGAATAAACCAATCTGTTTACTTTTTGTATCACTCCAAATTCGGGTAAGGGCATTGCAGCGTTATTCAATTTCCCCTTAATCGTGGGGAAATAACATATTTAATAGAACAGCAGTTAAGCTGCATCAGGCAGCGTTGATCGCTCCGTTTTTTCTATAACTTTTATTTACCACTTTTTTGTGAAATATTAGGCTGTGGTTACATCACAAAAAATGAATGCTTCCGTAAAGGTCATCGAATGTCCGCGGGATGCCATGCAGGGTATAGTCCGGTTTATTCCAACTCAGCATAAAATAGAGTATATCAACAAGCTATTAAAGGTCGGCTTCGATACCGTCGATTTCGGAAGTTTTGTATCTGCCAAAGCGATACCTCAGATGGCCGATTCAGTCAAAGTTCTCGAACAGCTCGACCTGAAGGGAAGCAAATCAAAATTGCTTGCGATCGTTGCCAACAAGCGCGGAGCGGAGGAAGCATCGCAACATGCCAACATCACTTATCTCGGATTTCCACTTTCTATTTCGGAAACGTTTCAGCAAAGGAATACGAACGAATCCATTCCTGAAGCTTTAAATACGCTTGAAGAGATCAAGAACATCTGCGAGAAATCCGGAAAGAAGTTAGTCAGCTATATCAGTATGGGTTTTGGTAATCCCTATGGAGATCCGTACGAGGTAAACCTTGTATCCCAGTTTGTCGATATCCTGATAACGTTAGGGTCGGATTTGATATCATTGGCCGATACCATTGGTGTGGCGGAAAGTGCGTCGATCGAATCTTTTTTCACGTCGATATCCACGAAATTTCCAGAGACGGAGATCGGGGTGCATTTGCATTGCACTCCCCAAACTTCACGCGATAAAATTGAGGCTGCCTATCGCGGTGGCTGTCGGAGATTTGATGGGGCTTTACGCGGATTTGGAGGATGTCCGATGGCCAAGGATGAGCTGGTGGGAAATATTGCAACGGAAACGATCGTTTCTTTTTTTGAAGACGAAAAGATCTCGTTGGGGTTGGATAGGGATTCTTTTCGTGAGGCGTTGATGTTCGCGGATAGGGTGTTTGCTGGTGGGTATTAGAGTTTTGAACTTCATCGCTGGGTTTTTCGGTCGACCTTTAGCAGCACGCCCCACTTTCATATAACATGCCCATCCAATCTCCGAAAGTTGGTGCTCCGAAGCCGCGGAGTCCCTGAGACAGGAGACTCCGCGGAGACAACTAATAACCTTGGCTGCAATGGAGCCTCATGTTATTAATTTATCAAATCCTTTCCCAAAGGTGGGGTCTCACCACTGACAACTCACGACTCACGAAAGAAGTGGCAGTGGCCAGGCCCTGAAATGCAAAATCATAAATCGGCAGGGGCCAACTCACCACTCACCATTTCGTCAATTTGTAAATTTTCCCTGGGAGTGAGGAAATAATGCCTTTGAACTCAAGAGTCAGCAACAATGATGCTATCTGGCTGATGGGTAAATTTGTTTTCCAGCTTATTGCGTCGATCATCAGTTGTTTGTTATTCTCCAGCAGCGTTTTAATAATGAGCTGTTCATTAGGCTCATAACCTTCAAGAACCACAGGCTCGTGTTTGACAGGTTTCACTCCGATGTCCCAGTTCATTATATACTGAAGATCCCTGATGGATGTAATGAGGTGAGCGCGATTTGATTTGATCAGATTGTTGCATCCGGCAGAATGACTTTGCTTAACGTTTCCTGGAAAAGCAAAAACATCTTTATTGTAACTGTTGCCGATATCGGCAGTGATCAACGCGCCGCCCTTTTCAGCGGCTTCCACTATAATGATCGCGTCGGACAATGCCGCTACTATTCTGTTCCTTGCGGGAAAATTATGCGCATCGGGTTGCGTTCCAAAGGGATGTTCTGTCAGCAGTCCTCCCAGCTCCATCATTTTTGCAGCAACCTCTCCGTGAGCTGAGGGGTAGATCACATCCATGCCACTGCCCATAACCCCCACGGTAGGTAAATGATTTTTTACAGCCTGTTTGTGTGCATGAATGTCGATGCCGTATGCAAGCCCGCTTACGATCAGCGCCTGATGTGGTATCAAGTCTTTTACGAGTTGTTCTACGCACTCTTTACCATAAGCCGTTGATTGCCGTGTACCAACGATGGCGACTGTTTTTGGATTCTCCAGGTCCATATTCCCTTTGGCGTAAAGCATGGTAGGGGCGTCGTTCACCTGCCTTAGCCGGGAAGGATATTTTTTGTCAGTAAAAAACAGGAGCTCGACATTTTCTTTTTCAGCTTTCCGCAATTCTTTTTCTGCAAGGGAGAATGGTTTCCCCTGAATGATCGATTCAGCGGTAACGGCTCCGATACCTGGTATCTTCAGTAATTTTCCTCGGGGGATTTTAAAAACTTTTTCTGCCGAGCCGCAGTAGCTTACCAGCTGCCTGATCAAATAATCACCAATGCCGGGAATAAAATGGAGGGCGAGAAGAGAGAGACGGGTCTGATCCATCCGGAAATAAATTTTGGCAATTGTGCAATTAGGCAATTGACCAGCCTGCGCTAAAGCTTCGGCTGGCAGGCAATATTGCTATGTTCTTATTTTGTGATAATTCGTCTTTCTTGCTTTCTAAAAAGCTCAGTGGAGGTTTTCGCGAAGTTCGACGAGGAATTTTCTCACATTGCGCAGGGAGTCGAGCATTTCCATTTTATCTTTTACAGCCTGGGAATCATTGCGCAACATTTCTTTGGCGCCCTGAAGTGTAAAGCCTTTCTCTTTTACGAGGTGATAAATCGTGCGAACATTATCGATGTCTTCCTTAGTGAACTGCCTGTTGCCTTTCCGGTTCTTTTTTGGCTTGATCAGGTCGAACTCAGACTCCCAGAAACGGATAAGGGAGGGGGCAACTGTAAAAATTTCAGCAACTTCTCCGATGGAGTAGTAAAGCTTTTCGATTTCTTTTTCCTTATACGCCATGTTACTGTCCAAGATAAGTAATTAAACCATTATCGTCAATCTGAATTTCTGATTCCGGAAAATCTTTTTTAGAAAGTTCCTGAATAATTTTTATTACGGATTTTTCCGTGTCTATTTTCACCCCGGTGGCATGCGATTGAACTGTGGGTGTGATTTCACCCTTTAAAAATTCTCCTGAAGGGTTAGTAAAAACCTTAATAATAGGTGCCAGCCCATTTATGCCCGCCACATTGATACCCTTGTACGTGCAGAAATTCCCAAGGCTGTAGGAAATAAACCGTTTGTGATATACTTCCAAGCCCCGGGTTACATGTGGTCCATGTCCGAAAACAATGTCGGCCCCGGCATCTATCAGAGAATGAGCAAATTCATAAACGTCACCCCGGTCTTCGCCGTAGAAAATTTCATGTGTCCTGGGCACATGCTGAAATTTGGCCCCTTCTGCCCCGCCGTGAAATGAAACAATGATGATATCTACCAGTGAATCCAGTTGAAGAACAACATTTCGCGCTCCTTCCAGGTCATTGATAGGCACACAGTTGGTATTTGGAGCAAACGCTGCCAAGCCATATTTAATGCTGTCTCTTACCAGGATGGCGGTTTTCATGGACAACTGTCCCGCATGAAGTATACCGGCGTTGATGAGTGTGGTCATTGTGGTATCGCGACCTTCATCGCCCATATCACCGGCGTGGTTGTTTGCGAGGCTCATCAGATCAAAACCGGCATCCACAAGATTTTTCACATAAGTAACCGGGGACCTGAAGGCGTAGCAGACTTTTGGGTCTTTGCATTTTTTCGGAGTGCCTCCTTCATTCAGTAAGGTTCCTTCCAGGTTGCCGAATGTGACATCGGCATTGCGAAGCACCGGAGCAACATCATGCAACAGGAATTTCCCATCGTCAGGAGGTAATCTGTCTTCAGGGTAGTTAGTACCCATCATGATATCGCCCACACCAATTATAGTAAGCGTATCATTACCTGAGGCGGCTGATACTCGTCCCTGAATCGAGAGGGTATCTCTATTTATATTGGATAAGGAATCTGAATTAACCTGAAGATTCTGCTTTTCCTGCGCAAAAACAGGCATGGAAAGGATACAGCACCACACTAACAATACAACCCGCATGAAAAAGCAATAAATTGGAGTGCAAAGAAAAGGAGAATTCAGAAAAATGAAAATATTTAGTCGAGGGATTCTCTATTCTTGCTTCCTTCCTCAACCAATTTTTCATATTCCTTGTTGCTAAGGTCGCGCTGAAAGAAATTGATCGGATTGATCTGCAGGCCTTTATAAAGTACTTCATAATGCAGGTGGGGCCCGCGGGAAAGACCAGTATCGCCCACAAAACCGATGATCTCACCCCTTTTTACCTTTTGCCCTAGCTTAGCATTAAACCCCGACAAGTGTGCATACCGGGTTTCATAACCGAAATTGTGGTTAATAAAAATCACGTTACCAAAACTTCCTGAAAAGTATCTGGATTTAACTACTCCATCGCCGGTAGCATATACTGGCGTACCGATCTCTGCGGTGAAGTCCAGCCCCTTGTGATCCCTGACATATCCGAGAAGCGGGTGATAACGTTCACCGAAAGTAGCGTGAAGATGTGTCAAGGTCTTATTGCTCACGGGTTGAATAGCAGGTCTTGAGGCCCACATGGTACTTTTTCGTTCGAACATCTTTGCGATCTCGTCATAAGATTGCATTTCAACATCCAGCTGATGCTTTAATTTTTCGAAGATGAGGTATTCTTTTAAGACGAAAGGAAAATCTGCCAGCTGCGATGTATTGATTTTTTCACTACCTCCAATACCTGCTTCGCGTATACTGGTGTCGAGCGGTTCGGAATCAAGGATGACACGGTAATTGTGGTCGCCCTTCTCAATCAGCGTCAGCAATTTCTGATTTGCATCATCAATCTGGTCGTGCAGAATATCCCATTCGATTTTTAACCGCTGGTTTTCTTCGGCTAAAAATATTTCATCGAGAGAAGGAATGTACTTCAGCAGGTAGAAGTAGGATCCCACGGCCAGGGTAAGCGATAAAGTCAGGAACATCAGCATCCGGTTTCGCAGGACTTTCCCTTTTACGTAGAAAGGCTCGTATCTGCAAGTTTTTTCGTTATACCGGAATTGAGTCCTTGCCATTAGTCTAACGATTGGTTTTGCTGATGACTCATAATAGTTAACTGGTGATGTTCCTCACTGGTAAGTCCCTCGACCATGTATCTTACCGGATCTACATTTTTCCCCTTCCGCAAAACCTCGTAATGGAGATGTGGAGCAATAGAGCCGCCGCTGGTGCCCACTGTCCCAATCACTTCTCCTTTTGCGACCCTTGCCCCAAACCGGGCGTGTATATCTTCCAGGTGGGCGTAACGGGTTATTACATCCTGACCATGATCAATTTCAATGTAATTTCCATAGCCCGCCTGCAGATCGCTGCGTTTTAACTGCAGAACCACGCCGGGCGCAGTGGCGATGACAGGTGTTCCCCTGGTCATTGCAACATCAACTCCGAGGTGTTCATATAAACCTTTATGAAACGGATTTACCCGCATTCCAAAACCGGAAATCAACCTGTCTGATTGCCATGGCTTGAACGGCTGCAGGGTAGGCAGGGAGTTGATCAGCGACATGTCGTCTTTCTCTAAATCCAGTTCCACCCCGAAGTATTGATTGGATGTTGAGGATTTCTTTATCAGATGTTGGGAAGTCTCTTTAATAGAAGACACCTGTTTCCGAAATGCATCGGCATCTGCAAGCAGAAGTTTTTCTTTGGATGCGCGATCCACCGCTTCCGCGGGCGGAGCAGGTTGCGAGCCAAAAAATCTGTTGTGGAGGATCCTGTCTTTGTTCTGAAGAGAAGTCAAAACAGGTTGAAGTTCATTGAGCTGGGCAGAGAGTATCGAATGATGTTGCTTCAACGCCCTGTTTTCCTTTCGAAGGTTTTTTTCATTATCGCTATTTACTACGAGATCGTGCAGGAGCAGTATCCCCAGGAGCATACACGATGCAGTCACCGCAAGACCAAGGCAATACCAAAGGATATTTTTGGCATTGAGCTTCACACGCTCGTATTGGCATGTGTCTTTGTTGTAACGATAGGTTGTATAACGCATCGATCCGCAGTTGTGTACTTCAGGTTATTTAGTCAGGCCAGAAAAAAAACAGCGCTTTCCGCGTATTCTCCCTCAACTGCGATTATTTTTGTGGCTTGTTATCCCCCTGCGATGGTAAATACGCAACGGGATGAGCTGGCTAATATAAATAAAAAGTACTAATTGTCGCTTAAAACTGTATTGAGATGGACTCGGGATCTGTAAGACGTAGGTTTTTATCGTTTTTTGAAGGAAAAGGTCACCTGATCGTGCCCTCCGCTCCCCTGGTGTTGAAGAACGACCCCACCCTGCTTTTTACCAATTCTGGCATGGTCCAGTTCAAAGACAACTTTCTGGGCAACACCAGGCCTAAAAGCAGCCGGATTGCCGACACTCAAAAATGCCTGAGGGTGAGCGGCAAGCACAATGACCTCGAAGAAGTCGGCATCGACACCTATCACCATACGATGTTTGAAATGCTGGGCAACTGGTCGTTTGGTGATTATTTTAAGAAAGAAGCGATAGAATGGGCTTGGGAATTACTGACGGAAGAATACAAATTACCCAAAGAAAGATTGTATGTCACGGTCTTCGAAGGCGATGCTAAAGAACAACTCGCCCTCGATGAAGAGGCATTCAATTACTGGAAAAATATCGTCCCTGAAGACAGGATCCTGAGGGGCAATAAAAAAGACAATTTCTGGGAAATGGGAGAGATGGGTCCGTGCGGACCGTGCAGCGAAATACATATTGATCTCAGGCCCGATGAGGAAGCATCAAACCTTCCGGGCAAAACATTGGTGAATACCGGTCATCCCCAGGTTGTAGAGATCTGGAACCTGGTATTTATGGAGTTCAACCGCAAGGCTGATGGTTCGCTTGAGAAACTTCCGGCCCAGCATGTAGATACCGGTATGGGCTTTGAACGCCTGTGCATGGCCATTCAGAAAAAGACATCTAATTACGACACGGATGTCTTTAGCCCCTTATTGAATTTTATCAGCCGCGCGGCCGGAGTCGCTTACAAAGCATCAGAGCAGACTGACATCGCCATGCGTGTGATGGCCGATCACGTACGTGCGGTCTCTTTCGCTATCGCGGATGGACAGCTGCCGTCCAATACCGGCGCTGGCTACGTCATCAGAAGAATATTGAGGAGAGCTGTGCGATACGGGTTTACGTTCCTGAATTTTAAGGATCCGTTCTTATATCATCTTGTCCCCGTGCTCGGAGAACAATTGAGCGAAGCTTTCCCTGAATTATACGCTCAGCAGGACTTCGTGAGTAAAGTTGTGTTTGAGGAGGAAAGTGCTTTTTTAAGGACGCTTGATAATGGGATGGAGCATTTGGAAAAATTCTTCAATTCACATGGGGAATTTATCAAAAAAGAAAGGTTAATTAAAAATGAAGATAGAGAAGCTAAAATAGAATTGTTGAAGGAAAGCGATGAATCTAACTTTTCCCCGGAAGGACTATTTCAAACAGAATCAATAGTTAAGAAATTAACTGAGTCTTTAGCTAAAAACGACTTCAATTCGTTTGATCAAGCTTTGGAAAATTTTAAAAGTGAAATGCCTGGGGAATGCGCTTTTGAATTGTATGACACTTTTGGATTTCCATTTGACCTTACTTCATTGATTGCCCGTGAACGGGGAATTGCCGTCGATGAAACGGGTTTCAAAAAAGAAATGGAAAAACAGAAACTGCGATCTAAAACAGATGCCGTTAAAGAAACCGGCGACTGGGTGGCAGTTGGCGAAGATGAAAAAACGGAGTTCATCGGATACGATCATTTATCTTCAGACGTTCGCATTGTCAGATACCGGAAGATAAAACAAAAGAACAGGGAGCTCTGTCAACTCGTGTTTGACAAAACTCCATTTTACGCCGAAAGCGGCGGCCAGGTCGGTGATACGGGTTATATTGAAAGAGATGGCGAAAAAATAGCCATTCTTGATACCAGGAAAGAAAATGAACTGATCATTCATCTCACCGAGACTCTGCCCGCGGATTTTCAGCGAAGTTTCCAGGCAACGGTGGACAAGCCGAAACGCGAATCCACAACGAACAACCACTCGGCTACACATTTGTTACATGCCGCCCTCAGACAGGTTTTAGGAAAACATGTGGAACAAAAAGGATCCCTTGTCAATGCCGACATTCTCCGTTTTGATTTCTCACATTTCGCAGCAATGACTCCTGGCGAAGTTCAGCGGGTGGAAGAGATTGTAAACAGGAAGATCCGTGAAAATATCCGACTGGATGAAAAAAGAAATGTGCCTATTGATAAAGCCAAAGCCCTGGGTGCGATGGCGCTTTTTGGTGAAAAGTATGGAGACTTTGTGAGGATGATAACATTTGACCCCCGGTTTTCAGTGGAACTTTGCGGCGGAACCCACGTACTGGCTACTGGTAACATTGGACTGTTTAAGATCATTTCTGAAAGTTCAGTCGCGGCGGGTGTCAGACGAATTGAAGCGATTACCGGTGAAGCTGCCGAAAAATATGTGGGTTCCGAGCTTGGATTGCTTGATGAAGTAAAACGCCTCCTAAAGAATCCCAAGGATGTGATAACCTCCCTGAAAAATCTTGCTGACGAAAAACACGTGCTGGAGAAAAAACTCGAGATTCTTCACGGGGAACGCGCTAACCAGATAAAAAATGAATTGGCTCTTAAGGCCGTTAAAAGCAATGGGCACACTTTGATTCTGGAAAAAGTAACGGTGCCTAATGCGGATTCTTTAAAAAACATTGCCTATGCGCTGCGCAACCAGTTTGATGATCTGTTGTTGATCCTGGCCGCCGACGTCGACCACAAACCGCAGGTTACAGTGATGATCGGCGAAAAACTAATGCAGTCAAAAAAATTCCATGCTGGAAATATGGTCAAAGAGCTTGCCAGGGAAATCGATGGAGGAGGTGGAGGGCAACCGTTCTTTGCCACTGCCGGAGGCAAGAACCTAGATGGATTGAATAAGGTTTTAGAGAAAGCCAGAGAGATGATCAAGATGTAATTCAGAAAATGGATAAATCAATTAAGGAAAAATATGTTGCGGTGATCGGGCTGGAGGTCCATGCTCAGCTATTGACGAAAAGCAAGATCTTTAATTCAGATTCTGCAGTCTTTGGAAGCGAGCCGAATACCAGCGTCAGTGTGATTTCTTTGGCGCACCCCGGAACTTTGCCTAAACTGAACAGGAAGACGGTAGAGTACGCCATCAAAATGGGTTTAGCCTGCCATTGTGAAATAAGCCGGTTTAATATCTTCGACCGGAAAAATTATTTTTATCCAGACCTCCCGAAGGGTTATCAGATCACCCAGGATCGTACACCTGTCTGCAAAGGCGGATTCATAACGATCAATACAAAAGCAGGAGAAAGCAACGTGGAGCTGAATCGCATCCACATGGAAGAGGACGCGGGGAAGTCCATTCACTTTCCTCATGAAAGCGATACGCAGGTAGATCTGAACCGTGCGGGCGTTCCGTTGATAGAGATTGTAACAGAACCGTGTCTTCGCTCGTCAGAAGAAGCATACGCTCTTTTGACGGAGATCAGGAAGCTCGTGCGCTATCTGGATATTTGTGATGGCAACATGGAAGAGGGATCACTGCGCTGTGATGCCAACGTCTCGGTCATGTTGAAGGGTGCGAAAGAATTTGGCAGAAAGGTCGAAGTGAAGAATATGAATTCCATCAGAAATGTACAGCGCGCCATCGACCACGAAATTGAAAGGCAGATCACTGAAATTGAAAATGGAAAAGTGATACCTTCCGAAACCAGGACCTTTGATGCAGGCTCTGGAAAAACTTTTGGTATGCGTACCAAAGAAGAGTTAAACGATTATCGCTATTTCCCCGACCCGGATCTCAGCCCAATGATTGTTTCGGAGGAATGGCTTGAAAGTATACGCGCATCCATGCCGGCTTTACCGCGTGAGTTATTTCAGAAGTATGTGCAGCAATTTAATCTTCCGGAATATGACGCCCAGGTATTAACGGATTCGAGGGATGTCGCCTTGTATTTTGAGAGTGTATGTGAACACACCGGAAACTTTAAAGCTGCCTCCAATTGGGTGATGGGACCGATCAAATCCCACTTAAATGAATTCAATCTTTCCGCCAGTGATTTTCCCCTGGCTCCGAAAAAGCTGGCTGAGTTGATCGCATTGGTGGAAGAAGGAAAAGTCAGTTTTACAATTGCTTCGCAACGGCTTTTCCCTGAATTATTAAAACACCCCCATTCGTCCGCTCAGGAAGTGGCACAGCGATTGAATCTGATCCAGGAAAGTGATCACAGTTCCATTTTACCTATCATTGAAGAAGTCATTAAAGAGTTCCCTTTAAAGGTTGAAGCGTATAAAAGCGGTAAAAAAGGAATCGTGGCAATGTTTATGGGGGAAGTGATGAAACGCAGCAAAGGCAAAGCCGACCCCAAAGTGGCGAACGAGCTCCTGACGGAAAGGCTTAACGCTGTAAAGTAATAAGTTGTAAGTTTTAAGTAATGGAAATTGTTATGTTAAATTTACAGGATATAAGAAACAAAAAAGCATTGTCTACAATGGCACAATCGAACAAAAACCGGACTGTCCCCAGCTTAAAGCTTAAAGCTTACAGCTTATTGCTTTTGGCTTTGTGCTTATCCTGTTCAACGAACGGGAAAGAAGAGCAGCAAGCTGATGATGGAAGCTGGTACGTCACTATTCGTGGAAAGGTGGGTTATCCGCAGACCGGTCAGATCAGCATTGCGCAAATCAAGAACGGTGCTCCGGGATGGCAGGATACTATTCAGCTGAAAAGTAATTACACTTTCGCGAAAAAAATAAAAATGAATGAACCGGGCTATTACCAGTTGAATTTCTATAACAAGCAGATGTTGAGCGTCATTCTCGATAAAACCGACATTGAAGTTAATGTCGACGGAAATAGTCAACAGGGATTTGTAGATATCAGTGGTTCGCCCGACATCGCCCTCATCCAGCAGGTTCAGGGATTACAGGGCAGTATAAACAGTGATCCCGCCGTGGAGCACTTGAATCAGGAATTTACAGTGGCGACGCAAAAGAAGGATCAGGCCAAGGTCCAGGAGTTACAAATGAAATACCAGCAGATAGTCAAGAAGTATTCCGATCAGATCGCCGCCTTGATGGTAAAAGAATCTCCCAGCCTGGCAGTGATCCATCTTCTGCAATCCAATATCATTGATAAGGACCAGTATTACGATACCTACAAGCAGGTGGCTGATAAGTTAAAAAAAGAATGGCCGAATTACTCCGAGTCTGCAAATTTTGTTGACTACGTAAATAAAATGAAACTCACCGCCGTGGGTCAGAAGGCTCCGGAGATCGCCCTTCCAAATCCGGAAGGAAAAGTTGTGACATTGTCGTCCATGCAGGGCAAATACGTTCTGCTGGATTTCTGGGCGAAGTGGTGCGGCCCATGCAGGCAGGAAAACCCGAATGTTGTGCGCGCGTTTCAGAAATATAAGGACAAAGGGTTCACCGTTTTCGGTGTTTCACTTGATCGCAACAAAGCGGATTGGCTACAGGCCATTGAACAGGATAATCTCACATGGACACATGTGTCCGATCTGAAATACTGGCAATCGGAAGCCGCCAAGACCTATAATATTACCGGCATCCCATTTTCGTTGCTGCTCGACCCCAACGGCGTGATCATTGCAAAAAATCTCAGGGGCGCTGCGCTGGATGAGAAGCTCGCGGAGATATTTTTGAAGAAGTAACGAAGTTCCTGACCTTTGTTCGGAGCACTGTCATGCTTCGAAACCGCAGAGTCCCTGAGGCAGGAGACTCTGCGAGGACATGCTCAAATCCTTTACGTGCCCAGGGAGCGCTCAACTACAACACGCCTCCGCAGTGTCTCTCGTCTCGAGGACGCTGCGGGTTCGGGGAAAATCTCTTAATTAACCGCGACTTTTGGAACAGCTCAACCACCGTACTTTGAAGTGCTACCTTCAAGGAAGATGCAGGAGCAATGGAATGGAGCTGGAATCTACGACGACGTTCTCTCCCCCTTACTTATTATTTAAATTAAATTTTATCGGCATTACAAACCTCACCCTGACTTGTTTGCCGCTCTGTTTGCCGGGAATCCATTTTGGAAATAAAGCAAGTACCCTTTTGGCTTCGTTGTCGCAAGACTCGCTAATGCCGCGGATGGTATTCACTGAGGATACAGCTCCATTGAGTTCAACAATAAAGGATGTGTACACTGTTCCCTCTATTCCCATCATTCGCGCCTCGGCGGGATACCGCATATTCGCACGGATAAATTCCATCATCGCATCATATCCACCCGGAAACTCGGGTTGGTGTTCCACGACAGTGAAGACCTTATCTTCAGTTTGCGAAGCTTCGGAGAGTTTACGGGCTTCGTCCGAAAACTCGACGATAGCAAAAGTTATTGATTAATTTCTGCCACGTTTTTTGTGAATGGTTAATTGCGAGTCGTGAATAATTCCTGCGACTCATCGGATACTCCTGGTTCATTTCGACATCCTTAGTCGTTAATCTTCATTCTTTTAACACAGAAAGAAGGACAATGTGAAGGCAAAGTAGCCGCACGCCCTAATTCACCACTCACTATTCACCATTCACCCACCGCAACTCCATAGAGAAGAAATATTTTTAGTTTTTCTTGACTTTTATTAACTAAACATTTAGTTTCATACCTAAATACATAGTAGCAATGAAAGATCTCAAAGAGCTCACCCGGGCGGAAGACCAGGTCATGCAGATATTGTGGACGCTTGAAAAAGGGTTTGTAAAAGATATCATCGAACACATGCCCGAACCCAAACCGGCGTACAATACAGTTTCCACCATCGTCAGAATTCTCGAAACAAAAGGGTTCATCGGACACAAAGCTTACGGAAAAACCCACGAGTATCATCCCCTGGTAAGCAAGGATCGCTACACCAAATTTTATCTGAACAACATGATCAAGGGTTATTTCAACGGATCATTTCAGAACCTGGTATCCTTCTTTGCCAAAGAACATAAAATGAATACCGCCGACATTGAAAAATTACTGCGCGAACTTAAAAACGACAAGCGATGAATGCCTGTCTCAACTATCTAACAGGGCCAATATCGGGCTGACAAAACAAAGTATACCAAGAATTTTAGATCTTTTACACTATGACGGCAACATTAAATTACATCATTGAAGCCAACCTGGGGTTGCTCATGATCCTGGCTTTCTATGTTCTGTTCTTGCGGAAAGAAACGCGCTTCAGGTTTTTGCGCATGTTTCTTTTGGCCGGGATCTTTGGCCCCCTCATCTTTCCACTTATTCATATAGAAAATAACGAGTCGGGCGGTCCGCACCAACCCACTCACATGGACTCTGTAAAACAATACGCAATAATATTCGCCCCCATGCGCAGGGCTTGTTGGCGTTTTTCTTCGGGATCATTGTGAATGCGCTGGTCCTCCCAACCATTGCCGAGGTCGGATTCGAAGGAGTAGTAGGCGACGAGTCTTCCCTGATAGATCAGTCCCATACCCTGTGCGGGTTTCGCATCGTGCTCGTGGATCTTGGGCAGTCCTTTGGGGAAGTTGAATTTCTGGTGATAGATAGGATGGTCGAAGGGGATTTGCACGAGTTCGAGTTCAGGAAAAACTTTTTTTAATTCCAGGCGAATAAATTTATCCAGTCCATAATTATCATCGACGTGCAGGAAACCGCCCGCAATCAGGTACTTCCGCAGGTTAGCTGCTTCTGTATCCGAGAATACGACATTGCCGTGGCCGGTCATATATACATAAGGGTATAAGAAGATATCTGAGCTTCCGGCATCGACCACATCTTCCTCGGGGTGAATATTCATGCCCAGTTCCTGATTGCAGAATTTTATCAGGTTTGGCAAAGCGGTCTTATTGGCGTACCAGTCTCCTCCGCCATTGTATTTAAGCTTCGCAATTTTTATCTGGGATTGACCAAAAGCGCTTAAAACGCCCGAAAAACAGAGAATAAATGCGAAATATCTTACGTAGGTGGTTACCATATGGCCTTTTAAACGACTTAAATGTGTGAAAAATTTTGCTTTGTATCTTTAAACCTTTGTTTAAAAGGTCAATCTAACCAACAATAAACCAAACAAACTAGCATATGATGCTTAAACAAAACGTATTAAAATTTTCCGCCTTCGCCCTGATAGCCTCATTTTTGGGCGTTTCATCCTGTAAAGAGGAAGAAGAACGCCTGACTATTCAGGATACTGCGGATATTACCGAAGAAGCCGTTACCGAAGGGTATTTCCAGGACCTTGATGACATGGCCGGAATTGCCATTGAATCACCTTCCGACACAGAGTACAGCAGCGGACGAACTTCAGGCTCTATCAGCATTGAAGACCACAGGCTTAACTGCGACGGAATTGTTGTCACCATAGAATCCGACGCAAGTTCCACCGTGGAAGCTCCCAGAGGAGTTTTGACTATCGACTTCGGTACTTCAGGTTGCACTGATCTCAAAGGAAATGTGCGCAAGGGTAAACTGATCTTTACTTACAATGGTAAAAGATTTATGCCACAATCAACGGTTGTAACAACTACTGAGAATTATTACATGAACGATGTAAAACTGGAAGGTACCCGTACGCTTACCAACGTTCAGAACAGCACCTCCGATGCACCCCGTTTCAATGTTGTTCTTGCAAACGGAAGGGCCACTTTTTCGGATGAAAAGTTCGCCACACGTGAATCCAATATCACCTGGCGATGGGTTCGCGAAGAAAATCCGATAAACGATAATCTTCGGATAGAAAATACCAGTACCGCCTCCGGAACGACCCGCAGTGGAAGGGAGTATTCTATGATGTTGCTTGAGGATCTGGTTTACAAACGCCATTGTGGAATTGCCGTTCAGGGAGTTAAAAGATACACCATCAACGGCACAAAAGAAATCACAATCAATTTTGGTGATGGAACCTGCGACCGGGCTTTCACCGTTACCACTAATGGTGTTACACGGGAGATATCTCTTTAAGAAACTTGCGATATTTGTAATAAAGAATCCCGGGAAACCGGGATTTTTTTATTTACCTGCATTGGATTGTGAATAGCCAGTCCATAGGACTCCTTTGGAGTTGTGAGGGGGCTCGTGCTTGAGGATAGGGACTGCAGGGACTGCCACTTTTCATGTCTTGGACGAAAAGCCAGATGTGAGTAAAGCGAAAGATCAAGCTGACGCACGCATTAACTCACCACTCACCATTCACAATTCACTATTTTGCCAGCAACAAATTCCCAAATCCCTTATCTTTGCCAAATATTCATAACAGCGACAATGAAGCAATACCTCGATTTGATGAAGGATATCCGTGACAACGGATCGCGCAAAACTGACCGCACAGGCACCGGTACTCTTTCGCTGTTTGGAAGGCAGCTGCGGTTTGATCTTTCTGAAGGTTTCCCCCTCATCACGACGAAAAAACTTCATCTCCGCTCTATAATTTATGAGCTTCTCTGGTTTTTGAAGGGAGATACCAACATCAAATACCTCAAAGACAACGGTGTTTCTATCTGGGATGAATGGGCTGACCAAAACGGAGAACTCGGCCCGGTTTACGGACATCAATGGAGAAGCTGGCCGGCGCCGGGCGGCAGGTCTATCGATCAGATCTCTCAGGTGGTATCACAAATAAAACAGAAACCGGATTCGCGACGACATATCGTTACTGCATGGAACCCGGCGGAGGTCGATAAAATGGCGCTACCTCCCTGTCATGCCCTGTTCCAGTTTTATGTGGCCGATGGCAAATTGTCTTGCCAGCTCTATCAGCGCAGCGCCGACTATTTTTTAGGAGTGCCATTTAATATTGCTTCGTATGCCTTACTCACCTACATGTTCGCACAGCAATGTGATCTGTTACCCGGTGACTTTGTGTGGACTGGGGGAGACGTTCATCTCTATACCAATCATCTGGAACAAGCCAATCTACAGCTTTCACGGGATCCGTATCCACTGCCTCGGTTGAATATTAAACGCAAACCCTCCTCCATTTTTGAATACGAGTTTGAGGATTTTGAAATTGTGAACTACCAGGCTCATCCTTCTATAAAAGCTCCTATTGCCGTCTAAAAAACAATTGCTCAATTTGGCCCGCCTGCGCTAAGCTTAATCGGGCAGGCAATTGAGCAATTGACAATTTTCGCTCTCTCCCGGGTTCTCTTGACTCCAATATTTTCAGCTCTTTCCTGGGATTTAACCCGTTTTTTGCTAAATATATAAAAATAGTTTATGGACTAACAGTTCAGTAAAAACCTGCATTTCGGATCTTTGCGAACGTACTCACTTTGTGGCCAGCGTTAATCATTCAGCCGTGACCATTTACTGTGGACTATGGACCATGGACTATCGACTTGGGACAATATTCCAGTCTAAACTTTAACTTTACGCGCACAATTCCTGTAACTTTCACATCTTTTTGTCGACAGATTGCGTATTGAACCCAAATGGCAGAGAAAAGCAGTGTTTTTGATATGATCGGACCGGTCATGATAGGCCCTTCAAGCTCCCACACTGCCGGGGTTGTACGGATCGGGCGTGCGGCCCGAAAACTTTTAGGGGATAAGCCGGATCAGGCGGACATCATTTTTTATAATTCATTTGCCCGGACGTATGAAGGCCATGGAAGCGACCGGGCAATTATTGCCGGTCTTCTGGATTATAAAACTGATGATAAACGCATCAAAGATGCCTTGGAAATTGCTCCAACGGAAGGTCTGAAGTTTAATTTCAAATCCATTGGAAATGCTTCTGCACTGCATCCCAATACGATCAAGCTGACTTTAAAGAAAGGCAATAAGACGATTGAGGTTCTCGCGGAAAGCAAAGGTGGAGGATTGATCAATATTGCCGAAGTAAATGGATTTAAAGGTGATTTCAGCGCGAGTCTTCACACGCTGATCATCACTGCCGGAGATGTGAAGGGAAGTATTGCTTTTATTTCGGGTGTACTGGCTCACGACGATTGCAATATCGCTACGATGTCAGTGTCCCGTAAAGGAAAGAATGATATTGCCTGCCTGGTAATTGAAATGGACTCCGGGCTAAAGCCCATAACGCTGCAATATCTGCACAGTCTCAACTGGATAAAGGAAATCATTTATATACCTGACATAGATCGTTAGCATGAAAGCAAAAGTCCTACTCATCTTTTTTTTATTTTCTATCTGGTTTAACACCCTGGCGCAACAAGCAGATACTACTGCCGGAGATGCATTCTGGACGCTGCGTGAGTGTGTTGACTATGCGCTGGCCAATAACCTGCAGGTGAAGAGAAGTGAACTTGATGTTGAATTGAGTAGTATAGATAAGCGTCAATCAAAATTAGCGATGTTGCCATCAGCCAACACCCAGGGTTCATATGGTTATAACTGGGGTCGTGGTATAGATCCTGTTACCAACCAGTTTGTTTCTTCCCAGCGCAATGGTTTCACCAGCCTTGGAGCGAGTAGCGGTGTTACCCTTTTTAACGGTTTCCGGATTCAAAATACGATTAAACAATCCAATCTGGAACTTGAGGCATCAGAACAGGATCTTGCAAAGTCGAGAAATGATGTATCCTTAAATGTGATATCGCTTTTTGTCAATGTGGTTTTCAATAAAGAGCTCGTGGAAAATGCCAGGCTCCAGCTTTCTTCAAGCCAGCAACAATTTGAGCGAACGCAGAAACTGGTAGCAGCAGGTTCTCTTCCTAAATCCGATGAATTGAACCTGGATGCTCAGGTGGCAACCAATGAATTGAATCTGATCAATCAGGAGAACGCTCTCAATTTGTCATTGCTTCAATTGCAACAGGCATTACAACGTCCAGCCACGGACAATTTCGAGGTTGAGACACCCCTGATCAGCACTGAAGATCTTGTACTCGACCAGACGCGTGAGGAAATTTATCTGATAGCAAAAGGCACCATGCCTGAGATTGAAAGTTCAAAATTGCGCATTGAAAGTTCTTACTATGGCGTGAAGGCCGTGCGAGGTAACCTCTATCCGCGGTTGAGTGTTAGCGGATCGATCAACACCAATTATTCAAGTTCATCCGCCACACGATTTGTACCCGATGGCGGATTCAACCAGACAGAGACAGGCTATTTTGTTCAGGGAACCAACGCCCCGATCTATGGGCTTCAGCCCACCGGATCTTTCCGCGAGATCTATGGATTCAACGACCAGGTGAAAGACAATATTTATAAGTCCGTGAGCCTGACATTATCCATCCCGATTTTCAATGGTTTTAGCGCACGGTCAAACTTACAACGCGCCATGATCAGCAACGAACAGGCTAAGATCACAGCACGCGAAGTCGACAACACCCTTAGGCAGAACGTTGAAACCTCTTACAACAATGCTATTGCTGCCTCGAAGTCCCACAACTCCTCCCTGCGGCAGGTGCAGGCACGTGAAGAAGCCTATCGGATGGCCAAGCAACGTTTTGACATAGGTGCATCCAATTACGTGGAGTATCAGGTAGCGGAGAACGATCTTTTTCAGGCGAGGAGTGATCTGGCGCGCGGAAAATACGAATTCATTTTCAGGAAAAAAGTACTCGACTTCTATCAAGGTAAACCCCTCGGATTTTAATACCCCAATCAATGGCAAAACAAAAACAAAAATCTAACAAGATGATTTATATGCTCATTGGAGCATTATTGGTCATTATTATTTTTCTCGTTGCCGCCAAATCCGCGGGATGGATTGGCAAGCCGAAGGAGCTGGAAGTTGAGTTGGCAAAAGTGAAGCGGGTGACCATTGTCGAGAAGGTTAGTGCGTCAGGAACCGTGCAACCGGTTACCGAAGTAAAGATTGCTCCCGAGGTTTCAGGCGAGATCATAGATTTGCTGGTGGAGGAAGGTGATTCGGTGAAGCGCGGACAACTTCTGGTAAAGATCCGGCCCGACACCTGGGAAAGTCAGTTGCAAAGAGCGCAGGCTTCATTGAGCCAGCAGCGCGCAAACCTTGCGCAATCGGAGGCGAACCTGAACGCGTCCAAAGCGCAGTTCATCCGCGCGGAGCAGGATTACAAGCGCCAGGAAACACTGTGGAAAGAAAAAGTTATCTCGGAAGCTGACTGGCAGATGGCGAAGCAGAACTATGAAATAGCGAAAACCGATGTTACGGCTGCAGAGAAATCGGTTGAAGCTTCCAGATTTATTATTCAAAGTACGGAAGCCTCCGTTAGGGAAGCGCGGGAAAATTTCCGCAAAACCTCCGTGATCGCGCCCATGGATGGAATTGTTTCCAAATTGATCGTGAAGAAAGGAGAACGCGTGGTTGGAACCGCTACCATGACAGGAACGGAGATGCTGCGTATTGCCGACCTGAATGTAATGGAGGTCAGGGTCGATGTAAATGAAAATGATATTGTCAGGGTTTCCGTCGGCGACACAGCAATTATTGATGTGGATTCCTATGCGAGTACTGACAAAGAATTTGAGGGCGTGGTCACTTTGATCGCAAACACAGCTAAAGATAAAACGTCGGCCGATGCGATCACTGAATTTGAAGTGCGCATATTGATCCTGGATACGTCTTATCAGGATCTCGTTAAAGCCGGCAACAGATTTCCTTTCCGCCCCGGTATGACGGCCAGCGCTGATATTATTACTACGCGCAAGGAAAATGTATTGGCGGTGCCCTTAGCAGCGGTAACTACACGCAATCCCAACCAGCTAAAAGACGCGCCCAGTCAGGATGGCCCTCCAAACCGTAACGCGAGTCAAACACCGCAGAACAATCAACCACCGGCAGGGAAAGAAACAAAGGTGGTCATTTTTGTCAATGAAAATGGAACCGCCAAAATGAAGGAGGTCAAAACCGGTATCAGCGATTACGATAATATTGAGATCCTCTCCGAAATGAGTGACAGTACGGAAGTGGTGACCGGCCCTTTCCTGGTGGTTTCCACAAGGCTAAAGGAAGGGGAGAAGATCCGGCCTATTAAAAAAGAAGAGCCGAAAAAAGAATGAAGTCTGAAAACGGGTGAGGTGTAAATTTGATCTAACCTCCCTTCATTTGTGCTTGATCATTCGTAATTTGTCAGTCATCGTTTGCGAATGTTTTTGCTAAAATTATTTTCGATATGATACAACACCCCTGGCACCAGGTTGCAGTTGGTAAAGACCCGCCAGCCTATGTGAATGGCATAATTGAAATCCCCCGGGGCTCAAGAGCAAAATATGAAATTGACAAAGAAAGCGGTCTGATCAAATTAGACCGGGTGATCTATGCCTCCATGTACTATCCCCTGAATTATGGATTCATTCCCCAGACCCTGGGTGGCGATGGTGATCCGCTTGATATTGTGGTGCTCACGCAGGTATCGGTAGTGCCCTTGTGTTTAATACCTTCGAAAGTGATTGGTGTGATGCAGATGGTAGATCGCGGAGAAGCCGATGAAAAAATTATTGCTGTGGCTGAACAGGACCCAAGTGTCAGCCACATAGATAATGTGAAAGATCTCCCTGATCATTTGCTTTCTGAACTGCGCCATTTTTTTGAGAACTACAAGACCCTGGAAAACAAAAAAGTGGTTATCAACGAATTCTTACCGAAGGAACAGGCTTACGCCGTTATTGAATCCAGCGCACAGCATTATCAGAAAACGTTTAGTAGTAATTTAGAATCCAGCAGGTAAAATAGCTGGGGCGAAGACGTCAGGGAAATATTGACTTGCTGCCCACAGTAAGTTGAATTATTGGCCTGAGTTATTGATCTTGCCACAATAATCCCTGGGGCACCCTTGAGCATGAATATTGGTTTTGAAGCGAAAAGATTTTTTACTAACAATACCGGATTAGGCAACTATAGCCGGTTTGTGGTGCGGGCGTTGAGCAACCATTTCCCTGATGATCAATACTATCTATACACACCGCGTGATCCTCTCCATAATGACACCCTCGATATCCTTAAAAAGCCGAATATAAGCGTAATTACACCTGGCAACTGGTATAAATTTTTCCGGACCACCAGTCTCTGGAGGACGTGGGGAATAAGTAAAGAATCCAGTATGCAGGACCTTCATGTATTTCACGGTTTAAGCCAGGAATTACCTGTGGATCTGCCAAAAAAAATAAAAAAGATCGTCACGGTTCATGACCTGATCTTTTACCGCTTTCCTCAATTTTACAATCCAATAGACATTGCGATCTATAAGAAGAAGTTAAAATTCGCCTGTGATAAAGCGGACAAGATCATTGCCATAAGTGAACAAACCAAAGCCGACTTGTTGGAATTTTTGAAGATCGCTGAATCCAGGATCGAAATAATTTATCAGGGATCGCATCCGAACTTCAAACGAAAACTATCTTTTTCAGAAATTGAGACCGTAAGAAATAAATATAAACTACCCAGTGATTATATTCTGAATGTTGGCACTATAGAGAAGCGAAAAAACTTGCTCGTACTGATAAAAGCGCTTTCCTTACTACCCAAAGAAGCACGGATACCTCTTGTGATTCTTGGCCGCCCGACGAAATACTTTAAAGAGGTTTTGGCAGTGGCAAAACAGCTCAATGTATTGGATACTATATTCTTTCCGCAAAATGTCCACTTCAATGAATTTCCTGCAATCTATCAAAAGGCAAAACTATTCATTTACCCTTCGCTGTTTGAGGGTTTTGGTATTCCTCTGATTGAAGCTATTGAGTCGGGTGTGCCTGTCATTACTTCCATTGGTTCCTGTTTTACGGAAGCAGCCGGGCCTTCTTCGATTTTTGTTGATCCCCATAATGAAGAAGTGCTGGCATTTGAGATCAATAAAGTTTTATTGGATCCAACCCTGGCAAGGTCGATGGTTTCCGGTTCGTATAATTACATTCAGCGGTTTGAGCCAGCGGTGATTGGAAAGAAAATTATGGATGTTTATAAACAGTAAACGATTAACAGTAAGATAATATTTGGATCGCGAGATGCGGGTACTTCACATGAGTTCGGAAGAAGGTTGGCGCGGCGGTGAGCAACAGGTTGCTTACCTGCTGGAAGATCTTTTGCACAAGAATGTAAAAAATGTTTTGGCGGTAAGAGCAGGCTCGCGCCTCGAGCATTTTTCGCGGGAAAAAAAAATATCCTGCTATACAGTTAGATTTTCGAATTCAATGGACTTTTTTTCGGCCTTTAAAATCAATAAAATTTGCCGGAACGAAAAGATTGACATTATTCATCTGCATACTTCCAAGGCGCAGGGGGTAGGTGTTCTGAGTACATTCTATGGTAACAGGGTTCCCATGGTGTTAAGCAGAAGGGTTGCATTTCTTCCGGGCAAAAATATTTTTTCCAGATGGAAATACAACCAGAATCAAATAAAAAAGATCCTTTGCGTATCTGAAAAAATTATGACGATTATGCAGCATTATGTCCGCGATAGATCGAAATGCATCACAATCTACAGTGGTATTGATTTAGGTAAATTCACCAACATAAAACCGGATAGGAAATTCCTGGTTAACGAGTTTAATCTCGATCCTGAAAGAGTTATCATCGCCAGCATTGGCGCTATTGACGCCTCGAAAGATCACTTTACGTTTGTCGACACCATCGAGAGATTGGTCGCCTCGGGCAACGCCGTTCAGGGTCTGATTATCGGCGATGGCCCATTGTCTCTGGTTTTGAAAAATTACGTGCAGACTAAAGCATTGGATAACCATGTCAGGTTCGCTGGGTATCGCAAAGACGTGGCGATTATTCTGGCCTCTTCTGATATTTTTCTCATGACTTCAAAAGAAGAGGGGCTCGGTACTTCGCTCCTTGATGCCTTTTTAGCTCGTATACCGGTGGTGGCTACGGATGCTGGTGGAATTCCTGAAATTGTCAGACATCTTGAAACCGGTTTATTGGCACCTGTAAAAGATTCCGCCAAACTTTCCGAGAATGTCATTCGTTTGTTAACAGACAGGCAGCTGCGTGAGAGATTAATTGACCAGGCCTACGGGTTTGTAAAAAAGTTTTCTAAGGAGGAGACTTCTTCCAAAACATATAAGGTTTATCAGGAGGTATTAAGTAAAGTTATATGAAGACGATACGGGTTTCTCTGGTTATTTCTTTTTATAATAAAATTGAGTACCTCAAACTGATTCTTGCTGCCCTGGAACGTCAATCGTTTCAAGATTTCGAAGCGATCATTGCCGATGATGGATCAAAGATTCCGGTAGTGGATGAAATTAAAGAAATTATGCGGCATTCATCTTTGTCCGTTCAACACCTTTGGCACGAAGATGAGGGATTCAGGAAAACAACAATATTCAACGAGGCAATCAGGAAAAGCCGAAGCTCCTATTTGATCTTTATGGATGGTGATTGTATTCCTCACCGGAAATTTATCGAAGAGCACTTTAATAACCGTGAATCGCGTGTGCTTCTCGCTGGAAGGCGTGTATACTTGTCTGAGAAAATAAGCCGGTCGCTAACTGCTGATAAGATAAAAGACGGGTACCTGGAAAATCGATTTATCCCTGCTTTACTTGCTGACGGCATTTTCGGAAAATCATCTCATGTGATTAAGGGCATCTTTATCAAAAGTGAATTTCTCCGAAAGTTCCTGAACCGATCCATGACGGGAGTGCTGGGCTCAAATTTCTCTGTCCATAAAGAAGATCTGCAGGCTATTAACGGGTTTGATGAACGTTACCGGGCTCCTGCAGTAGGGGAGGATTCTGATATTGAATTGCGCCTGATGTGGAATGATGTAAAGATCAAGATGGTTAAGAATATGGCGGTTCAATATCATATTCATCACGCGAAACTGGCACGGCCTGAAAAAAATCTTGAGATCTTTGAAAAGGTGAAACGGGAGAGGCAGTTTTTTACGCCTTATGGTCTTGTGCAACAAAAAACACCGGAAAGTAATTATGCTCAAAAAAATTAAAAACTATTTTCGCCCTGGAAGGTTGATCAAACTACCGCCGGCAACCCGTTCGTATGCTGTTTTATTGAAAAAGTTGGAAAACAATGAAACTTTTGCTTTTTCGCGATGGGGCGATGGGGAATGGGAGTCGGTTTTTGCTCTAAGAAACGAGAATGAAGCCAATTGTGACGGTCATTTGTATTTTTCTTCCATGAGGGAGTCGCTTCACAAAATTCTGGTTTCGAATCCTCCTTACCTGATGGGTATGCAGAAGTTGGCCTACCATAAGTTGTTGGGCCGCGAAATTGACTCCTATTTAAAAAATAACGGGATCTTTCGGGAATGGCTTAACGCAGACGCTTTCCACGATGCCAGTGGTAATGGCCAAATAAAATCTTTTTTTACAATCCTCGCAGAGAAGAATGTGTTGTTGGCAGGACCTGCGCATCTTAAAAAACTGACCCTTTTTCATTTTGAGTTTTGTGAGGTCCCCGGAAAAAATTGCTGGCTTGAACGCGATAGAATATTGCGGGATATTAAAGAAATCATCAGGATGAAACAACCTGAAGTAATTTTATTTTGTGCGGGAATGACGTCCAACTGGTTTATCGATGAACTGCATGGCAGTTTTCGCGGTTTTATTCTGGATGTCGGCAGTTTGCTCGATCCCTATGCAGGCGTTAACAGTCGGAATTATCACAAAAAGCTGCATAACATAACCTTTAATGAAACTGAAAGTAAAATGTGATCGGAATCGAAATAATCGTTCCAACTATATTGTACAATACCGTGTCTCATAAACAGTCGAAAATGGAACCACTAATGAAATTGGATAATGTCTGGCCCTATTAAGATATCTGCCACGATCATTACATTTAACGAGGAGAAGAAAATCGAGTCTTGCATAAGATCATTAATGGGTATTGCCGATGAAATTGTAGTTGTGGATTCATATTCAACAGACTGCACACAGGAGATCTGTAGCCGGTATCCCGTTAAGTTTATCAGCCATGCCTTTGAAGGATATGTGGCACAGAAAAATTACGCTGTTCGGCAGGCAACCTACGATCATATCCTGGCTCTCGATGCTGACGAAAGGCTTTCCGTTGAACTCAAACAATCCCTCCTGGAAGTTAAAAAAGTTTGGGGCGATGTGGATGGATATTCCCTTAACCGCTTCAATAACTATTGTGGCAAATGGATGCATTTTTCAGGATGGAACCCGGAAAGAAAAATAAGACTTTGGGATCGCAGAAAAACCCAATGGGGAGGAACAGACCCGCATGATTTCGTACATATTCCAAAAAATAAAAGCAAAACATTAAAAGGTAATCTTCTGCACTATGCTTATCTCACAGTTGATGAACATTTGCAACAGTCGTATAAGTTTGCTGAAATTGCCGCCAGGGCAAAATATAAGAATCATGGAAAGCCACTCTTTGTTATTAACGTGATCTTTAGTCCGCTTTTCAGGTTCGTAAAAAGTTACCTTTTTCAACTGGGATTCCTGGATGGCTATTATGGTTTTCTTTTTTGCAGTATCTCCGCGTCAATGACTTTTTTTAAATATGTCAGGCTTTATGAGTACAATAGAAAAGGACTACCGGAAGACCAGAAAGACTTTGTAGAGTGAAGGTCATGGTTTCTGTTTGTTAACCCATCAACTAAGATCAATTTCAGGATGAAAATAAGCGGATTTACCATGGTAAGGAATGCCATCAAACTTTATTATCCCGTCAAACCCGCTATTGAATCTATCCTGCCCATGGTTGACGAATTTATCATTGCGCTCGGAAACTGCGATGAAGATGATCATACAGAACAGGAGATCCGAAGCATTGCGACAGACAAGATAAAAATCATTCGTACTGTTTGGGATCTGGAAAAATTTCCCAATGGAATGGAATATGCGCGCCAGACGGATTGTGAAGGCGAGCTATGTCCCGTTACCAGCTTTTAAGATGCTCATACACTTTGTGGATCGGTAATCCCATTACATTAAAATACGAACCTGAGAACTCTTTAATGATAACAACGCCTTTCCCGGTTCTTTTTTCGGTTATGGTTTCCTGAATGAGGCTTTCCTTGTTGATACTTCGCAAAAACCGCATCTCTTCAGGGGAACAGGGATTCATTCCCACGGGTAGCGTATCTTGCGCGCCATAGGCCCCCGCCTTATCGAAGGGTTTAAAGTGGTCTACATAAAACCGGATTTCCTTTCGTGACAGCTGCTCAAACGTTACGGCGGTCGTATCATCAAAATTTTCTTCTTTTTCCCTGGAGACGATACTGACTCCCGTCATTACGATGTGCGTCTTTCCGGATAGAGATGTAAGCATTTCAATTGCGTGGTCGCGGTTATTGGGTTTATTGAGGACCTCGCCATTAAGAATTACCACGGTATCGGCAGTAACGATGATCTCGTCGCGCATCTTCGGCCGGAAATATTCTGCCTTGATGGCGGCCAGGTATTTGGCTACCTGTTCGACAGGCAATCCCGACGGAAATATTTCTTCCACTTCCGGTTTTTCGATTGAAAATTCAAATCCCGCTTCTTTCATAAGATATTGCCTGCGGGGAGATGAAGATGCCAAAATGAGGGGGCGCATTAAGGGTTTTATTTCTAAAACAGAAGTTTTATGGATGTTTGGGTTATTTCAACCATGTATCCTGCTTCAAAATATTTCACAATGGTTTCAAGATTGTCAAGTATTAAATTGTTGACTTTGTCTTTCTTTAGATTCCCAACCCTGACAAGGAGAAACTTATAAGGTTCGCGCTTCAAAATAAAGGAATGATAAAAATCCGAATCCTTGGAAATTAATATCCGTCGATCTTTAATTGAAATTTTATTAATGGCATCGTCAGTGGAAAAGTTTTTTTCCGGAAGAGACAAAGTATGAATTGCATCATGACCTTTATCTCTTAATAATGTTGCTAATGAGGCGGGTAGTTGCGCATCAATGAGGAATTTCATTAAGCGGCTATAAACTTGATATCTTTAAACTTGAGAACTTCCGTCGCATAAGCAATGCATGCTAAAATATCCTCTCTTTCAAGGTCTGGAAATTCCTTCAACAGGTCATCTACTGAATCACCACCAGCAAGGTATTCCAGGATACTTTCTACCAGGTACCTCGAATTGCGAATGGTTGGTTTTCCATGGCCGACTGATGGATTAACGGAGATTCTGTTTATTAATGAGGTGTCCATATAATGATCAACCAAATGTAGCAATTTTAATTCACAAACGGAGAATAAACCGGTTCCTGAAATTCTTCTTCTTTGACAGATGTAAACAAAAATCCGCCAATGACCTTCGGATAAAAGTAAGTGGATTTTTGCGGCATCGTATAACCGCTACGACAAACACTTTTTACTTCTTCAATTGAAATTTCGTTCGTAATGATCGCCATCTGCGCTTCGCCCTGAATAACTTTCTTAAGGCAATCGGAGTAACTTTTGTCAAATTCAAGATTTTCGGATTGTCGTTGCATTTTTCCGGGAATACCCAACACCTTCTCAATTATGAAATAGTGCATCACTGTGAGGTCAAGCTTTTTTACGATCTCCGGGAAGGGCCATTTTAATTTTCCGAATGATTCCGGTTTAAGATGCGCCTTGTAGCAATGCTCCTTCATCATGATACCAAATGCCCATTGCTTTCCGGCAATAATTTCATTCAGCGTATCGCAGTCGTCCACTGGCCTTACTACAAAGTCTTCCTTCAATTTTTCCAGAATATCGCTTTCATTGAAGGACGGTAGCTTTGATATCACACGGTGTGTGGGCAGTATCCTGAGATCGCCGCATTCCGTATTGGTCAGGTACATCAAGTGATAATTGAACCCTCTCCGGATTTCACCCGGATATTTCTCAAGCATACCTTTTCTGTAGATCAACGATCCTTCATAACGGTGGTGGCCGTCAGCCAGGATGATGGTTTGTTTTCCGATAAGGTCGATAAATCTTTTAATGACTGCAGCATCCTGGATCACTGCCATTACATCGCGCACGCCCTGGTAGTCCTCGGTTTCAACGATCGGATTGACCATGGCTTCATCCATATATTTTTCAAGTTCGAAGTCAGGATCTGTGTATAGGCCATGGGTAGGGCTGCTGTGGAGTTCAGTTTTCTCCAATAGCTCCTCCCGGTCATTTACAGCTTTTGGAATGGTGTTTTCGTGGCGGAGAATAACATTCTCATTCCAATCGTATATGCGGATATGACAAATAAAACCTTTGCGGCAATAGGCTGTTGGATCACCGGTAATTTTAAAATGCTGATAGTACACGTAAATACCGGGAAGCAGATCCTGTACGATGATGCCTTTTGCTTTCCATTCATTTAAGATCGTTGCAGCGCGCGTTGCTGCCTCAGGGGGCTGGGGCACGGAAAGATGTATGCTGTTAAACGGATTCTGGTACAGGGCATTTCGCTGTTTTTCGGAGACAACATCAAAGAGCGGGGCGGTCAGATCATCTATGGTGTTTAAGAGACCCGAATGATATCTCCATGGACGGACAGGTAAAATTTCAGCCATGCTTTCAGGTTCAGGTTCTAAATGTTCAAAGTTCAGATGCGGTTCTTTTTCCAAAGACTCGGCAGCGGTTTTTGATCGGATACTCCATTTGATTTGATGTCTTCTTTTAAGACGGCAGCAAGCAATGCGGCGAGCAGGGTTTCATTCTCGTCAGCCGCTCGTCGAAGAGAGGGATCAGTAAAATGAGTCTCCACAAAATTCGTGTCAAAATTTCCTGAGCGGAAAGCTTCATGTTTCATTACGAAATCGCAAAAGCTCAGCGTAGTTTCCAATCCTGTGATCTCAAATTCTTCAATTGCCCTGACCATTTTATCGATAGCCTCCGCGCGGTTCCCGGCGTGGCATATCAATTTCGCAATCATCGGGTCATAGTAAAAAGGAATGTCCATACCTTGCTCGAAACCATCATCAACCCTGACGCCATGGCCCTGTGGTCTTTTGTAGGTTTTTAAATTGCCGATGTCGGGAAGAAAATTATTCGCCGGATCTTCTGCATAAACCCGCGACTCGATCGCATGACCGCGTATGGTAAGTTCTGACTGTTTAAAGGGCAGTTTCTCGCCGCCCGCAATTTTGATCTGTAACTTTACAAGGTCGAGTCCTGTGATCATTTCCGTAACAGGATGTTCAACCTGTAAGCGCGTATTCATTTCCAGGAAGTAGAAATCCAGGTTTTCGTCCAGAATAAATTCCACTGTTCCTGCACTCTCATAAGCGCATGCCTTCGCTACATTGATGGCGGCCTCCCCCATGATCCTCCGTTTTTCCGGCGTCAGAATTGCGGACGGCGCTTCTTCAATTACTTTTTGGTGCCGTCGTTGAATAGAACATTCGCGTTCGAACATATGCACCACATTGCCATGCTTGTCGCCAAAAATCTGGAACTCAATATGGCGCGGGCGTGTGATGTATTTTTCAATAAACACTGATCCATCTCCAAAAGCGGAAGTCGCTTCGCTGATGGCTCTTTCCATTTGCTGCTGAAAGAGAGACTCCTTTTCAACTATCCGCATACCTTTGCCTCCGCCGCCGGCGCTGGCTTTGATCAACACCGGATAACCGATCTTTGAGGCGAGTTGTTTTGCTTTTTCAATGTCAGTTATTGGTTCAGCCGTTCCTGGTACGAGTGGAACGTTGAATTTTGCAACCGCTGCTTTCGCCGCAAGTTTGCTTCCCATCAACTCTATTGCGGCAGGTGATGGTCCGATAAATACCAATCCTGAATTTTCACATTGTTTTGCAAAGCCCGCGTGCTCTGACAGGAATCCATATCCCGGATGAATAGCGTCAGTGCCGGTTTGGCGTGCTGCGTCAATGATCTTATCAATCTTAAGGTATGATTCCGATGAAGGCGGGGGACCAATACAGACGGATTCATCTGCATATCTTACATGAAGTGCATTCCGGTCAGCTTCGCTAAAAACAGCGACAGTTTTAATACCCATTTCCCGGGCGCTGCGCATAACACGCAGGGCTATTTCCCCGCGGTTGGCGATGAGGATTTTTTTTATTTCTGGCATTCAGAATTACAGATGATCAAAGCGGGAGCAAGGTAAATTTTATCATTATCAATTGCAGAAAACCTATTCCTCACTGCTGCCATATTTAAACAAATTGAAACAAATTTATCCTTTTTCGGCTTAAACCTGTCGTATTTGGGGGTTAGTTTAAATGCGACAGAAATGAATATCGCTTTTTTGATTATTTTTGCCGCAATATTTAAACCGCACAATAGCATGGTAGATTTATTTGAAAAGCTTAGAATGGAGGCTGGCCCATTGGCCAAATACTCACACCTTCCTGACGATTATTTCTTTTTCCCAAAGCTGGAGGGAGAAATCGGGCCGCGCATGAAATTCAACGGAAAAACCGTGCTCAACTGGAGTTTGAATAATTACCTGGGACTCGCCAATCATCTTGAAGTGCGCAAGGCTGATGCTGAAGCAGCAGCAACATATGGAATGGCTGCTCCAATGGGCGCCAGGATGATGTCTGGAAATTCTTTAAAACACATTGAGCTTGAGCGGCAACTCGCTGACTTCGTAAAGAAAGAAGATGTAATGCTGCTCAACTACGGATACCAGGGAGTTGTTTCTATTATCGATGCACTGGTAGATCGCAAGGATGTTATAGTTTACGATGCTGAATCGCATGCCTGTATTATTGATGGGGTTCGCCTGCATATGGGAAAACGATTTGTGTATTCCCATAACGATATGGAAAGTCTGGAAAAGCAGCTTCAGCGCGCGACAAAACTCGCCGATGAAACCGGCGGTGGAATTCTCGTGATTACCGAAGGGGTTTTTGGAATGTCAGGCATGCAGGGAAATCTGAGGGGTGTAGTTGCTTTGAAGAAGAAATACAATTTCCGGCTTTTCGTTGATGATGCTCATGGTTTTGGAACTATGGGTAAAACCGGTGCCGGTACCGGCGAAGAGCAGGAGGTCCAGGATCAGATCGATCTGTATTTTTCAACATTTGCAAAATCAATGGCCAGCATTGGTGCATTTGTGGCTGGTGATAAACACATCCTCAAATATTTAAGATACAGTGTGAGGTCGCAGATCTATGCCAAGTCCCTGCCTATGACCCTGGTCATTGGTGGATTAAAACGACTGGAGTTGTTAAAAAGCAAGCCTGAATTAAGGACCAATCTCTGGAACATTGTCCACGCGATGCAAAAAGGGCTAAAAGAACGTGGATTTTTCCTTGGAAATACCAGCTCACCCGTAACACCGGTTCTTTTTAAGGGGGGGGTCGGCGAAGCAGCCAATATGTCTATGGATCTGCGCGAAAACTTCAATATTTTCTGTTCTGTGGTGATCTATCCCGTTGTGCCTAAGGACGTTATCATGTTCCGGATCATTCCGACCGCAAGCCATACCCTGGAGGATGTGGAAGAGACCTTGCGAGCTTTTTCAAGGTTAAAAGAGAAGCTTGACAGCGGCTTTTATAAAGAGGAGGTTTTGGTTTCTGTAACCAAGGGGCTGTAAAAAAAACGCCTTTTTTGGTGGATTTTTAAGGTTTTTAATTAATTTGGCATACCGAAACTAATTTTTAAATCTTAACAATTAATAAAATGCAAAAATTTGAAGAGCTCAAAAGCCTCATTGCTTCACTGGAAGGTGATGCTGACAAGTTTTATAACAAGGGCAATAGCGCAGCAGGAACCCGGGTTAGAAAAGGAATGCAGGATCTTAAGAACCTGGCTCAGGCAATTCGTTCCGAGGTTCAGGACATTAAGAACAAGGCGGCTTAAGCCCCTTTAATTTTTGAGTTTGTCAGATAAGGGATAATTTCTAACCTAATTACCCCTTATTTTTTTGCCCCTGGTAGTGTGCAGTGATCTTTTTGTGTAAAGATTCGGAAGCCCGCACAAGTGGCAACCTGACTTCTCCTGTACAATGCCCCATATCTTCCAAAAGTGCTTTTAGACCCACCGGATTACTCTCCTCATACATGAGGGGGTTGATATCTAATAATTTAAACGCTTCCTGGCTTGCCCTGGCGTAATTTTCCGCAAATGAAAACTCTTTCATTTTCCGGAAGATAATTGGATAGGCATTCGCCAGAACTGAAATCACACCTTTGGCTCCCAGCGCATACAAGGCTACCGCTAACATATCATCTCCGGAGATCAATAAGAAATCTTTGGGTTTATCACGCGCAATTCGCATACACTGCTCCAGGTTACCGGACGCTTCTTTTATACCAATAATGTTAGAGTGCGCAGCAAGCCTTAACGTCGTTTCAGCCGTGATGTTTGATGCAGTTCTTCCGGGAACATTATATAAGATCAGCGGAACGGGACACGCATCCGCAATGGTTTTAAAATGTTGAAAAATTCCTTCCTGTGAGGGTTTGTTATAATAGGGGCTAACAGATAAGAGCGCGGTAATGCCGCGCAGATCGGTGCCTGCAATCGAATCCAACACCTGCTGCGTGTGATTTCCTCCGATTCCATAAACCAGGGGTAAGTTTTTTGAATTGTTATCCTTTACGAACTGAAGAATACTTTTCTTTTCCTCTGTACTTATGGTGGCAGCCTCGCCTGTGGTGCCCATCACCACGTAGTAATCAACCCCCTTTGCGGTGTGGTTGAGAAGTTTTTTCAGGCTTTTAAAATCAATTTCTCCCTTCTCTGTAAAAGGCGTCACCAAAGCTACCCCAGTGCCATACAGTGTTTTCATGTCAGGTAATTTAAAAAAGAGTCCAATATTAGATTAAAATCCTGAAAGGAAGTATCAGGAGTAGGGGAGAAAAATCATTTAAGGGCGGTCGTGTACTTGTATAGCTGATCGATCAGAGCCCGCGGATTACCATTGCTTTCAATCATCATCTCAAAAAAGGGTTCGGCATCTTTCCAGAATTTTCCAACCCGGCACTTCGCTTTGCTTTTGGCCATAAGATTCAGGATGAGGGGATTTGGTGTGGCGTCAAGGTAAATTAGAAAATCAAATGCAGTATCGGCAAAACTAAGCGCGCTGGTGGCTGTTATGCTGCCCCAAAAAGAAATTTCGCGGGCAGTAAAAAAATCAAAGAGGAATTCATAATTCTCCTGGTCCTTGGGCAGGTACGCCAGGGCTTTTACCTTTTTCCCTTCATGTTCAAGTTTGCGGATAAGGTCTTTGATATGGTCGTGTTTCTGTCGGTCTTCCACCGTGAAGATGACGCCAATTGAAACCGCTTTACCATACGCCTGATTGGAGCGCAGCGTTGTATTTTTCCGCAGGTATGATTTCGTCTTGTATTTTAAAAATCTAAACTTCATATCATTTTAAGATGGTCTGTTTAGCATTTTTTCCAGTTGACCTTCTGAAATTATGGTTACTCCAAGTTTTTCCGCTTTTTCTTTTTTGGCAGGCCCCATATTCTCCCCGGCTACAAGATAGTCGAGTTTTCCAGAAACGGCAGATAAAACTTTTCCGCCGTTCTTCAAAATCAAATCTTTAAGATCATCGCGCTCATAATTTTTGAACACACCGGAAATAACAAAAGATTTACCCTCTAAAACATCGCTGACCTTTTCCGGTTCTTTTTCATCACTTTCCAGGATTAAGCCAGCCTTTTTTAACCGGGTGATCTCAACCTGATTTTCTGGTTTTCTGAAAAATTCAAAGCAACTTTTTGCGATCTTTTCTCCCACCTCCGGTGCACTCAGCAATTCTTCGTAGGAGGCTTTCGACAGCTGCCCCAGAGTCTTGAAATAACGGGCAAGTTTTTCTGCCACCGTTTTTCCCACATATCTGATACCGATGGCAAAAAGAACATTTTCAAACGGCCGCTCCTTCGATCTTTCAAGACCGTCCAGCAAATTTTTGATCGACTTATCCTTAAAACCGTCGAGTCTCACAATATCCTCGCGCTTTAAATCGTAAAGATCTGCGGGACTTTTCACCAGACCCAGCTGATATAGCTGATCAATGGTCCTTTCACCCAGCGAATCAATATCCATAGCCTTGCGCTGGATGAAATGTTCAATTCTCCCCTTTATCTGCGGCGGACATCCGCTAACGTTCGGACAATAATGCGCAGCTTCTCCTTCTATCCGGTATAATTTGCTGTTGCACTCCGGACAGCGATCAACATAACGTATGGGTTCTGCTTTGCGGCTTCTTTTGGAGGGATCAACGCCTGTCACTTTGGGGATGATTTCACCTCCTTTCTCCACAAATACGTAATCGCCGATCCTGAGATCCAGGCGTGCAATCTCATTTGCATTATGCAGTGAGGCGCGCTTCACCGTCGTTCCTGCCAGGAACACCGGCTCAAGCATTGCTACAGGTGTTACTGCACCTGTTCTTCCCACCTGGTAGGTAATTCCATTGAGTTTGGTGCTTGTGCTTTGTGCTTTGTATTTGTAGGCAATTGCCCAGCGCGGGCTTTTAGCTGTAAATCCAAGATGCTCCTGTTGTTCAAGATCATTAATTTTGATCACCACGCCATCGGTTTCCAGTGGTAGCTCCAGGCGTTTTAATTCCCAGTGTTTGATGTATTCCAGTACCGCTTCAATCGATTTACACTTTTTGTAGGTCGGAGAGACGTTGAAACCCCATGATTCCAATTTTTTGATCGCTTCCTCATGCGTTTTGATTCCAAAGGCTCCCAACATACTGTAGGCATAACAATCGAGTTTTCTGCGGGCCACTTCAGTAGAGTCCTGCATTTTAACCGTGCCCGCTGCAGTGTTTCGCGCATTGGCGTAGCGTTCCTCCCCGATATCGTCGCGCTCCTTGTTCAGTTTGAGGAAAACTTCTTTCCGCATAAATACTTCACCCCTTACTTCAAATGAATCAGGTATGTCTTTGCCTTTCAGTACCAGTGGTATACTTCGGATGGTTTTAATATTATTGCTTACATCGTCGCCGCGTACCCCATCGCCGCGGGTAACGCCCCTGGAAAATTTACCGTTTTCATAAAGCAGGCTGATTGAAACACCATCGAATTTCAATTCACAAAAATACCCGTAAGGATCACCATCCAGCCCCTTGATGACACGGCGGTCAAATTCTTC
Organism: Cyclobacteriaceae bacterium; assembly: GCA_040902445.1. Classification (GTDB taxonomy): domain Bacteria; phylum Bacteroidota; class Bacteroidia; order Cytophagales; family Cyclobacteriaceae; genus Chryseosolibacter. The sequence goes on along the minus strand of JBBDXJ010000305.1, from coordinate 4,071 downwards.
AAGCTCGGCGGGGCTGTAGGTGTTTCCCAGCGAGAGCATTGGGTATCGGTGGTAGACTGTGGGAAATTCCTTCGTAATGGTGCCGCCCACCCGTTGGGTTGGAGAATGCGGGTCTTTGAATTGAGGAAACTGTTTTTCGAGAGAGACCAGCTTTTCGAGGTTCTGATCAAATTCAAAGTCAGAGATCTCACTTTTATTTTTCTGATAATAGAGGTGATCGTGATAATTTATTTTCTCAGATAATTCATGAATTTCTTTTTTTGCCTGTTCGGGAGTCATAAAAAAGCAGAAAGCTCAAAGCAAAAAGCCTGATTGATCAAAAATTTAAAATTCGACATTAAAGTTAGGAATTTGGTCACACTCTACTAAATTTTCTCCCAACAAGCTTTCTGCTTTTTGCTTTATCTTATTTCGTAGGATCCTGGTAGGCGCTAAAACCTTTCGGAAATTCAATTTTATTGTTTTTCCGGTTGATATCTGCCATTCGTTGGGAAGGATCGATTTCAATGCTGGCTATATCTTCCGGTTGCCGGTTGATCCTGACTATATAGGCCGGGTTGACCCAGGGCCAGGCAGTCAGGTCAGTGCGCACAAGCTGCTCATTTTCAACAGGCTTGTTTCCAAGGGTTTCATTCAGGGGAACGTAGTATAATTCCCGCGTGCCATCTTTATACGTAACAACCAGGTCGACAGGCATGGGAAAATCACCGACGCGTGCGAGCGTAACAAAAGTATTGTTTTCATTTCCCACAACGGCCCTGATACCATAATCTATGGTATTAGTCGTGTGAATAAAGTAATTCAGATACCATTTCAGTTGCATTCCCGAGACCTTCTCCATAACTCTTACAAAGTCGACAGGTTCGGGATGTTTAAACTTCCACGTATTGAAATATCTACGCATTCCATTATAGAATTTTTTTTCCCCGATGATGTATTTAAGCTGGTGGAGAAAAATTGCTCCCATGCCGTATGCTGCTATAGAATAGGCGCGGTTGGTATTGTAATGATCAGCGTGCTGGCTCGCAGGTTCCTGTGCTCCGCTTTTAACCAGGGAAAAATATCCGTCGTAACTTCCCTCATGTGGATTCTTTTCGTTAAAGATAAAACCGAGCGCTTCATTGGCGGCAAAGTCACTAAAGCCCTCATCAAGCCAGGGATACAACGCTTCGTTGTTGGCTAACACACCCTGATACCAGCTGTGTGTTACTTCGTGGGCGGTTACGCCGATCAGACTGCCAATCGTTCTTTCTCCCGTGATTAGCGTACACATCGGATATTCCATTCCGCCATCGCCACCCTGAATAACAGAATAAGTATCATAGGGGTATTGACCAAAATTCTTGCTCATGTACTCGAAATGTCTGACAGTGAAATCCTTCAGGCGCGTCCAGTTTTCTGTGGTTTTTTCTCCTGGCTGGTAAAAGAAATGCACTTCCGGACCTTTCGCAACTCGAACAATTTCGTGTTTATAATCGGGGTCTGCGGCCCAGGCAAAATCATGCACATTTTTAGCAATAAAATGCCAGGTAAGATCGCCGTCATCCTGTTTTACCGAAGCGCCGTTTTTTTGGTAGCCATGTCCGATCTTTTCAGGATTTTGCAATATTCCCGTACCCCCGATAACAAACGTGGGATCAAGAGTGATCTTTACATCGAAGTCACCCCAAACAGAATGGAATTCCCTGGCAACATAGGGGTAGGCATGCCAGCCCATTTGGTCATATTCTGCCATTTTAGGGTACCACTGGGTCATCGAGTAGGCAATACCTTCCCGGTTATTTCTACCAGACCTGCGGATCTGGATAGGGACCTGGGCCTCGAACTCCAATTCAAAAACCGTCTTCGCGGAAGGCAGCACAGGTTTGTTTAACGTTACTTCAAGGATAGTACCTGTTATATGAAATGAAACAACTTTTCCATCCTGTTTAAGAGATTGAACATGCTGATACCCGATTTCGTTGTCCTTTAATTCGGAAATTCTATCACCCACCCTGGGGTCGGGATCGGGAATATTTTGTGAGCGTACATCCATCATACTTCCCGGCTGAAAAGCATTGAAGTAAAGATGATAGTAGACTTTAGAGAGGGTGTCGCGGGAGTTGTTGTAATAGGTTAATTTTTGAGCGCCGGTTAATTTGTGGGTTGAAACATCCAGTTTCACATCCATGGTGTATTCAACTCTTTGCTGCCACCGGAAGTCCTGCGCTGACGTGAGATTAAAAGCGAGAAAAATGAGTGCAACAATTAACGGCGACTTTTGCATGAAAATATTTTTACGTGTTGCAAAATATCCATAACCTCCTAAAGTTCAAAGTTTAAAGTTTAAAGTTCAAAGTTTCGGAATCTCAAGACTTTACGCACTGATTTCCGGTCCCAATCATACAGGATGGTGCCTGCACGTTACATTGGTCCAGACAACTTTAAACTTTGAACATGGAACTTTAACCTTTGAATTAATTTCTTCGGCGCCGTTGCTGGATTTGGCGCAACAGCAATTTTCTGAAATCGGCTTCGGCCTGTCGCAGCTTCATGACCTTTTCAGGCGAGATGATATTCTGGAGTATTTTTGAATATTCTTTTTCGAGATCAAGTTCCTCTTGTTTGATTTTCAGGTCGAGGTCGAGAAGGCTTTTCTCGTCAGTACCGTTTCTTCTTGCATCACGCAGCTTTTGACGGACGTCCCGGCGTTTTTCACCGTATTCGCGATACACCGGCCAGAATTTTTCCGCTTCTGCAGAGGTTAGTTCAAGGCGTTCGGTGATATAGGCAGCATGCGCGGCCCTGATCTTCTCACGGGCGCGGGGGTCGCGTATGGGCGCGGTATCTTCTTCCTGTGCAAATGTGGAGAAGAAGGAAAAGGTCATCAAAAGAAAAAAAATATTTTTATTCATATCAGAGCGTATTCAATTCCAGATCCAGTGTTTCATCATCCATATTCTGAAAATTCAGTTCATAAACTTCATTTTCGATGGCTTCCAGTTCCTGCGCGTTGAATTCTATATTCTCCAAAACATCTTCAGTGGTGAGCCCGGCTTCTTGAAGGTAGTTGATCAGGTCTGCCGTTTCTACCGAGGCGAGAATTGATTCAGGATCGGGGCCTATGGAGGAATAATAAAACAAAACAGCTGCCACAAGTAACACGGGAAGCGCGTATTGAAGGGCATAACGAAAGACCAGATTGCCTCGGGTGTCTCCTTTGCCCGTTGCAATGCGGGATTGAATCTGCGCGGGTAGCCTGTCAAAATATCCATCCGGAACGTTGAAAAACTGCTTTTTTGGTATGTCTTCCAGTTTGCCCATTACTTATTTAGACATTGGTTATTGTCTCAAGTTTAATCTTCTTTCAAAAATTCCTCGATTTTTTTAACTGCGTGGTGATAGCTCGCCTTCAACGCCCCAACACTTGTATGGGTGATCTCAGCAATTTCTTTATACGAAAGATCATCAAAGTATTTCATGTTAAAAACCAGTCGCTGTTTAACCGGGAGTTTGAGCAGTGCTTTCTGCAACTGGAGTTGAACGTCATCTCCTGAAACGTCAGGCGAGTTCGTTAACTTTGCCGCCAGTTCGCCTTCCACATCCCCGATCGGAAGAAAAAACCTCCTTTTTTTGCGTTGTAAAAAATTCAGACATTCATTGGTGGCGATGCGATAGATCCACGTATAAAGTTGGGAATCCTCTCTGAAACTTTGAATATTTTTATGGATTTTAATGAATACTTCCTGGGTCAGGTCGTCGGTATCATCGTGATCAATCACCATCTTGCGGATATGCCAATACACTTTTTGCTGGTACTTACGAACCAGCATATTGAATCCGAAATTTGCGGATTCCGGATGGCGGAGTTTTTCTAACAAGTCTTTATCTTCCAAGGAAGCGGCTTGAATCCTTAAGTTAGACATTCCGATTCAACAAAGGTTTAATCATCAAATTGAAAAACCGTCAAATTGATTTCTTTAAAATACTCAGGATCCAAAGTTGTTCAGAGTATCAACGAGCAATTCAAATTGTTCTTTAGAGTGCGCCGGGAAATTTGCAAAGCGCAGTTGGGTTTTTTTTGAAGATCCG
>JBBDXJ010000304.1:0-13157 GCA_040902445.1 Cyclobacteriaceae bacterium | reverse complement strand
ATGATGACTTTGTTCTCTTTCCTGCTGGCGCTCGGAATTGTGGTGGATGTAGCCATTGTTGTTATCGAAAATACACACCGCGTTTTCGACAATGGGAAAGTACCCATCCGAAAGGCAGCTAAAATTGCGGCAGGAGAAGTATTTCTTCCGGTATTGACCGGTACGCTGGTTGTTTTGGCTCCCTTTATTCCGCTCGCTTTCTGGCCCGGTGTCATCGGTAAATTCATGATGTACCTGCCCATCACATTGATCGTGGCCCTGCTGGCTTCGTTGCTGGTTGCCTATATCATCAACCCTGTTTTTGCCGCCGATTTTATGAAGCCGCACAAACAGGATGTTGAAGGCGAATCAAAGATCACCAGGGGATTTAAAGTTACCAGTGTGATATTTGCCGGCATTGCATTTGTTTCTTATATGATCGCTTTCGGTCTTGGAAACTTTATTGTTTTCATTTACCTGTTGTATGTGCTTCACCATTTCTTCCTGAAAAATGTTATTTCCGCATTTCAGAATAACGCCTGGCCCAGAGTTCAGCGCGGTTATAAAAATCTCTTAACCTGGTGTCTCTATCGCTACAGACCTATCTGGGTTGTTGTTGGTGTGATAGGTCTTTTTATTTTTTCACTCGTATTCACAGCTATCAGGCAGCCTCCGGTCGTTTTCTTCCCGAATGGTGATCCGAACTTTATTTATGCCTTCGTAAGGATGCCCATAGGAACCGATCAGCGTGTTACGGATTCTATCACAAGAATCGTGGAGAACAGGGTTATTAAGGTTATTGGTGTTGATAACGCGGTTGTTGAATCTGTGATCTCAAACGTTGCGATCGGCGCCAGTGATAATCCATTTGATGCAGGTACTCAAGCCACTCCCCATTTGGGTAAAGTAACGGTGGCTTTTGTTAAGTTCTCTGAACGTGAAGGCCAGTCTACCCGAGCTTTTATGGATGAGATCCGGAATGCGGTAAAAGGGATCAGGGGTGCGGAAATATCCGTCAACTCGGAGGCTAATGGACCACCGACGGGCAAACCCGTTAATATCGAGGTGGCTGCCGATGACTTTGAACTTCTGGTAAAAACCGCCAATGATTTGCTGCGTTTCCTCCGGCAGCAACAGGTGCCGGGAGTTGAAGAACTGAAGTCCGATTTCCAGAGCGATAAACCTGAAATTGTGATCAATATTGACCGTGAAAAAGCCAACCGCGAAGGTATTTCGACGGGGCAAATCGGGGGCGCCATCAGTACGGCGGTCTACGGATACGAGATTTCAAGGTTCCGCGATGCGAATGATGACTATCCAATCCAATTAAGGATAAAAGAAGATCAGCGCAACGATGTTAATACACTCATTAATATTCCAATTACTTACCGGGATATGGGAATGGGTGGCGTGGTGCGTCAGGTTCCGCTTTCTTCCATTGCGACCATTGAATATTCAAATAGTTTTGCCGGTATCAAAAGGATTGACCTCAAGCGTGTAGTTACACTTTCATCCAACGTGCTTGCAAGCCATAATGAAAACGCCGTTGTCGCAGATATTAAAGAGCGGCTGGAAGGTTTCAATATCCCCGATGGCGTTACGGTTGACATGACCGGTGCCCAGGAAGAACAAGCAGAAACCGGTGCATTTTTAATGCTTGCTTTTGGTCTCGCAGGTGCGCTGATGTTTATGATTCTGGTGACACAATTCAACTCTATCAGCAAACCGTTGATTATACTTTCTGAAATTGTGTTTAGTATCATTGGAGTCCTGATCGGATTTTCATTGTTCAAAATGGAAATATCAATCATAATGACAGGTGTGGGAATTATGGCGCTGGCTGGTCTTGTGGTCCGGAATGGAATACTTCTGGTTGAATTTACAGAACTCTTACGCTCACAGGGAATGCCTTTATATCCGGCAATTATCGAAGCTGCAAAAACCCGTATGACACCGGTTCTGTTAACCACCATAGCAGCAACTATTGGTCTGATTCCACTGGCGGTTGGTTTGAATATCGATTTTGTGACCTTGTTCTCTGAATTTAATCCACACTTGTATTTTGGTGGAGACAATGTTGCATTCTGGGGACCTTTGTCCTGGACGATGATCTTCGGATTGCTGTTCGGAACTTTCCTTACCCTGGTATTGGTACCTGTGCTTTACCTGTTAGCTGCTAAATTGAAGGAACGTATTTTCAAGACTCGCACCAAACCGGCCCATGGCACAGAAGGCGCGGTTGTATTGAATTGATATGCTGTAATCATTGTTATAACATGAACACGTAGAGGCAAGGCATGCCTTGTCTCTACATTTTTGATTTATGAGACCCCGTATTATGACCTTTCTGTTTTTTATAGTTTTCTTTCTGGTAATAGATTTTTATCTGTTTCAGGCAGTGCTCTCCGTAAGCCAGGATTGGTCATCCGTTTGGAGGAAAGTGATCCGTTACGGATTCTGGGTCCCGACTATATTGTCCATCGCAACATTGTGCTGGTGGATGTTCGCCGATCCCTACCGTTTCACCAGCGGAATGAGGAATTGGATCCTCACCGGACTCTTCGCCACTTATTTCTCCAAGATCTTCGGAATCCTCTTCGTGTTTGTAGATGACATCCAGCGTGGCGTTCGGTGGGTCGCGAGTCTTTTCAATACGGGTGGCGGTGAAACATTGCCGGGTAAAGCAATCCCGCGGTCGGAGTTTCTGACAAAAGCCGCACTGATCGCCACCACTATCCCTTTTGGCGCCATGGCCTATGGTATATTGTCGGGTGCGCATGATTATCGAATCAGACGTGTCAGTCTCAATCTCCCAAATCTTCCCAAATCATTTGACGGAATCCGCATTGGCCATATTTCAGATATTCACTCCGGAAGCTTTTTCAACAAAACAGCAGTGAAGGGTGGCGTTGAGATGCTGATGAACGAAAAACCGGATCTAATCTTTTTTACAGGCGACCTTGTGAACAACCAGGCGACTGAAGTGCAGGATTACATCAGGATATTTGATAAAATAAAAGCACCACTGGGAGTTTATTCGGTTACCGGAAACCACGATTACGGCGATTATCACAACTGGTCGTCACGTGAAGAAAAAACAAGCAATTTTCGCGATCTGATCAAGGCTCATGAATTGTTGGGTTACAAGTTGCTGATGAACGATCACCATATCATCAAACAGGGTTTAGACAAGATCGCCATACTGGGAAATGAAAACTGGGGAGGGCGCGGTTTTTCACAATACGGAAAACTCGCTCAAGCGTATGAAGGAACGGAGGAAGCACAAGTAAAACTTTTATTGTCGCATGATCCCAGCCATTGGGACGCCCAGGTGAGAACCGAATTTCCGGATATTGACGCTATGTTTGCCGGTCATACCCATGGTTTTCAGTTTGGCATTGAGATTGGCGGGTTTAAATGGAGCCCTTCCCAATACGCCTATAAGCAGTGGTCAGGATTATACCAGGAAGGAAATCAATATTTGTACGTTAACCGCGGTTTCGGATATTTGGGTTATCCCGGAAGGATCGGAATGCCGCCTGAACTGACGATTGTGGAATTGAAGACGGGGTGATTGCGATTGGGAAGCCTGTGTGGGTGGGGTGGTAGGGACGCATGATTATGCGTCCCTACGATGCAGCCGCACATGCCACCCAAGGACGCACGAACCTTATTTCTTCTCCACCGCGTGTCTACCGAACGCTTTGCGCGGGCCTGGCACATTTTTCCGGAAAAGTTGTTGTAATGAGATATGTTGCAAAACAGCCTGCTGTTACAAATCGTGCTCCTGATACTGATAGATATTTATATCTACACTTCAGTATATCGTACCACGCGAAGTTTCAACAAGTTTTTTAGAAATGCAGTCCGCATCGGGATATGGGCCTTAACCGCATTTGCCCTATCTGCCGTCATCTGGTATAATGTTACCGATCCCTATTACAAGGCAATGAGCATCCGTCAGTGGGTCATCACCATCGTCGTTATTGTTTATAGCTCAAAATTGCTGACCATACTAATTATCTTCATCGATGATATTCAGATCAACGCAAGAAGGTTTATTCGTTTCCTTAAGAGGAGATCAAGGGAAAAAATTCCCGGAAAACCAATTACCCGGTCAGAGTTCTTTGATAAGGCCGCCATAGCTGCCGGGCTGGTTCCCTTTGCATCAATGGTTACCGGTATTTTATCAGGAGCTCATGATTATCGCGTTTTTAAAAAAACCATTTATCTACCAAACCTTCCCCAATCATTCGATGGCATTCTAATCGGCCAGATCTCCGACATTCATGCCGGCACTTTTTTCAATAAGACAGCCGTGAAAGGTGGTGTTGAAATGCTGATGAAAGAGAAGCCGGACGTTATCTTCTTTACGGGTGACCTGGTGAATTATCAAACCGATGAGGTCGAAGATTATATTTCAATCTTCGACAAGGTACGCGCTCCACTGGGTGTTTTCTCAAGCACGGGTAACCATGACTATGGAAATTACCGGAAGTGGGCGGATGCGGAAACAAAAAACAAAAATTTTCAGGATCTATTAACCGCTCATCGTTTGCTGGGCTATGATCTGTTGATGAACGAACACAGGTTCCTCGAATCGAACGGCGATAAGATCGCGATTATTGGTGTAGAGAACTGGGGCGCTGGACCCTCGCACCGTTTTCCCAAATACGGCAAGCTTGCTGAAGCTCACAAAGGTACAGAAGATGCGCCGGTAAAAATTTTACTTTCACACGATCCCAGTCACTGGGACGGTGAGATCCGTCTGGAATTTCCCGACATAGATCTGACTCTTGCAGGACATACTCATGGATTTCAAATGGGCATTAAGATCGGCGACTTTAAATGGAGTCCGTCCCAATATGCCTACAAACAATGGGCAGGTCTTTATCAGGAAAGCAAACAATACCTTTATGTAAACCGGGGCTATGGTTGTATCGGTTATCCCGGCAGAATAGGCATGCCACCGGAATTGACGATCATCGAATTGAAGCGTGAAGTGTGAGTTGTGAATCGTCAGTGGCGTGCGCGGCGCAACAGTTGCTTTTTATAGATTGGCTGCTACTACTTTTGTGAATGGTGAATGGTGAATGAGCGTGTGCGTCACATCTTGTTGTACTCTTTTCTTAGTTCGTGCGCGGTGCCTTGGGCTAAAGCCCATATTTCCTCTGGTCCTCCAGCTAAAGCAGGAGGCAATTGATCGTGCCCAATAACAAGGATTAGTAACACACACAAACTATTCATGCGAGGGATATATTTGGTGCTTATGGCGATGAAATATGAAAATATAAGAGGCACCAACCCACTCACGATTCTCGTCTCACGAATGAGTTAGCTCAAATTAAGCGATGGAAACAAAAGAAAAAGACGCACGAATCCATTCACCATTCACTATTCACGCTTCTCCACCGCATGTCCCCCAAATTCATTCCGCAGGGCCGCGATAATTTTTCCGGAGAACGTATCATCCTGTAGTGACCGGTAGCGCATGAGCAACGACAGGGCTATTACTGGCGTGGCGATCTGTTTTTCAAGCGCCGTCTCCAATGTCCATTTTCCTTCACCCGAACTGTGCATGATACCTTTTATACTTTCGAGTTTAGGATCTTTTGATAAGGCATTTTCTGTAAGCTCCATCAACCAGCTTCGCACGACGGAACCATGGTTCCAGACACCCGCAACGGATTTTAAATCAAGATTGAAATCGCTCTTGTGCAATACCTCGAACCCTTCGGCAATGGCCTGCATCATTCCGTATTCAATGCCATTGTGGATCATCTTTACAAAGTGACCGGCACCAGAAGGTCCGCAATACAAGCAACCATCCGGCACAGAAATATCTTTGATGAAAGGTTCACAATGCATAAAGGTCTCTTTTTTTCCGCCGACCATCGCGCATATTCCATTCAATGCGCCTTCCATGCCGCCACTGGTGCCGCAATCTAAAAAATCAATGGCGTGTGTCTCCAGTTGTTTTGATCTCCGGATGGAATCCTTGTAGTTGGAATTTCCTCCGTCGATCAGGATATCGCCGGCGCGAAGGAGCGGAACAAGTTGCTGGATGGTGAGATCAACCGCTTCTCCGGCGGGGATCATCAGCCAGATAATCCTCCTTCCTTTAAGAGAATGAACGAGTTGTTCGACGGAGCCTGCCGTCGTTATACCTTTTTGTTTTATTGCTTCAAGGGTTTGCTGATTTAAGTCAAAGGCCAGAACCTCATGATGATGTTTATGCATATTCATGCAGAGATTGTAACCCATTTTACCAAGACCAATTAGTGCTATTTGCATTTTGTTCTGTTTTATGATCCAATAATATTTCCGGGTGTCATTAAGGGCGCAACCTTCTCATATAGGTTGCGGTATCTTAAAAATAATTCCTGATATGCTGACATATACTGCTTTTGTGGAAGGAATTCTTTTACTTCTTTTGGCTTCAGGCTTTGATAGTCATCGATCAAACCAAGATTTTTCATTGCGAGTAAAGCAGCTCCGATGGCGGAAGCATCCGCGATATTGATCAGACAATTTTTTTTTCCGAACAGATTGGCCAGGATCTGCAGCCATTGTCCGGATTGCACGAAACCGCCGCTTACATGGATCTGTTTGATTGATAAACCGGTATCGGCCATGTTGTGGGCAATATCATACATCGTCATTGAAATTCCTTCGATCACTGCCCTGGTAAAGTGGCCCTCCTGATGGTGGCCGCGCATTCCAAAAAAAACACCACAGGCATCACTGTTCCAGATAGGTGCCCGCTCTCCCAATACGTACGGTAGAAAGATCAATCCTTGCGCTCCGGGCTCACTTCTTTCAAGTGCTTCAAACAATAACGTATAATCTTGTGTGGACTCGAGTTTCTTTCCCAACAAATTTTCAGCATACCATTTCAGGATAACACCGCCATTATTGGTGGGGCCGCCTGAGATGTAAGTGTGCTCATCGAGGCGGTAGTTAAAAGTCATTGCTTTGAAATTCAGCATAGGCTTTTTGCGCGCTACCCTTACCGCACCGCTCGTACCGATCGTCAGCGCCATATATCCTTCTTCGGTGGCGAAACTGCCAACGTTTGCCAGACACCCGTCACTGGCTCCAATAAAAAATGGCATTCCTTCCTCGACACCCATTTGCTTGCACAGTGATTTATCGGTGCATCTTCTGTTGTAGTTGGTATTTACAAGCGTTGAAAGATGCGTGACATTTATTCCGGCTACTCCCAGCGACGGATCATTCCAGGATAATTCTTCAATATTCATTAATCCTGTGGCGGAAGCAATGGAATAATCAACTTCAAATACCTGGAATAATTTAAACCATATGTATTCCTTGATTGAAATGAATTTTGAAGTCTTTCTAAAAAGATCCGGTTCGTTTTCTTTTAGCCATTGGAGTTTGCACATGGGTGTCATCGCGTGAATGGGTGTTCCTGATTGCTCATAGATCTGCTGGGCAACGGATGATAAGTGGATTCGCGTAGCATTGGCGGCGCTGCGATTGTCTGCCCAGATGATCATGTTCATAAGTGCATTGCCATTTTTATCCACTGGTATGACGCTGTGCATGGCACTGCTTAGTGAAATTGCGTCCGGAATTTTTTTCAGGCTTGCGGTGATGCGGGAGATACATTTTACAAAAGCCTGCCAGATCAGTTCCGGAGCTTGTTCCTGATAATTTTGTTTTGGATGCAGCGTAGGGTATGAGACCTGTACTGTTTCGATCACCGCACCGGTATGATCCATGGCAATGGCTTTTGCGCTTCCTGTTCCAAGATCAATCCCAATGACGTATGGCTCCATTGATTTTTTCTCAATATAAAAAAGAAAAGGGCACCTATACGGATATAAGTGCCCCAGGGGTTAGGTTTAACAAACGATCAGTGAATGGTTTCCATTTCTTTTCTTCTTTTGGCATCCAATGAATACCGGCCCGCGCCAAAGATCATAAATATGATCAATCCTCCTAATACGAGAAGGGAAACCCAAAGCTCCATATGACTACCGATTGACAGGTGCCCTCTGGGGGCGTTCACAAAGAAAACAGCTCCTATCAAAATCGGTAATTGCAGAAAGCAGACTATGCGTGTGAACAATCCGGCAACAATCAGCGGACCACCGAGAATGTGTGCAAATATGATGTAGTGTGCCAGTGCTGCACCCGCGAACCAGGTGGTTATGCCGGAGGTTGTGTTTTGCAGTTCGTCCATCTGTGTAATGAACTGAAGTCCTTTATAGGTAATGAAAATACCTAATGCAATGCGGAAAATATCCAGAAAGCCAGGGCGATGACTATTGCCCCACGATTCTACGTTAGAGATTACACTCATGGCAGTAAAAATTGGTGAGGTACAAAGTTTACAAAAATGCTTGTTAGGGAACAATCATTTTCCGCCATTTTTTAAAACTCAAAGCTCGCAAGGACAAATCAAAAATAAAAAAACTGTCCTTACAAGGACAGTTTTGAGTATCGAACAATATCAGCCGTTAATTAATATTCGTTGTTATTGTTTCGGTTGAATCCACCACCGCCACCACCGCTTCTGTAACCACCGCCACCGCCGCCACTGCGCGGAGCGTCAGTTTTCGGTCTTGCTTCGTTTACTACCAGGGTCTTACCCAGAAAGTTGAAACCGTTCAAACTGGTAATAGCCTGACGGCCAGCAGAATCATCGGTCATTTCGATGAATCCGAAACCGCGGCTACGCTGTGTAACTTTGTCCATAATAATTTTGGCGGATGAAACTTCGCCGTACTCTTCGAATAACCACTTCAATTCCTGTTCGGATGCCTTAAAAGGGATGTTGGCAACGTAAATGTTCATTGTTTTAAATAAATAAATGAGAAGATAAGTTAGCGTGAACTGAAAATCTTTGACTACTACAGCATGAACTTAAATGATGTTTCACAGGAAAGAATGATCAATCAACAAGTTAAAGGTAATAAAAATTAATTATATCCGGGGCAAGCGATTTTTTGGCTTTTTTACCTCCGTTTATGTAATTTTTTCAGCCCCTAAGGCAGTTTTTACCTTCTAAACACAATACGCACCTGCACCGGGGTAAATCGCATACCCCTATTTACCCTATATACATATTTCCCTATTTCGCCATTACACGCCCTTGCGTTAACCAGATCCTTTGGCCCCCGTAGCTCTAGCGAAGGAGGTATTCGCTTTTTCTACTCAAACCGGGCGTGCTCTCCAAAGGAGCCCATGGACAGGATAACGGTTTTGGAGGGACCTATTCCCCTATTTCCGTATTCCCTTCTGACACGCGTCAGTACGCCCTGTCAACGCTGCCGCTGCCATAAATCTTCTTCTGGGCATTTTTAGTATTTCCCTTGTGCTTAACCAGTCCACTGCCAGCGACGAGAGCGTCGATAGTCGACGTGACATTCAGTTCGCAAATTCCGGATCCGCTTACTTTTATCTTGGCATTATCCAACTGACAATTAAAACCATTGATGGTACCCGATCCGCTTATCAGGGCGTCGAGTGAAGTAGCGTATCCCCGTAAAGCAATATTGCCTGATCCTGTGACGTCGGCTTTAACCATGTCTCCTTTTAAGTCGATATCCATGCTGCCATTGCCATTTAAAGCAAGTTTAATATTGCCTGTTGCAAGTGAGTTTTCTGCGATGATCTTGCCCCCGCCATTGACCTGAAGTTCATCGATATTTTTCATCGTTACAAACAACTTCATTGTGGGGTTCAGTTTAATGTCATCGATCTTAGCCCAGAGGCTTTTATTCGGAGTCTCCGGCTTCCTTTCAATATTAATCATCAGAACTCCATCGACCACCTTGATATCACTGACTGAAAAGATATCGGTCAATGCTTCCACGGTCACTTCCTGCTTATTGGTTTGCTTCAGGTAAACAGTGTAGTTCGAGTTTACATAAATGCTTTTAAATTCAGGAAGCTCCAGTACCTTTTTGGTGACTTGGGAAAAAGCTACCTGACCAAGAAGACAAAGTACTACCGCAAAAATTTTTGTTTTCATAAATTTATTCTTTAGTGAGGTTGGTTACATTCTTAATACAAATTAAGGCTAAATAGTAAGATAAGGTATATCCCTTAAAAGGGTCTTATTTACGTTTATTAAAAATAGCCCTAAAAATCAAAATAAAGGCAATGCCTCCGATGCACATTACCAAAAGAACTTCAGGTGTAATAAATTTTAATGCATGCATGAATTTTTTCCTTTAAAATTCAAATCTGGCCTGAAATTTAATATCATTCTTTGTATTTCCCTCAATAAGGTCCTGTCCTGACCCGATTTCTGCTCCTTTCAACAACTGAGTTCTGGCGTAGCGAACCCAGATGGTGAGTTGTTTGTGTACTTTATATTCAATTAATACATAATTTCTTACACCAACCCCCGAATAGGCAGGAAGGGAATAAGCCAGCCACGCATCATTCTCATAAACATACTGGCGGTTATCGTGATGATCGGTGTCAAATAATGCATGCCTTCCCGTGAATTGAAGCGGTCCCAGGGAAAAACTCAAGTCCTGCACCAGCGCGATTCCCTCTGTTGTACTTTTATTAAAAAAATAGCTGTTGTATTGCGCTCGGGATTTTAACCTGATCTTTTCTCCAACGCCGTAATCACAATTCACGGTGACGTTGCGCTTCACCCCCTCGTCTAACCCGTAAACTGTTGTCACCACGGGCAGATTCCGGGATTTTAATTCCTCCCGCACCTGAACAAAAATTGATATTTTTTTCGTGGGGTTGTAACTTCCCCGCATCAACCATTCGTATCCTTGTGATGGCGCATATCGCCTGAACCCCAGCCATGGGAATGTGAACATGTCCATATAACCTGTCAGGTTGTACTGGCGATTCCACCGGTATTTCCATCCCCAATATACGCCGCGCTCATTTTGGGGTTGTGTATTTTCCGAAAATGCGTTTGAATAAAAGGTGTAAAAATTCCGCATGTAGTTCCGGTAAACAATAGCGAGGTCAAAATTTCTATGGGGGCTGACCAGCAACCCCGCCACCATGCCTCTTCCGGCGGAAAGAGATTGGACAGCTTCGCTGAAAATAGAAACATTCTGAACCCGGTAATTTAGAAAAATCCCTGTGTTCAGATTCTGAGATCCCGCGAAAGCGGTTTGATTGTAGAGTGTTGACGCCCTTTTTACAGGAATACCAAAATTGACCACATTGATGATCACACCGGCGTCTAGGTTGTTTTTTGCGAAATGCACTACCAGACCATAGTTTTCTTCCGCGACTTTTTTCCGGTTCTCCAACTCGCCGCGTGTGCGATGAAAACCCGTTGACTGAAAAGATGTGACGGTAAGGGTATCCGTTGCATTGACCACCGACGCATCGCGTCTCGACCCTGAATAAAAAGCAGAGATCGTGAAATGTTCAAAAGGCTGAAGGGTGATACCCACACCGCGCAGATAAGCGCTTTCATTTATGGATGTATAGGGCAAAAAACCCAGGTGGCTTTTTCGGGCGGTAGATACGCTTTCACCACCTTTACCCAGACCAAAAGCGCCGCCCAGAGTCAAACCCTGTGCAAACTGGGCTTGAAAATCGCCGGCAATGATATTTTTTAATTTGCCTTTGTTCCGGACTTGCACGTGAAAGGATGTGAAATCAAATCCCCATTGATTGGCCCGGGGATTGAATGCTATTTTTTCGCCCGCGTCTTTCTCTCCTGTTAAACCAATGCTGTAATCTCCGGCTTCCGCTGACCTCAGACGGAAATATAGTTTGTCGGGCGAACCGGAGAAAGCTGAACTATCGCCGCCCTGCCTGAAACCTTTACTGCTTTCAAGAGTGCGTTCATATCGGGAAATAATATAACCGCGATCCATCGAAAACATCCGCTGGATGAGTGACCTGCTCACCCGTTTACTGGGATCGTTAACTTTCACAAAGGGCAGCAACCTGGAAATTAATGTGAGATCGAATTCAGGGATCACCTGCAGTTCATAAACGTCGAGCAGTGTTCCCTGCTCACTTCTATAGGTTATAAAATTCGCGATCTGAAGATCTGTGAGGATGTGCAGGGATCTTAATTCTTCTTCGGATACTTTATTCAGATCATAAGGTGAGGACAAAATTTGCACGAGGTTTTCATAGAGGTCTTCATAGTTGGTATCCACATCCTGAAAGCCCAGAAGGTCATCTGAAAATCGCTGAAGGTCGATGGCCTGTTCCGCGGTCTCCTGGGCGAAAACACGGGGCGCCAGTAGCCCAAGCGATATATAAAGAAGCAACGCTTTCATGGGCGCTTAAACTGACAGGCCACTGTTGCCTGGTGACTTAAACCAAGGGGATCATTAAACTGCAGAGAATAATCGAGATCAAATCTTCGGGATTTAAAGCCCAAACCAAAAAACCCTGATTCCGGATTCAGATTAAAGCCTGTCCGAAAGGCTATCTTTTTAAATATCTGATATTCAAGTCCCGATTTAAGTGTTGGAGAATAGTGCAGGTCCTTTTCAATTTCTGCGGCGAGAATCAGTTTGTCAGATTTGAAAGCGATTCCCGCCACCAGCCTTGTCGGTAATCTTTCTTCAGTCAATTCATTGATGATGGGCTGATTGACGTTAACGATATGGGCTCCGAGAAGAAGTTCCGGGGTGAGTGTTGCCATACCTCCGAAACTTGCTGTGAATGCAGTGTTGGTACCCAGGCCCTCCGCATGGTATTGAATGTAATTCAGCTTAAGTCCAAGTGACGCAAGTCCAAAAGTGTTTGCAAACCCCATAGAAAAAACCTGCTCATTGTAAAGGTCATCACCAAAACGGAATAAGCTTACTCCGGCCGCACCTGATTTGACAGGTATTGATAATACCGCGGCCATGCGGTTAAAGAATTTTGCGGTGGGAATGGCATGGTAAGAAAATGCGGCGCCTGCGCGATCGGTCTTTGCAAGGCCTGCAATATTATTGTTAAGTGACCAGATGTCGGAAAGACAACTGGATGAATGACCCATGCCATGAGCCCGCGCACCCATCTGAAGGGACGCGCTTTGTGCCATGCCATCATAAGCAACCAGGCACAAAACCAGGTATTGCCAAAAAGTCTTAATACGAGAGAGGGTTTTTTGACAACGGGAAGTTAGGGGAAAATAGGGAAATAAGGAAATCTCAACGCGTAAAACAGGCGCTCCGAAGAGAGAGAGTCATTTCCATTAGATATCGGTT
>JBBDXJ010000303.1:0-13255 GCA_040902445.1 Cyclobacteriaceae bacterium | reverse complement strand
GCCTGAAGCTTTCATAAAAAAATTGTTGAGGGTATATATTGATCGATAGATTTTGTTGAGTGCTAATTTGATTTCAGTTCACGCACCTGTAGGCGTCCCTGAGACCATAGACATTGCCGAGACCACCTGGCAACTTACACCCCAGCAACCCTCTTCTTATACTCTGCAAGGGCTTCTTCCACGCGTTGTTTGGCAGTTGTGTCGCCTGGAACATTGTGGGACGGGTGAATAAAAAGTTTCACACCGCGGTCGGCCAGAATTTCTGCAACAGTTGTCACGGTCATCCACACACAGGTGACGAAAGCCATCGTGGACACGGGACCGACCTTGTCGCGGTGGTTTTTAAGAGGAACGGAAGAATCACCCAATGGCGCACAGGAGTCCACTACGAGGTCGGCAACTTCGAAAATAGTTTTGCCGCTGGAGTGGCGTGATTGTTTTCCCTTCGCTTCCGCTGCCGAACCAAACGCAATGACTTTCATACCGCGCTTTTTTGATTCTATGGCAATATCAATATTTACATTGTTGATGCCGGAGTGTGAAAAGAGCCACATGGTGTCGCGTTTATCAAAGTTATAACCTTTCATGATCTCCACGCCGTAGCCCTCGACCCTTTCCAAAAACAGGAACTGGTGAACGCCCATCTCGCCGGTGATCCTTGTGAAAAAAGTAAGCGGAAGTTCAATGATGGGATGAAAGCCAACAAAACCTCCGATGCGCGGATACATTTCCTCGATGGGTATGGTGGCATGGCCGCAGCCGAAGGTATGAACCCACCTTCCCGCCTCGATACTATCGGCCATGATCTCAGCCGCCTTGCGGATATTTTCCATTTGTGTTTCTTCAATACGCGTCATGACGTCGCGCGCGTTGGTCAGCCATTGTTTTGCCAGCATAATTGATTTAAGTTATACGTGTTTTATTTTTGTTTTCTTTAATATGATCAGCGTCAGGAAATACATTGCTGCTAAAAGACTAAAAGCAACCGTTGTGAGGTGCTGAACACCGTGGCGTTCGGCGATGACACCCATTGTGAAGTTGATGAGCATATTTCCGATCAGCGCAATGGTCAGCACAATACTGAAGGCCGTGCCGGATACATCCGCATAAAGATTGCCGACAAATCCCAGCATGACGGGAAATCCGGCCGCCAACCCTATGCCTATACAAATCAATCCTGTTACCGCGACAGGATAGTTTTCAGGCGTGTGCAACAACAGACATCCCGACAATAAAAATACAAAGGAGAAACCAAGAATCATGCGGGCAGAGACATTTCGGAAGACGCTGCCCAGCAAGAGCCGCATGGCCGCCATGCCCACAACGTAAAGGGACAGCGCATATAGCGCCTGACTGCTGGCAATGGATAGTTGTTGCAAAAGGTAGGTGGTGGTCCAGTTGTTGATGATGGCTTCAAAGCTGCTGAGGCAGAACAAAAAGAAACCGATGGAGATCAACACTCCCTCCTTCAGCAAGCCAAGTCCCTTTGCCAGAGGGATTCCTTTGGCTTGCTTCGGGGACGGGAACCTTGTGAAAAGATAAAGTATTGCAACCGCCACAGGAATATATCCAATGACCGAAACAATCACTTCGAAGGAAAATTTTGTTTGAAGGGCCCCCAGCACGAAAGGCATTCCCAGCGCACCGACGGCAAAGAAAACACCGAGCAAACTCAGGTTAGCTCCCTTATTGGTGGCACTGATGTCGGCCACAACTGCATTGGTCGCCCCGTTGATCATACCGCCGCCCAGGCCGAAGAGAAAGATGCATATCTTCAAAATATTCAGCGAAGAAGCATACGCGATGCCCTGGAAGCCCGCGAAGATAAAAAGACAGGACAGCAGGAGGATCACTTTAGAACCATAACGATCAGAGAACGGACCGAACAACAGGGAACCCACAAGTATTCCGATGGGAAGAATAGAAAACAAGGTGCCGGACGTGATGGCATCCAGTTGAAATTTTTCCCGCAGTGGAGCCGCAACCGAACCCAAAGTGATGAGCGAACTACCGAACAGCAGCATTCCCAGGCAGGCACAAATAAAAATTACTCTGGTCGATCGCATCGGATTAATTTCGGGTTTGCGGAATTTTTTTCAGGGCGAGAAAACCGGCTCCGTAAATGGCGGCATCGCCGTGCAGCCCGGAGGGCTCAAAGGTCACCTGGGTAATACTTATTGGTTGTGCCCATTTGTGTGCTTCTTCCTGGATCTGTTTTAGAAATTTCAGCGCTGGCCCAAAGACGCCGCCGCCGAATATAATTTTTTCAGGATTAAAAATACTGATAAAGTTTGCCACGGCCATTCCCCAGTACTGAATGCACTCGGCTAAGACACGGTCGGCAACGGGGTCCTTGTTGTCATAGGCTTCAAACACGTGGTGCGCTGTTATTTTACCGGGAGCATGATCCTTCAACACGCCGCGATAGCTGGTATCGACTGCCAGTATCTCCCGCGTGAGTTTCGCGATACCATCGCCTGACGCATAGTATTCGAAACATCCGCAGGCGATATATTTATTTTGAAATGGTTTGTCTAAGGCCATCCATCCCACGGCGCCGGCGATGTCATGCGAGCCGCGCAGAATATTTCCGTCGATTAGGATACCCGCGCCGATACCCGTTCCCACCGCAAGGTAGATGGCGTCCTTGCAACCTTTTGCATTTCCCTGCCATAATTCTCCCAACATACAGCAAGCGCGATCGTTGTCGATGCTGACCGGAATATTTCCCGCGATCTGTTTTATCTCCTGCAATAATGGATAGTCGTCCCACCCCGGAATGTTGGGCGCCCACACGGTTCCCGTTTTTGCGTGGCTGATGCCAGGCACAGAGACGCCGATCGCGCGAACTGGTGTTTCCGC
Source organism: Cyclobacteriaceae bacterium (assembly GCA_040902445.1). Lineage (GTDB taxonomy): Bacteria > Bacteroidota > Bacteroidia > Cytophagales > Cyclobacteriaceae > Chryseosolibacter. The sequence goes on along the minus strand of JBBDXJ010000303.1, from coordinate 10,393 downwards.
CGACGTGATATATTTCTTTACGGCGTCGGTGATCAGTTTGCCAACCTCCTTACCCTTGCGATGATCCAAAGCAGCAACGTCTTTTGATATAAGCTTACCGGTTTCTGAAAAAAGGGCCGTGGCCAATTTGGTGCCGCCTAAATCAATCCCGAGTACAGCCATGTGAGAATTTTTTTTGCTTACTGTTCATGCCTTTCGAAGTATTCCACCTCTGCAAGTTGCGGGTAGCGTGAATGGTGAATTGTGAATGGTGAATTCACTCCTGCGCCCCCACGGTTGTGCTAATGTTCTAAAAGCTTAACTACATTTATGACCTAACTACAGACCACCTTTCGTTTAAGAACGGCCCCCTATTCCTTATTTCCTTATTTCCCTATTCCTGTATGTCCTTATGCCCTTATTTCCGTATCTCAGTAACCCCTAACAAATTCGTTATCGCTACGAACCGGTATTTCCTTTTCTTCAATTCCGTTATGAGGTCGTCGAGTTTGTGATAAAATTTATCGGTACGGCGCGGATCGGTTCCAATGTGAATCAGGAGAATAAAGCCGTTCAATCCATGCGGATCTTTTTCCTCATAGTCGATGATGGACCTGTAAATCTGATCCGAAGACAAGTACCGGGCTTGCATTTCGGGGTACGTATAGTCGGCAGCAGACCGGGTGCCGGGTGAAAAGTTTATCAGCTGAAGTCCCAGTTGTTTTGTCCAGCGCGCGATCTGGGAATTGTACCATTCGTACGGCGGAAGGAAATAAAGGGCATCTGCGGCCTTGATGCCGTACGGGGCCATTCGCTCATAGTTGGCCAGAAGATCTTTTTTGAATTCTTCCTCGCTCACCAGGAGGCTATCGCGTTTGGTCCAGTCGGCATAGAGCAGGTGTTTATCCGAATGCGCGCCCAGGTAATGACCGTCTTTTTTCAGATCGCTGATCAGTTTTTTAAAGACGGGGTTTGAATAAAAATTTCCTGTAAGAAAAAAGGCGGCTTTGATCTTGTGTTTGCCGAGTGTTTCGCCAATGCTCGTTCCACCATCGGCGAACTCGTCGCCGGTCAGGACCAAAGCAATTTCTTTTTTGGAAACATCGCCGCGGACGATGGCGCCATGATCGTCGACTATAAACTTTTTTGAAGAATCAGTTTGGATTAGGGACTTGAAAATTACCGGTTTCAATGATCCGGGTACATGGGAAATAAACGGCCATAACAGAAATGAGAGCAGGAGGAAAGTAGGGTGCATTAACATCATAATTTATGAAAGACACAAATCAACCCGCTAATGTGGTTCTACCATGATTTGTTGGCTAAATGTAATAAATTTGGACTAACACAAAGGGCAACACACCCAAAACATTCCAGAGGGGAACTCCCAGCTCAAGAACCGCGTGAACATCAGCAAATATTCCGTTTAAGGTTACAGGCATTCACCGTGTTGAGCCTCTATTTGCACTCGTGCTGAAATAAGGTAATAAGGTTGAATTTCTACCATGCCGAAGAGCTACTAGGTAATAAGGTTTAGTTTCAAACTTCCCGATTTTTGTAGCCAAAATATAACTTTTGAAAAACTATATTGATGGGACTTCGCTCACCTTTCTCTGATGATGGCGCAAACCTTATTACGTGATTGAGAACGCATGGACTTTCAGAAGATCGTCAACTTTCAGGACATCCCAATTAAAATGGTTATAGCAGATCAACGTATTGAACTCTTAGTTTTAGCCTGCGCCAGGATCCAGGCCTCGCTAAAAACACTAGCTGATTTGATTCAATTCACAATTCCATGTGTTGACGGAACATCGAGTTTTATTGGATAGTTAATTCGACAGGAACAACAAGCCTTATTACCTTATTGGGGACGCGTGGACTTGACTTGATAGGAGCGTGAACTTCAGAACAAATTCTCTCACGAGCTACAGTTGATAAGATCAGTTATGCGTCTTGGTCGTTAATTTCCAAACACCGAACTTCCGCGTCCATGCATGAAAATATTTTCTTTCCAAACGGTCTTCAACGACGCCATCGGTTCTAAGTCGCTGTAAGTATTCCTTTCCCGACGTATAGACAATATCATCGCCCATCACGGTCAATTTTTCAATCATTCTGGCACAGGAAACATAATATGGCAGCGGGTTTTTGCCATCGACCAACTCATTCAGCGGGTCATCCAAAGTGAAATCCCTTGCCCAAAGCTTTCTCAGACCGCGGTATCTCTCTTCAACAATGCATTACATTCAAGGCCTTCCAGGTCAGCAATTTCATTCTCGATCGGCGACATCTGAAGATTGGTTGGAGCAATGATAATGTTGCCTCTGCTCAACCACATTTGTGCAGCCCTTTTGTAGGGAAATGTTCTTTGCTGGTTCCTGTCTGTCACTCCAAGTGAATCGAATGCAGTGGCGCTTGCAGAATCCGGGATTTGGGCGCAGGCTAAACAGACCAGGCCAAGTGACAGGATTACGGTGAGTACTTGTTTAAGAGGAAGTCTTTTCTTCGTCATAGTGCAAGATTCCCTTTCTATTGTCCTTTTTCAAAGCTAATGGTCCAATTAATTCCAAATTTATCGATAAGCGTACCGAAATATGCGCCCCAAAACGTGTCACTCATTGGGCTTTTTATTTGTCCTCCAACTGAAAGTCCATTAAAAAGCCGGTCGGCTTCCAGCTTAGTGTCTGTGTTGACAGACAAGACGATATTATTACCAAAAATAGTTGCCTCTTCGTGTGTTTCCGAACTGTCACAGCCCATTAAAATGTTTTGCGCACTAATTGGTAACGAAACGTGCATGATTTTATCATCACTTACAGATGAAAAATTTTGTCTGTCTGTCGCCGGCAAATCCTCATAACGTCCAATAAACTGAAACTCACCACCGAAAACCGATTTATAGAAGTTGAATGCTTCTTCACAATTACCGTTAAAGGATAGGTATGGATTTATGGTTGTCATTTTATTACTTACAATGTATAAACCCATCCCGGATTGTCCTATACCGCTGAGTGACGTGACAGGTCCCAAACGTTATCTTACCTAATTTACGAATTTACAGTAAATGCCACCAATGCGACGTTTCGGGTTCAGAACGGCATGACTTTTTTATTTCTTCACTGAATTAAAAACCTATAATTTGGCAAAGTATTCCAAAGGCGCCAGCAAAACCGTGAAGAAAGCGATGCACAAGAAAAAAAGAGGCCAGCTAAAAAGCGGTAGTGGTAGAAAGGTTACAAGCCGTAAACAAGCCATCGCTATCGGACTATCCGAAGGGAGAAAAAAAGGCGCAAAGGTTCCAAAGAAAAGAGCAAAGAAAACGGCGAAGAAAAGCAGAAAAGGCGAAGAAAACCTCACGGAAAAGGAAAAGTTGATTGGGTTAATGGTTGATAGTTATTAGACAATACGGATCTGCCAATAACTAACGACCAACAACCAATTCTTATGTTCCCTTCCATTTAGAATTTACGAAAAGGCATTCGCATTTGTCCTTCTAATTCGTATTTTGTTCAGACATTATTTAATCCTTAGATTGGTATTGCCAAAAGCTAAAGGCTAATGGCAAAGGCCAGCATTCGTAACTCGTAATTTGCCTTCATGAGCCCCATTCACCTTCTGATCATCGGACTTATTATTGTGATCGGAAGTATTCTGCTGTTCCGGCTACACCCCATCCTGGCTTTGTTAATAGGGGCATTGGCTGTCAGCTTGCTCACGTCTTCTGAATTCCTTCAACAATACGCTTCAGCCAGCGGGCTCACTCCTGAGGAAACAAAAAAATTATTAGACCAGTCGCCCGGTGAGCGTATCGCCATTGCTTTTGGTAACACTGCTGAAAAAATAGGGTTGCTCATTGTGCTGGCTTCAATTATGGGGAAGTGTCTGCTGGACAGCGGAGCTGCAGAGCGTATCGTGCGCACCATGGTAAGCGTGTTTGGAGAAAAGAAAACACCTGCAGCCTACATGCTCAGCAGTTTCGTGTTGGGTATTCCGATTTTTTTCGATACTGTATTTTATCTCATGATACCGCTGGCCCGCGCGATGGGCGTGCGGAGACAAAAAGTGTACGCGCTGTGTGTGATGGCTATCGTTGCGGGAGGTACGATGGCTCATTCCCTGGTGCCGCCTACCCCGGGACCTCTCTTTGCCGCTGGAGCGCTGGGTATTAATATCGGACTCATGATCCTCATGGGCACCATCATCGGCGGCATTTGCTCCACGGTCGGGTTGTTATATGGTGTGTGGTTAAATAAACGGCAGGATATTCCGCTGCGAACGACAGCGGATACTTCCATTGAAGACCTGAAAGCATGGTTAAATAAGGATACTTCGCAGCTGCCATCGTTTTTCATGTCAAATCTCCCGATAGCGCTACCGGTTTTCCTGATCGCAGTCGACACCATTGTCAGCAACATGGACGTTGTATTGCCTGAAAACGTCCGGGTGCTGTTAAATATCATCGGGAATCCTGTGATCGCTCTCTTCGCCGGTACGTGCATTGGTCTTTACTTACTGGCGCAACAGTATTCCTATCGTTTAAAAGAATTGGAGAAGCCAATAGAAAAAGCGATCTCCAGTGCAGGCACAATTATCCTGATCACCTGTATGGGTGGTGCGTTCGGGGCGATGCTTCAGCAGACTTCCATTGGATACTGGTTGATAGGGATTTCCGCCGACTACAAACTTGCAACCCTGCCCCTGGCCTTTTTTCTGACCGCGGTGATCAGAACAGCACAGGGATCGGCAACCGTGGCAATGATCACTGCTGTGGGAATACTTACAGTGTTGAACATACCTGGCGCATTAGGTTTTCATCCTGTCTATCTTGCGATTGTGATTGGCTGTGGTTCGAAAGTGTTTCCATGGATGAATGACAGCGGGTTCTGGATCATTTGCAAGATGAGTGGTTTTACCGAAGCGGAAACCATCCGCAATTTTTCCATACTGTTAGCGGTCATGGGTTTCACGGGTCTGGCAGCGACGATGTTGATGGCGAAGATCTTTCCGTTGGTCTGATTAGGGAATAAGGCTAAAGCCCACAATGACTTAGTAATTGAATCCACTAGTTAAAAGCTGGTGGCAATTGATGGATGGAGAAAGGGGTATAGGTATGTATGAAATGAATATTGAACAGAATGAAAATAAAAGATCTCCGGGTACATTCCATCGCTGTAGCTGATCCACCATTGCGAAGTTCCTATGGACTTCACGCGCCTTACGCTTTGCGCACGATCATCGAACTCGAAAGTGAAGATGGCATTGTGGGGATCAACGAAACGTATGGGGGCGAGATCCCGGCAGCAGCCCTGCGCGCACTTAAGGACAAGATCATTGGCAAGAGCGCTTTCCGTATCACCGGAGAATTAAATCCTGAAATGAAGTATAAGCGAGCCGCGGGCCAGGATAGCTCCCAAACTTATCTGGTACCCGGAGAAAATCCATTGGATGAAGCCAGCCGGACCTTCGCGGCGATTGAAGTCGCATGCCTCGATCTGATCGGCAGAAGTACAGGAACACCGGTGTGCGATCTTATCGGAGGACGCGTGAGGGACAAAGTACCTTTCTCTGCGTATCCCTTCTACAAACACGCGGGGGGCGGAGGTGAGGGACGTGATGCGCGCAATGATGAGTATGGAGAAGCCCTGACGCCGGAAGCCCTGGTGGCACAAGTAAAAAAAATGATCGCGCGATACGGATTCGGTACCGTAAAATTCAAAGGAGGCGTACTTGATCCCGAGTTGGAGATCGAAACCGTCAAACTCATGTACCATGAGTTCGGGCCTTCCATGCCGTTGCGCATCGACCCTAATTCAGCCTGGACCGTTGAAACTTCCGTACGTGTTGGCAAGGAGCTGGCCCGGGAACTTTCGAACGGCGGTTATCTTGAAGATCCAACGGCAGGGATCAACAATATGGCTAGTGTACGAAAACAATTGATGGCCCTGAATATAAACACGCCGCTGGCGAGTAACGTAGCCGTCACCTCTTTCGGCGACATACCCGCCTCCGTTGCTTCCGATGCCGTACAGGTTATTTTATGCGACCACCATTATTGGGGTGGAATGCGGCAGGTTCAGCACCTGGCCAGGTTAGCGGAAACTTTCAACATCGGTCTCTCCATGCATTCGAACAGCCACCTGGGAATTTCGCTGATGGCCATGGCGCATGTGGCAGCGGCAACGCCACACCTAACGTATGCCTGTGATACCCATTACCCATGGCAATCTGAAAAAGATGAAGTGGTCGCGGGCGGAAAAATTCCAATTAAAGACGGGTGTGTAACCATTCCTGAAAAACCCGGACTGGGTGTAGATCTTGATTATGATCAACTGGAAAGAGGAAAAGAGCTATATAAAAAAGTACCCTATAAAAAACGAGACGATGAAGCTGAAATGCGAAAGCATGTAGATCCAAGTTGGAAGCGAGTGCTGCCGCGATGGTAGAGGAGTTGTAAGTTGTAAGTTGTAAGTTGTAAGTTATAAGTGCAAGCCGAAGAAATAGTAAAGGGCAAGATCACGCCGCGAGAATGGTAAACAAATAACAAGACAGAAACACCAACACATCAACACCTCTGGTAAAATGAAGATCACAGACGTAACGGGGTATTTAATGTCCTTCCCTATGCCGGAAAAAATTGAATTGCCTTTTTGGGGTGGTGTTCGCACAATTTTGAAAAGGGATGCGATGCTCATTAAAGTATCCACCGATACGGGATTGACCGGTTACGCTCCAGGCCCGGCCTTCACCAGGGCGCAGGAAGAGATCGCTACTGTCATAAAAAATTTCCTCATCGGCAAAGACCCCTTGAAATGGAAACAATTTAAATTTACCGGCAACGCTGATACAGTAAAAACATATCACGCTGTCGAGGTGGCGCTGCTGGATCTTGCGGGCAAATTTGAAGGTTGCAGCATCTCTGAACTTATGGGCGGTCGTGTAAGAACAAAAATCAAACTTTATGGAAGCGCAGGTATGTATATGTCGCCGGAAAAATACGCCGAGGAAGCAAGCGCCGTGCAGCAAATGGGATTTTTAGCTTATAAAATGCGCCCTGCAGCCGGACCTGATGCCGACCTTAAAACGGTGGCGCTAATGCGTGAGGCCACGGGGAAAAAAATGGGATTGATGGTCGATGCGCATACCTGGTGGCGAATGGGTGACAGGAATTACACACCGGCAATAATTATGGACCTGGCAAAGTCGATGCGCATTTATGATCCCTGTTGGCTTGAAGAACCGTTGCCCCCGGAGGATCATTATGCTTATAAAGACTTAAGATCGAAAGGATTTGTTACTGTTGCGACCGGAGAACATGAACAGGAATACCAGGGCTTTGAAAACCTTGCAAAACTGCAAGCCTCTGATGTGTTACAGATGGATGTTTGCTGCCAGGGTGGATTCGATATGGGACTGAAAGTATTTGATCTTGCCGCCGCCAATAGAATGAAATTTGCTTTTCACAGTTGGGGAACTATGCTCGAAGTTTTGGCAGCTGCACAGTTGGGAGTTTGTCGCGAAGAATCTGTTGTGGAGTGGCTGGAGTATCCGTGTTACGCGTCGCCAGGTAAGGCGGGGATGTATCCATTCCCGTTAGCGGATGAAATTCTGAAAGAGAAACTGGATATTGAAAAGGGTTATCTGAATTTGCCTCCGGGCAATGGTCTGGGTATCGAAGTTAACGAGAAGGTAATTGAAAAGTACCCGTTCATACCAGGGCCATGGTCGTTCTTTCATCAGGATTCTCCAAAGCAGACGATAGCGGTAACGGGTGATCACAGTGTGAAATGGATAGCGAATTAGTTAATAGTTATTAGTTGTTGGTTTTTGGACAGCGCATCGTGGGGACCTGGCGGAGGAAGCTAGAATGCCAACGGCGAAAGGCGAGATAGCTTACACTTTCGTATGTAGCAAATTTCTTTATTTAAGCATAATCAACGGGTACATGAGAAATCTCAAACAAAGAATTCTTTCCGGAGAAACTGTTCACGGATGTTGGATCAATCTTGGATCGGTGGTGTCTGCTGAGATCATTGGCCGTGCGGGATTTGACTGGGTGTTGATCGACCTGGAACATGGTGCTGGCAATGATGTGATCATGTATCAGCAATTACAGGTATTGGAAAACACACCGTCAACGACACTGGTGCGCACGGATGAGCTGGCCAGGAACAAAGTGCAGCGGATCCTGGACGCGGGCGCGACTGGCATCATGTTTCCACAGTTCCAGAAACCCGAAGAAGCGGATCTGGCTGTGCGTATGATGTATTATCCGCCAAGAGGGATACGCGGGATGGCAAAAAGTGTCAGGGCTATGAGGTTTGGTGCAAACTCCCAGGAATATATCGCAAACGTTGAAAAGAATCTGATCTGCATCATTCAGATCGAGACCATTCCCGCAGTAAAAGAAATTGACGCCATTGCCGCAACGCCAGGGGTAGAGGTCCTGTTCGTTGGACCATCAGACCTTACGCTGGCCTTCGGGATTTTGGGACAGATTAACCATCCTCACTATCAACAAGCCATCCGCGAGGTAGCCTCTGCCGCTAAAAAACACAACAAATGTCCCGGCGTCTTGTTGCAGGACATCAGTGAGTATGAAATGTATCATGAACTCGGTTACCGCTTCTTCGCCTGCGGCGCTGATGGCTCATTCGTTTCCAGAGGCGCTGATGAAATTGTGAAACGGCTGAAGGAAAAGAGGGTATAAGGGTATAAGGTTATAAGGAGCATAAGGGCATAAGGGCATAAGGGACATAAGGGCACAGGGGTATAAAGTGACTAAGGAAAAAGGAATGAAAAGGTGAGCACATCAATTGCCTCCACCTTTACAACTTACAACTTACATTGGTGGAAGGTAAGAGCCATAGTACATCTTCACGTTATCAAAGTATGAATGATCATTGGTGTCGGGCCAGTGGGTTTTGTCAAAGCCTGGAGAATTTTTGAGATATTCACTATCGCGATGAAGGATGAATATCTTTTTCTCAGCGTTTAGTTTGATCTCCGTGAAAGGAACTGCAAAAAGTTTACCCCCGATCCCTAGAAACGAATCAAATTCAACCACCGCGTATTCTATCTCGCCGCTGTGGACATTCACCATCAGGTTATCAATTGAACCGAGTTCCTCACCCTCGGCATTCTCAATGCGGTCGCCGATGATAGAGGTTGCGCTTAGTCTCTGAACCGGGATATTTGCGTCCGGTCCCTCATGGTTAATGCCCGTAAGGTTATCTTCCTGGTATGTTTTTTCTTCAATAGCCATATCCGTAGATTTAATTTATTCTATTAGGGATAAATTCTATGCCAATAGAGACAAGGCATGCCTCTACGAATGTCAGATCCCGATAAGGTCCTTAAAATTCTGTAATTGCAAGTCAACCTTGCGTTTGGTCCGCGCGGATTCATAAATGGCTAATAATATTTGCAGATCGCGCAAGCCCATTTCTCCGGGTACCCTGGTTTCGGACTGGTTTTGAATGCAGAGTGCGAAATCATCCATTTGAGCCGCCTGTTGGTTAATGGAATTGATTGTCATGCGTTCGTCAGTAGTTTTTCCTTTCAAACCGGTATAAGCATAAGCCGGCTGCAATTCAAACCAACCGTTGGCAGCCTCGGCTCTCAATTGATCAGCCGGCCGGCTGTAACTGGTCTCACAAATTGCTTTCATACCCGAAGTAAATTCCATTTCCCAATCCATTCCTTCCTCCACTTCACTGAATTTTTCAGGATCCGTTACGGTGTGAAACCTCGCATTCACGGCTGCGGGCAGTTCACCAACTGCATACATTACGCCTTGCACGCAATAAATTCCAACGTCCATCAGAGGTCCACCCCCTGCAAGGGTTTGTTTTAAACGCCATTGATTCTTGTCTCCCACGTCCATTCCGTGCTTTGCAATCACCTGGTTGATTGAACCGAATATTTTGTTTTGTCCCAGTCGCATCACTTCCTGATTGAAGGGATCAAAATGCAGCCTGTATCCGATGGATAATTTAACACCTGCTTCTTTGCATACATCGATCATCCTGTGGCAGTCTTCGATAGAGGTCGCCATGGGCTTTTCACAGATGACATGTTTACCTGCCCTCGCTGACCGGATCACAAATTCCGCGTGCATTGAATTAGGCAGTACCACATAAACAATATCGATGTCGCGATTGGACCTGATGTCATCAAAATTATCATAGCTATAAAGGTTCTCGTCCCTGAGATTATATTGCGCCTTCCACTTTCTGCGCTTAGCCTCATTACCGCTTACAACACCGACCAGGCGACAATAAGCCGTTTCAGTTAAAGCGGGTCCCAGCTCCTCCGAACTATAGGTACCCAGACCCACCAGGGCAATTCCAAGTTTTTTTTCAACGGCTGGAAGGTTGTGCTTTTCAGGCTGGCCGGCCGTTCCGGATTCCGG
>JBBDXJ010000302.1:0-70194 GCA_040902445.1 Cyclobacteriaceae bacterium | reverse complement strand
CCCAGTCGTAAAAAGACACCGAGTGCCAGCTGCGGTTGACGCCATCATAAGGAACAACGAAAACCTCTCCGGCACTCGTGAGCTTGCCCCTCGCAATAAAATGGTTATTCCCGGCATTTTCGAAGCAATGAATATAGGGTTCTGTTCCACCCTTGAAAAGATCCTGGTCACCATCTCCATCGAAATCGGCGAAGCAGTCATACCCACTGGCATTGACCTCGCGTCTTTTGTAACCTTCTGTAAAACGGTCGCCATCACCAATCAATCCATGATATCGGTCCGGTTTTCCAAGGCCAGACAATTTCGTATCAAAATATGCCAGGTAGTCATAATTGCGGTCTGGCATCACAAAGCTCAACGTAACTCTGTCATTCCCGTAATAGGTTTCTATCCGCGAAGGCAAAAGATATTTTTCATAACCGCTTCTTGTTTCATCAAACACAACTGGTAACCCCAACGCATTATAAGCCACTATCTCAACCGTGTGCTTGTCGAAAATACCCGTGGCGTTTGCTTCAGCCAATTTTGCCGCAAAGTTAATATCTACAGCAGCCGGGCCGTTAGATCCGGGGAATTCAGCTGCATTTGAAATCGGTAAGGCGATCCTGTAGTGATTGGGGGAGACCCATTCCGGTGCTTTCACTTGAGCCAGCTTTTGCGCCTTGCAGGAAGTTAACGCTATAATAAAAATGAGATATAAAATCCTGTAGAAGCTGTACGCTGGCCGGTTGTATATAAAATATCTCATGGATTAACCCTTTCGGTATATATGTACGATAATGGCGCAGTAAGGTCCCCATATGTCAGCTTCCTGCCCGCCGTGTATTGCCTAGCGTAAAAGACCTGACACGAATTATCGGGTTGGACAAGAATGCTCCCGACAAATATTTTTTCATTTCCGGTCAAAGTAATCGATGACCATGGCCACGAAGGTTCTGGGGCAACCGGATGCAAAATAACCTCGCCGACTTTTTTCCAGTTGATTCCATCAGGACTAACTGCCCGCATGACATGGTGGTTTGGAGTGGAACCACTTTTGCCCTGGTACCACAATTCATATTGAGCGGAACGTTTGATAACTACAGGGCTCTGTGTGCCCAATTCATCCGGGTGACCTTTGCCGCCCAGATTCATGACCACTCCTTTTTTGGTCCAGCGTACGCCATCCGAAGAAATAGCATAGTGTATCCTGCTGGATTGCCCATCGCGGCCGACGTACCACATTCTGAATGAGCCGTTTTCTTTTATTATATAGGGATCTTCCGCACCAAGTACATCTGTTTCCCCCCTGTTACCCGTACTCAACACTGAACCTGCTCCGGCAGAACCGTTTACCTTTGTCCAATTCAATCCATCCGGACTTGTTGCGTAGCCGATGCGAAAATTGATCTTATTGGCCAATCCCCCGCCTTCGTGTTGAATTTCTCCATTCCATCCGGTATACCAGCATTTATAGACGGAGCCATCCTTTAACACAAAGGCATCGATGGCGAAGACAGAATCAAATATTGTTGCCTGTTCATCGGGATTTACAACATCGCCCTCTAAAAATCTGCGGGCAAACAAGATCTGTTCATAGTTATCCGGATAGGTCCAGCTCACTGCATCGGCAGACGTAACGACCCCGGTTACCCATTGGTCCCAAAGGCTTTCATTGACCTGTGTACTCGATGAACCTGCGTAGTACATCTTGTAGTCACCGGGTTTGTCAGTATCATCGTAAAGCACAAAAGGATAACTTACATTCTGTGCCTGCCAGCCAGGAAAGAATCGCGGCGAAAGTATCCTGACTCCGGTATTTAGTGGTAACTGGCCCAGCCCATCTGCGGAAATGGATGAATAGATCAGGAGCATTACACAATATCTTCCGGCTATTTTCCTTATTTCAAATGGCAACATGATATGAACGATTATTAAATTGTTTCTAAATTTCTTCAATGATACTTTTTTTTAGATCCAACGGTTTGGTGTGGAGATACCTGACTTTTCTGGAAAACTTTTCCCGTCTATTTTATCTCCTCCAGGAACTCATCTATAAAATTAAATCCCCAGCCTGGACGGGAACGGGGATGAGCATAGCCATCTTTTACCATCAGTGTATTGTCAATCAAAGGATCGATCCAATCGAACGATTCTATACCCATGCCGTTAGGAATTGAGCAAACTAACGATACATCGTAATCTTTGTAATAATGAGGCACAACCGGAATATGATAACTTCCGGCCAAAGCGGCGCTTTCTCTCCAGCTTTCTACCCCGCCGATACGAAGGAGGTCCGGTTGCCATATGTCGATGGCTTTTCGCTTCAATAACTGAATAAGGGATACTGTATCATATTCCCGCTCACCCATGACAAGAGAAATTCTTGTCTGGCGTTTCAACATCTGATAACCGTCGTAATTCTGATGATTGAGTGGTTCTTCAAACCAATAAATATTTAAATCATTTACGGCATTTACCAATTGAACAGCAACAGGGAGTTCCAAACCCTGGTTGCCATCTATCATAATATCAACATCGTTGCCAACCGCACGACGAACTTGCTTCAGCCTTTCAACATCTGTTCTCCAATCAGGCGATCCCACTTTTACCTTGACTGCCTTGAATCCACGTTGTGCGTAAGCCGTTACTTCATCGATCAATTCGTTAATAGTATAAGAGATCCAACCACCGCTTCCATAAATAGCGCATTTCTCTTTATGTGTCCCCAGTAACTTCCACACCGGTTGTTCCAGCGTCTTTCCCCATGCATCCCACATAGCCACATTTACAGCAGCCTGTACCCATCTGTTTATTCCCTGGTTTCCAAAGTATTCCGAGAGTTTATTGATCACTGCATTCACTTTGCCCGTGTCATTTGCCTCGTAGCCTTTAACGACAGGAAGAATATCCATCATGGCACCACGGATGGCCTGGGGTGAGTACTGGAAGGAAAGAAGATAGGATTCGCCAATAACGCCATTTTCCAGTTGTAATCGCAGCACTAAAAATGATATCTCACTCAGGGTGTGCGTCGCGTCTGAAATCGGTTTCTTTAGTTTAGTACTAACCTTGTAAAGTTTATGATCTCTGATCTTAACAGATGATGTCTTCATAAATAATCTAAATTATTCCAATGCTTGATGAATAATTACCCCTATCGCTTCTATGATAATCAATAACTTTTTTTTAAAGAATTAAAGATGAATCTATAACAAGGTACATGTAAAGCATACTGCCTACAATGGGTTTACTGAATAAAAAAGCGGGAACGTTATCGGAAAATATTGCCATTTCATTTATTCAGGAGCGCAATTTTAATTTTAACAATCTCTTCCTCGTTCCTCTTAAGGCTGATGCTCTTGCCCTGATATTTGAAGGTGGTATTTTTCCATGCACGTAGCGTGGCTTTTCCGGTTCCATCTTTTACATGACCGCTGACCGTTACACCCAGCAGGGTACGGATATTCCCAAACCGGACAGTGCCTTTCCAGGGAATACAGGAGGCGAGATCAAGTTCATTCCACCATGTTGAGACCGCTGTTTCGAGTAATGCCTGTGCGAAAAGTCCATGAGTGGTAATATAATAGGAGAGATTATTACCACTTGATTCATAAAACTGGATCAGATCAGGATCAGCATATCGTTTGGGCAGTATCATAGACCAGTCCTTTCGCCATCCCTCAACATCGTGCATGCGACTGCTTGCCAGGATAAATTCTCCCAGGGTATGCCCGATGAAACGCGATTCATGAGCCCCGGCTGCGATCTCATACCGCAATTGGTATGCCTTAAGCGTCGGTTCATCCGGATGAGGACCAAGAGGTGTATGTGCCAACGGAAATAACTGATCGGGATGTTTTTGCTTGCCAAAATCCTGCGGATTGTGCCCCATGTGATTCCGGTAAACGCCGTTGGTTGCAACTAGGGGGCTGAGTGCCAGCCCTTCACGCAAGACTTCCTTCATCTTTCCATCTTTATCCAGACCATATTCAATCGCTTTTTGCAATGCAAATTGAGCACTTACCAACCCGGAAAAATAGTCGGGCTTATTGATATCACCCGACTCATCAAGACTGATGGACGGTATCAGATGAAGATGCCAAAGGCCATCGTCGCCTTTTTTGAGGCGGTGAAAATAAAACTTGGCAGCCTCTTCTATAAGTGGCCGTGCATATGATTCAGACCATTCAGGGTCGTCTGCCATCACTGCGGTCTGATCGGCTATACGGACCATCAGCGCGGAATTATAAACGGGATAATAATAATCGTTGGGTACGCCAGGATCATGATAACCATACGCAGAGCCGTAGGGAAATACGTGAGGCATGAAGATCCCTTCACTGTCATAAAAACGTTTGGTGTATTGTTTCAACCCGTCAATTCTGGAGTGCCAGTATTCAATCCACTTTTTCGCCGAATTTATCTGCCCGGTCCAGAGCAATAGAGGATGCCTGCAACCCGAGTCAAACGGAAACGGGAACGGCCATGCATTGCCTGCAAGGCCCGTTGGCGGCGAACAACCGATACCATCGTCGTTATGAGAATAAAGAGTATACGCCAGCGATCTCACCCACACCTTTTGAGCAGCCTCGTCCGGCAGATCAAGCCACCCGCTGTTTTCCCAGGTGGAATGCCACCAGGATTTTGTATGCTGAAGCGATTCGTCAGCCGAAAGATCAATATCGCTGTTGATAGAAACTAGAATATCGTTTTTACCAGGATGCAAGGAGAGTTTCAAACGGCCATCCGCAGGTTCCATTTTCGCCGTGCTCCGTACATTCATTTTTGACCGGGTGTTCTGATAGTTAATTTCTACCTGCCAGAGATCTTCCTTCAACCGCGCTTCAATTTCGGGAGTTATCTGCTGATCATAGATCAGCGAAAATGTATGCAACGGTGAAAGAACGATCGCCGGGCAATTTCCTTTTGTCAGAATTTGAAAACCAGCGACATCTCTCTGAACCGCATCGAACCAACTAATGATAGTTATTTCATAACTACTGGTCGCGAACTGCGTGGTTACTGTGCCGTCGAAAAAAGATTGATGTTGGCGATACACCGCTGCGTCCTTAGGTTCGGTTTCCCAATAAATGTTGGCAATCGGAAGGAGGTAGTCGGCATTGTATTTTCCGCGGCTGAAGTGCTGCATATGCGTAAACTGCATCGCACCGGGGACACTGTAAGGAACATTTTTGTCAGGGCCCGCATGCAGCCCCCACGGACCAAAACACGACCCGAATCGCCCGTTTGCCTGATAGAGTGGGATCCAAGTCTCTTTTTCGCGCGGAGGATTTTTTCGTTGAATATCACCGCGTTCGAGAATGCTTTTAATATCCGGTACCACCATCGTATCATTCCTGCCATGACCAGTTTCTATTCTCCGATCGGCAAAAACTTCCAGGCCAGGTAGCGAAACAAGTCCAAGGGTGTTGCTTAAGAATCTCCGGCGTTTCATGTTATACTCGTGACGGTCATTTTCATACTGCTTTTCCTAACCACCGAACTGCGTTGTTTATGATCTTCAATGCCAATTCCTGCTTATATACAGGAAAAGTCTCGTGACCCGGACGAAAATAAAAAATGCGCCCTTTTCCCAACCGCCATAACATACCACTGCGAAACCATTCTCCTGTTGCCCACCGTTCTTCGAGGATCACCTCGTCGGGTGGAGGCACATGAAAAGGTTCGTCGTACATTTCTGTTTGCGGAAGTTCAAACTCCGCAGGTATGCCGTTCGCAATCGGATGGCCTGGCTTCAATACTTTGACCAGGCTGGGCTTGCCATCATTTCTATATGCAGGAAAACAACAGTAGGGTAAGTGAACTTCGAATTTTTCTTTTCCTTTAGGAAATTTCCGAATGATAGTATAAGGTGTAATCCGGGTATCGTATTTCGGTACCGTATACTGCTTCGGAGGCGCAACGTATGTTATTTCCTGTTGAGCTGATTTGACAAGTTGTCCTGCATGACGGCGCGTTATCTCGTTCATGGCTTCCACAAAAGGTGTAGCCCAGTGTGCTGAGTGCAACGGCATAAAAGCGATGGAGCCAGAAAGGATCTTATCCACAATCTTCCGCCCCGTTTCCGAAAGAACTTCAGACTGTCTTTGATGACCCCACCAGACCAACACATCACAATTATTCAGTATTGTATCGGAGAGTCCCTGTTCAGGATCATCCAGCGCTACAGATTGTACGGAAAGCCCTGATTGTTTCTCCAGATAACGGGCGATCTCGTTTCTCAGAAAGTTTTCATAAGCTTCTTTCTGCCTGGGCTGCCTTTCATCCCATACAACGACCCGTATGGTTTTAGCAATGGGAGGTGACCCGGAGAACAAATGTCGCGGCAGAAATCCCGTGGCCGCAGCCAGGGTTGCCGTCTTTACAAAACTCCGTCGATCTTTGTGCATCCCTCTTAATTTAAGTTCGTTGAACGATTTGCCGCTGCGCTGAATTTGCTCTCTTAATCTCCTCTGCAAAATCCCTTGCCATGAGTTCGCCCATTTCCTTTGAATTTGAGACCAGCCGGAATGGTATTTTAAGATCGGGATGGTTGACAAGTTGCTCAACAAGAATTTTGCACCAATGGTACAGGTGTTTAATACTAATGTCGCTCATGTCTTCCTTTACTATACATCTCTATCTGAATCCGGTTTTAAAAATTTGATTCCCGGTAACCATTTGTGAGCATTCTTAAAATATATTTTATCAATTACCGCACGAGGCAATTTTAATCCAACGAACTCTCCATCAACACTGTGCGGCACGTTCATCGTTTCATCAGTTGTAAAAAATTTCCAGTGACTGAGCCTGACCCTGTCGACGTGGTCCTTCATTTCTGAAGGACTTTTTGTTCCGTCTATAATAAAATCTGTCGCGTAGATAAGCCTGTCCTGATATTTAATAAAAAAATTCCTGACCTTATCACGATCCTTTTGAGCCTGTTCCTGAAAATGGGATATACGTTCCGCCATATCCACAGACATGTTAGGAAATTTATCAAGTCGCATTGCCAGTTCATCCACACTCCATTCCAAACTTCCCAGATGCGCGCCGATGAAAATCAGGTCAGGATGTTTCTCGAGCATGTGATCTCTTGCATTTACCTGTTCTTCATACGTGGTAATGCCTGGATGCAGGTACATGTGATACTGCGGATTGTTCTTGTAATATCCCTTGTAATCGTTTACAGTCATTTCTTCTATTGGAAGCCAACAGTTTTTCGGTTCACCAAAATGGCCAATCAAAGGAATATTGTTTTCTTCCAGGTAATTCAATACCGGATCAAATCGTGGATCGTCAATCATGACCAGGTCTCCATTTTTATCCCTCAGGTCCATTCCTACATTCTTCCATATCTTTACGGCAATTGCTCCTTTAGAAAAACATTCTTTTAAATACGCAACGGTTTGTTCCTGCCAATCATCCTGACCCCAGTCTTTTACAGAAAAGGTCGCGGCCCAGGCCAAATCATCCGGAAATTTTTTTGTATCGGTTATAGCAAATTTCCGTTGTTCCTCAAAGGGAGGAACGGAAGGTGCATCAACATTAATGGTTAGCAAACCGAAATTATCTTCTGCAGATTGTTCAATGAAAGTGGTGTCACCGGAAACTATATGCACATGAGAATCGAATTTTTTGACGGATTTGTAATCGTCGACAGTATAATAAACTGATTCTGAATTCTTTTTCGGCGAGCAGGCTTGCAAAAGAACTGAGAACACTAGCAGCATCAGGAATCTGAAATGAAAAGAGTCTTTTAAGAAATGGTTCATCATTTATCCGGAACTATTTGTTTTTGGAATACATTCAACTTGAATTATGCGCTGACTTTCTACCCCGGCTATGGTTGCCAGTTCCCTGGCCCTTTTTACTATGGCTATCGACCGTGGACTATGGACCATTGACCATTCAATATTCCTTCACCGCAATATTTTTGTTATTTAAAATTTTTGTATTTGCCCCTTTCTCCAATAACAGGTCAATCGGCTGATTCCGTATCCATGAGCCTCCGGTGAAGTCGGGAACATCAATGGAATTCGACCGGTTTTTGACGGACCATTCGCTCAATGACCCGACCGCGCTCCAAAGCGCGGCATCGTATACATCCTGTGACAATGGCAGACCATTGCGAATGCAATCAATGGTATGCCAGTTCATTAAAAAATCAATTCCACCATGACCCCCGATCTGTTTCGCCATCTCTCCTATTTTTCTGATTATCGGCGGTTGATATTTTTCTTCCAGCGATTTTATTTCCTGTTCAGATAACCATCCTTTGTGACCCGTAGAAATCCTGCCTGGCAGAGGATATTCCATTGACGTACCCTTTGTTCCGCTGATGAGGTTGATCAAAGTTTTCACACGCGGCGAGGATACATCGTGTTGCAACATAATGGTCCGGCCTTTATGGGTCCGAATGGTAGTCGTGTTCATATTTCCACGATAGGTCTTGCCTGCATAAGGTTTATAAAAGTCATCGGTCGCAGCCAATTTTTTAGCCATATCGCCCATCATGAAATCATTGCTGGAGACAGAAACGAGATAATCCATCTGATCACCCCGATTGATGTTCAGCACCTGGCATATCGGACCCAGGCCGTGGGTGGGATACAAATTGCCATTCCTTCCGATATTTTCTTTCAGACGCCACATCTCATGGAGGTTGTTCTTGTCGAAATTGTAATCCAGCAGATCGTGGATATAAGCTCCTTCGGCATGAATGATCTCGCCGAAAAAACCCTGGCGTGTCATATTGAGGATCAGCAGGTCCCAGAAAAGATAACAGGCATTCTCGACCATCATGCAGTGCTTGCGGGTGCGCTCGGATGTCTCGACTAATTGCCAGCATTCCTCCAGGGTCTTGGCGGCCGGCACTTCAATGCAAACGTGCTTGCCGTGATCCATTGCGTACACCGCCATCGGAGTATGCAAATGCCATGGTGTGGAAATATAAATGAGGTCAATATCATTCCGGTCGCACACCTTTTTCCATTCTTCTGCATGGCCGGAATAAAATACCGGATCGTGACCTGTCCCTATCTTTTTGTTTGCCACCTCCACTCTTTCAGGACGCAGGTCGCAAAAAGCTTTGATCTCCACACCTTCAAGCCGGCTCAATTGCGTGGAGTGCACCACGCCACGATTGCCTAATCCGATGAATCCCGCGCGCACGGTTTGAAGCGCAGGAGCCCCGTAGCCACACATATTGAAACGCTGGGTGTGTTTTTTCATCGCCAGTTGGAGAATATTATCGGGGGTCGATTGAATTGATACATTCTTGTTGGATGTGGCACACCCGGCCAAAAAACCCGAACCCGCCACTCCCATTCCGGCAAGTTTTAAGAAATTTCTACGATTGTTCTTCATGTCAATTTTGTGTCGTGTTGTCCAACTAAATAGTGTTAAAAAATGCCGAAGTACGAATGACGAAGTACGAATGGAAAAGTTTCTCGTTCATTCGTAATTCGTAATTTTTTCCCTAAGCCCTTTCATTCACTGCGTTTATTATCTCCAGCGCCTGTTCCCTTAACTTATACTTTTGAACCTTGCCCGAGGCCGTCATAGGGTAGGCGGTACAGAATGTGATATACTTGGGGATTTTGTAACGCGAAATCTTGCCCTGGCAATATTGGCGTATATCTTCGTCTGTCAGCGATTCCCCTTCTTTCAAACGAACCCAGGCCATCACCTCTTCTCCGTATTTTGAATCCGGTACGCCCACAACCTGCACATCAAGAATTTTAGGATGGTGATAAAGAAACTCTTCAATTTCCCGGGGATAAATATTTTCGCCAGAGCGGATGATCATGTCCGTTAGCCTCCCCGTGATACGGCAATAACCATTTTCATCCATCACAGCAAGGTCACCGGTATAAAGCCAGCCATCGTGGTCAATGGCTTTTGCTGTTGCCTCAGGATTTTTATAGTATCCCTTCATAACATGATACCCGCGGGTGCAAAGTTCCCCCTGAACCCCGCGCGAAACTTCCTGCTTCGAATCAGCATCGACAATTTTGACTTCAACACCAGGCAATGCACACCCAACGGTAGACACCCGGAGTTCAAGCTCATCGTTTGTTCTTGTCTGGGTGATGACCGGAGATGATTCCGTCTGACCATAGGCAATGGTAATCTCCCTCGCCCCCATCTTGTCAACCACTGACTTCATCACCTCAATCGGACAGGGAGAGCCAGCCATGATCCCAGTGCGAAGGCTTGAAAGATCGTATTTGGGAAAGTCAACGTCGTTTAATTCAGCAATGAACATGGTTGGTACCCCATGAAGGGCCGTGCACTTTTCCTGTTCCACTGCCGTGAGAACGTCTTTTACTTTAAACTCCTGAACAGGCACCATCGTAGCCCCTGCTGTCACGCAGGCCATGGTTCCCAACACACAACCAAAGCAATGAAAGAACGGTACCGGGATACACATCCTGTCTTCATTTGACAACCGCATACAGGCCGCAATGCTCCTGGCATTATTGATAATGTTGTAATGTGTGAGCATGACACCTTTTGGAAAACCGGTCGTGCCGGAAGTGTATTGCATATTAATAACATCATCGTGATGCAATGAATTCATTCTCTGATCGAGCGCCGCATCGGTCACCGAATCCTTTGCGTTGACAATATCTTTCCACAGGAGCATACCGGGATATCTTTTTTCACCCATGACGATCACGTTCTTCAACATCGGCAAGGCTTTGCAGTTTAGTGGTTGGCCGAGCGTTGCTGACTTTAGTTCCGGAGCAATTTCATACAACATGTCGATATAGGAGGCATCGCGGTATTCCTCCATCAGGATAAGTGTCGATGAGTCGGATTGGTGCAGTAAATATTTCAGCTCTGTTGTACGGTAGTTAATATTAACAGTTACCAAAACGGCCCCTATCTTCCCCGTTGCAAATTGTGTGGTAACCCATTCCGGCTTGTTTGTGGCCCAAATGGCAACGTGGTCGCCCTTTTCAACACCGAGGCTCATCAAACCTTTCGCCACATGGCGACATTCTTCATTAAATGCGCTATAGGAAAGACGCAATCCCCGGTCAGGATAGACCAACGCATCTTTTTCAGGTTGCTTTTCCGCGATAGCTTCGAGCAATTTTCCTGTGGTAATATTGATCAACCCTGACATAGTTCCTTTTTATAAATATTTCCTCAAAAAAACTAGTCATACAACTTTCCGAAAGTTTTAAAATTTCGGAAAGTTCTGCTAGATCCGGAAGGTACTGGCCGCGATATACCTTGTTCCACCCACGGGATGCCGGCCGATATCCTTGTTGTTCATATAATAGGCAATGAAGATCTTTCCATCCTCCAACTGACAGCCTACCGGATAACCCAGATCACCCCAGTCACCGATTTCGTGATTCATTTGACCATCCTTCCATTTTTTACCGTCGTCCCGGATAACTAACTCATCGCTCCAGGTTTTGCCACCGTCTGAGCTGATAATTGCGCCTATACCGGTGGGCATACGCCGTCGTGCAAACAAGACAAGTATCCGCCCATCCCTGAGCAACAACGCCCATGGCGAACGGTAAATAATTCCTTGAGTTCCCGGGTCCTTCCAGGCCTGACCACCTTTTCCTGTGATCGCCTTGCCCTCATTCCATGTCTTTCCTCCGTCGAGGGAACTTGTCATACAGATGGCATTCTGCAGCCCGTCTACCACTTCAGATTTTTTGTAACTGCTCAGCACATAGCATTGTAACTCGCCGCTGGGAAGAAGTACCAGCGTCTCATAACCGTAGCTTGATTCACCTGTAGGATCAACAATGGGCCTGCTGAGAAACTTCCAGGATATTCCATTGTCTGTACTGGAAAAAATGTTCGACTCACCCAGGAGCTCCCTGCCATCCTCAATATTGAGCACGGTATTTACATGAAAAGATGCCAGCAATGTTTTACCGTCGGGCATTCGAATGACCGGTGTATTGTGCCGGGTGATCGAAAGTTTTTCCCCTTTTGGATTTGTTATGACCGTGGGCACTTTTTCCCATGTTCTACCCTTGTCGGGAGAACGCATCAGAAATGTTTTCACCGGTGGTTTCAGTTCGGAGGTATTCTGTGAAAAAAACATCGATCCCGGACGGAACATATCATACTTCTCGCGCTTTTCACTGGTGCGGCCCAGCAATTCATCCGGGTTCGCCACGAAGGGTACACGGTCGAGGACCACTTGTTCATTTTCCTTCGGCCAGGTCTTTCCACCGTCCATGGAGCGCTGGAACATGCATACTGCCCGCCCCTGATATGCGACATGGCGCACGTCGGTATAAACCTGGTAATAACTCGGCGCATGAAAATGGCCAACGAGTATTTCTCCATTCCCAAAGTATTCAAAGCCCACCATCCGCGGGTGCCCGCAGTAAGTTGACGCGTCATAGTGTACGATTGAATGCTCAAGCTCCTTTATCACAGGTGGCGCCGCGAGTGGCTTCCCAAAGTTTTCGGAAGCCTGCCCGGCTTTTTCTTCTCGTGGCCCGGCAAAGCTATCGAGGATACTGAACCCTGCCAGCGTACCACTGAGTTTCAAAAAATTTCTGCGGTTGTTAGTCATTAAACTATTGAAACTATTGATTGAATAACAGTCATAAATTAAAAGTATATTCTGCCGGCAACTTTCCAAAAAAAAATACCGGTCAGACCGCCTTCAGCGGCTGACCGGTATGAAAGATTAGTAACCTGGATTTTGGCTGAAGGAAGGACTTCTTTCAATCTCCGACTGAGGTATAGGCAGCAGGTAATTTCTATCGAAAAATTTCCTCTCAGGAAGAAAGTCTCTTACAGTATAGGTCTTTACGAGGGTGACCGGATCTCTGGCTATGTGCATTTCCTGCGCATTGATGTTAAGCACTGTAGGAGCAATCTGCCACCGGCGGACATCAAAAAAGCGGTGGCCTTCAAAAGCCAGTTCAATGCGACGTTCATTTACAATTCTCTCAAACAGTGCCGGGCCGCTCTCTGTAACATCCGGCATAACAACGCCCGGCCGTTTTCTTACCATATTAATATACTGCCTGGCGGCAACATCATCACCGAGAAAATGTTTTGCTTCGGCATAATCCAGCAATATCTCCGCGTAGCGGAAAAATGTCCAGGGTGTGTTCCCAATTCTTGTATCTAATGGATCGGTGATCGTTTCATCCATAAACTTTCTCAAATAATAGCCGGGTCTTGCTACAGTCACGGATCCAACTACGTATTCATTTCCATCAATTCCTCCGGGCACAAAAGTGTCAATCGTACGGCCTTTAAAAGGAGCACCATCGTACAGGATCGTTGCATAGAATCGGGGATCGCGATTGAGAAATGGTTTCTGAGGGTCGTATGCGGGATCGTCCTCCGGTTGAAGCCCGTTTAGGGTTTCATAATCAGCCACTACATTGTGAATGGGGCTGATCTGTGCCCGTCCATTGGATCCCGCTGGATACAACGCTACTTCAACAGCCAATTCGAAATCAACAAGATTATTATAAGGTCTCTGCCAGATGATCTCAGCGTTGTAGGCTGCTGCATCGAGGAATAATTGTTTATAATTGGAATGCAGTGAATACACGCCCAGGTCAATCACTGCTTTTGCAGCATCCGCTGCTGCCTGCCATTTGGCCAGGTCGTTGCCCGGATTATTCAAAGGACTTGCGGCATATAACAGCGCTCTTGATTTAATTGCAAGCGCGGCACCTTTTGTAATTCTCCCTTTGTCAGTAGCAGGATAGTCAGTTGGCAATAAAGCAGCTCCTGCATCCAGCTCGGCGACGACAAAGTCCATTACTTCTTCATAACTATCTCTGGGGAGGTCCAAATTATCAGTGAGGATAAGCGGTCTCTCTATGACAGGAGCATCGCCATAAAAACTGGCCAGTCCGAAATAGCAATATGCCCTTATGATCTTAATTTCGGCTGTCAACCTGCTTTTCACTACTTCATCAATGGTTGAAGCCTGGATCCTGTCTAAGAAGATATTGCACTTTCCGATGGCACTGTAGTAAGCATTCCAATAATTAAGGGGTGCTGTGGTTACGTTACTTGGCGTCAATTCTCCGGCATTAACCTGAGAATCAAATCCGACACCGATTACCTTCATCTCATCTGCAAAGGCTGAAAGGTATGCCGGCAAACCGCCAAACCCGCCTGTAGGAATACTCCTGTAGGTATTGTTTACAAACGATTTTATTAATGTCTCATCCTGCCATACAGCAGCGTCTGAATACTTATCTAGCGGCGCCTTATCCATAACATCTTCAAAAAAGGAGCAGGATGAAACCGGGATTACAAGAAGGGTCAACATTATTCTATAAATAAAAGCTGACACGCGTATTTTATTTCCAGTATTATAATTTCTAGTCATGATCTTTTTTTTAAAATCTTATATTGAATCCCACGTTATAAACTTTGGTCTGAGGATAAAAGTCTCCAAAATATGAGATGCCTTCGGGGTCAAACCACTTCAACTCATCTATTGTAAATAGGTTGTTTCCATTGACGTACACGCGCATACTGCTGATCTTGACCTTCGACAACAGTGATTGAGGCAGCTCATATCCCAATTCGAGGGTTTTCAGCCTGACAAACCATGCCTCCCGTAGCCAGAACGTTGAATTTTGATATCCTGTTGTGAGTGGCCTGGGATACTTTGAATCCATGCTGCCGGGTTTCCATCGGTTTACGATGTTGTCTTCCAATGAATTAGAATTTACTCTTCCGGTTATGGCAAAATACGTCCATGCTCTGGCCTGTCCCGCAAAATTCGCCCACAAAGAAAAGCCCTTGTAACCCACCGATATCTGGCTTCCGAAGGTGACTTGAGGAGTGTTGGACTTATCATATATTACCATATCGGAAGCGTTGACGATACCATCAGCATTTATGTCTTCATATATGAGATCGCCCACCCTGGCGCCGACCATTTTTGGAATCGTTGCGTCGTCAATCTGTTCCTGGGTCCTGAATATTCCAAGCGTATTATACAACCTTTGCGCACCGAGAATATGACCGGTTTGTCTCTGCCATTCGGGTATGTTCGGAGATTCAGCAATGTCTATGATCTTATTTTTGGCACGGGCAACATTGGCGGCTACGCGGTATGAAAAATCTCCAACGCTATTCGTTGTAGAGACGAGCAGCTCAAATCCTTTATTTTCTACGACACCAAAATTTTCATTGGGTAAACTGATCGCCGCGAAAGCAGGGACCGCAAGATTTCTACTGGCCAGAATGTTCGATCTTTCCTGCTTAAAAATGTCCAGCCCGATTTCCAACAAACCGTTCCATAACGTCGCATCCAGACCAACATTCGAGATTTTAGCTACCTCCCATGTGATATTCGGGTTTGGGCTAACTCCGGCAAGCAGTCCCTGCGCCTGCACTCGTGGGGAACCGAAATGATATCCTCCACCAAAACTGTAGGAAGAAAGGTACTGGAAAGCGGGAACCTGATCGTTTCCAATTTCACCATAAGATCCTCTAAATTTCAACTCATCGAGAAAAGCAACATTGTCCAGGAAGGCCTCCTCCGAAATCCGCCATGCTGCGGAAACTCCAGGGAAGAAACCAAACCGTTTCCCCGCAGGGAAATTGGCAGAACCATCATACCGGAAATTGAAATCCATCAGGTACTTGCTTTTGAAACCATAGCTAAATCGTCCAAAAAGATTTTGACGGGCGATTTCTGATGAACTGCCCGTGGTTGTCTGATTTACTAAACTCCCTGCAAACAATTCATCTATCGCCGGAGTCGCAAAATTCTCGCGACGCCCGGAAAAAAATGTTGCGAAACCCTCTTGTTGTTCTGCAGCAACGAACACATTTACATCATGATCGCCGAACTGTCTGGCGTACTTGAGGCGGAGGTTGAGTAAATAATTTCTATTATTTGAGTAACTCTGGAGGAGCCTCGGGGCGGGCGGAGAAAACAACGCTGCCTGCCTGGTGTAGGTATCGGCTACCGCGTCATAATTCCACACATAAGCAGGCTTTTCCCAGAGTTTAGACAGGCCATTGTTGTTATTAAAAACAGCAAATCCATCAATGCCTAATCCCTTGACCCACGGGTTGCTGATATCAAAATTGGCCCTCCCCTGGAATCGCAATGCGCGCTCATTATGGTTTCCCGTAGCATCTGTCGCCAATACGCGCGGGTTAGCACCGACAAAACCAGGCGTAGGCGATCCATTTGGCCAATAAACAGGCAAAGTCGGAACGGCAGGGATGAGCTGATACAGAAAGGCCGAAGCACCTGAGGAAGCTATCGGCGGGTAATTAGCATTGTCGATCCCGGCGTTAACTTCAAAACCGACTTTTACATATTTGTTCACCTGCGCATCGATATTGGAGCGAAGCGAATAGGTCTTAAAGTCATGGCTTCCGCCCTTAAACATTCCTGTCTGGTGTCCGTATGATCCTGAAACGGAGTACTGCACATTTTCAGAGCCTCCCCTCACATTCAGATTGTGCTGACTCTGAGGCGTTGAGTTTTTTATAACTTCATCATACCAGTCAACATTTGGATAGTTGACGGGATCACTACCGTCTGCAAATTTTTGTATCTCTTCCGCAGTGTATCTCGGAGGTTGGTTTTGTCCTTCAAGATATTGATTGAGATATTCGGCAAACTGTGCCGAACTTGCCATATCAGGTACCCTCGTAGGCGTGGTTACACCCTGGTTAAAGCTATAACTGATAACCGGCTTTCCCGTTGTTCCCCGTCTTGTGGTGATCAGTATGACACCGTTTGCAGCCCTTGCTCCATATATCGCAGCAGACGCATCCTTCAATACCGACACGGATTCAATATCGTTGGGATTAATCCGCTCCCAACCTGGGTACTCCACATTATCGACCAGTACCAGGGGAGAAGTATTGCCCAGCGTATTCATTCCGCGAATCAATATATTAGCGTTGTCTCTTCCAGGCTCACCAGTGCGGTTTAACGCTATCACCCCGGGAAGAGTCCCGGCAAAAGAATTCGTAAGATTAATAACAGGACTCCGTTCGAGTTGTTTGCCCGATACATTTACAACGGATCCGGTTAAAGTAACCTTGCGTTGTTCTCCATATCCTACCACGACTACTTCATCAAGCGCCCTCATATCTGTCTCCAGTTGAAGGTCGATGACTGTTCTTCCATTCACCGGTACTTCCTGTGAAACAAATCCAATACTGGATATAACCAAAGTACTTTCCGCCGGTACGCCAAGCGAATAGTTACCATTGATATCAGTAATCGTACCTTCAGTCGAACCTTTAATGATAATATTCGCGCCGGGTAACGTCTCACCATTTTCCTGAGAAGTGATCTTTCCACTAACCGTAATGGTATTTTGAGCCATTAAGTGCCCGGAAACGGAAAAGGTGATCAGAAGGGTTGAAAGCAGATGCTTAAACCAATTACATCGCAATAAGCTTTCATTTAATTTGTAAATTTTTTCTTGCATAATTTTTGGGATTTATTTGGGCCTAACCTGGTAATCGCAGATTAAGATAGTAGGAAGAATGCCAGTATGCAATCGATACAGGCATATAAAATAGCGAGAACGTTCTCGATAACGGTCGTGAATGGTCAGTCGAGAGTCGTGAGACCTTCACCTTTGGGAACTGCTTTGATAAATTAGTAACATTCGTCTGCGCGGAGTCTCCTGTCTCAGGGACTCCTCGGTTTAAGTGCACTCATTGTTCTGTAATCGGAGTTGTTTTGAAATTTGATCTTCGAAGCCGCAGCGTCCACGAAACGTGAGACACTGCGGAGACTATAAATTTGATCACACTGCCAAAATAGGTACTGATCTTGATGTTAAATAGGAGTTAGTGCCTGCGGCTAATTGACTTTTCCCTTTGTACTTAGTGTGTGTTGAATTTTGTGCTCTTCAAATCATTGTCGTCACCGGCAATGTCTCCCGCACCTTGCGCGCACCTTGCGGTTTTCAATTGGAAAAATATCAAATCAACCATATGTTGAGAATAGTTCGTGCACCGAAAGGAAATATTAAGTGAAGGACGGTGGGTGGGATAAATACCCCAATTGAAGGGTGATATAAAAAATAGTTTTACCACCGAATCCGGTCAAATCAGCAATTCGAACTTCAGGCGCGTTCTTTCGAGAACGTTCTCGTAATTTTAAAAGGTCTTCAATCGCTAAGCGCGAAGAGTTAGCCGTATATTTCATGTGTATTTTCAATTATTGAACCATGAAAAGAATTCGTGTAATCATTCTACTACTGACCCTGCCATCTTTATTTCAGGTTATGGGCGAACTGAAGGGTCCGGAGGATAGCGCAATTGAATTTGATGTAAAGAATTTGTACGCTCAATCCCTGACAAATGAAAATAAGGTTGCCCCCGCAAGCAAAGGCGGGAATGAAAACTCCGGATTGCCTGATTCGACAGGAAAAAATGACGTAGGGCGCAAGATCAATCTGAAAGAGGAAGCCAAACTCACCGCTTCCCATCACACAACGGAATGGGTGATAGAGAGGGCTTTTGATGGCGATCTCTCTACGCAATGGATCGGTGAAGACCAACCCCTTTCATGGCAGCCTACCAATATCATCATTGAATTCGATAAACCTAAAACGCTTTCGCGCCTCGTGCTTCTGTCCACCAAACATCGCGACATGCTTGCGTTCAAGGATTTCGAGGTGTTTGCATGGGGGGATAAGACCTGGGCTGGGCAAAGTCCCCTGACGGTAGTGAAAAATACAACCGAAGAGATCAACACGGTGGATTTTGAACCTGTTAAAACAAAAGCCCTCCGTGTCCGTATTCACGACACCTATTATCACCACATCTTCCCCCGGCTGCGGGAGATCGAAGTTTACGAAGCCCTACCCGGGGCAAAAGGAAAAAAACTTCCTGATGCGTCCATACCGAATGAGAAAAAGTCCGAGAGGATGATCCTCGACCGCGCCTATGGCAGGGTATTCGATTTTCCCAGAACAAAATTCAAAGAGTCGAAAGGTTACCTGAACTATGTAAAAACATTTGCCGACACGATGATCGCCTCCGGAACTGACCGCTACGGTAAGATCCATAGTCCAATGTTTGCCTCGCTCATTGACCTTGAATCGCATCGCAACCCTGAAGATATTCCTGGAAACAGCATAGGCCAACGCTATGAAGACCGAAGCTTACGAGGTGGTAACCTTTTCCAGGATGTCATGTTGCTTCAGGCGATGGACAATATCAGCAAACTGACCGGAGACAATAAATATCAACAGGCCGTCACCGATTACCTTACTTTCTTTCTGAAAAATTGTCCCCATCCAGCTACAGGGTTGTTTCCATGGGGCGAACACGCGTATTGGAATTTCTACGAGGAAAAATACACCTATGATACCCATGAATTTTTAGGGGGCGTGCCGAATTCTTTTTGGGAACGGATGTGGGGCATCAATCCGGAAGCGCTGCGCAAAGAGGCGGATGGTTTGATAAACCACATAAAGAACCTCGACAATTACGACTTTGACCGTCATGCGGATATTCACAAACCAATGCCTGTTCCAAGACCGGAGAAATACGGAGGAATGAATTTCGCAAGACACGCGGGTTTTTACATTGGCCTGTGGACGTTCGCCTATTCCAAAACAAAAGATGAAAAGTACCTCGGGTGGGCACAAAAAATGATCGATCACCATTGGGATATGCGCAGCCCGAAAACCGGCCTGCCACCAAACAGAAAGGGCGAGAAAACGGCTTCAGCTGTGAGCACTCTGTCGCTGTCGTTGAATTTACTTGAAGCTGCCGAACTTCTGCCAGAAGGAAAGGTCAGGAAAAGATATCAGGACGTTGCCACTACTTACATGGACGCTATTCTCCGTCTGCCCCACAGGCCCGCCGAAGGTCAGTTCCTCATTGACCTTCCAATGGACGTCGAGCCGGAAGCAGCTACAGGAAGTTACGGGCATCCGTATAAGTTTAGCTACGGCGGTGGCTTTTCCGCGGATTATGTCGGCCTTCTGCTGGGCGTATATCGCCTGAACAAAGACCCGCACGCACTTAAACTGGCGCAAACATTTGCTGACTATTATGCGACCCACAACCCTCCGGCTATCACTGAAGCTGTCTTCGCCAGAATATACGCAACCATCATAGGCCTGTTCAACGATCTGTATGAACTTAATCCAAAACCAGAATACCTCGAACAGTCAAAACGTTATGCGAAAGATGCCATCGAAAAACTGTACCATAATGGCATGTTCCGCGGAGCGACAAACATTAACCACTACGAAGGAGACATGATGGTCGGAAGTCTTGCATACAACCTTGCCTGGCTGCATGCTCTGGAGAATAAGAGCGATATAAAAATTGAGCCGAATTACTTTACGAGGTAGGGAGTGAATTACTGAAGGGAGGGAAGGGCTTACGCCATGTGTTCACGCCCCGAAACACCGTCATTGCGAGCCGACGCGTGGAAATGCGCGAGAGAGCGAAGCAATCCCGCGACTACAGAGTGCACTTAACAAGGAATGCAATACAGTGAATGGAATGGAGCCGGTTTCAGTACGTTCTCCATTCCATTGCAGATGCACTTTTCTCCAAGTGCCCACTCCGTTGCAAGGGGATTGCTTCGTCGCCCGGCGCGCGAAGGCCGCGTTGCTCCTCGCAATGACGGCACTCAGGGGTCGAGCAGTGTCAGCGCAGAAGATTCACGAAGCCAGCATGCTGATCGGATGCGGCGTTTTCAAAGTCGATTCCCGGACAATTAACCTTCCGGGAAGGATCAACTCCTCAGGTTCGAAATGTTTCTTTGAAATATGCTTCAAAAGCAATTCACAACTCTTGCTTCCGACTTCCAGGGCTGGCACGGCGATAGTAGTCAGGCCGGGAGAAATTATGCTTGACACCGGATCATTCGTAAAACCAATAACGCCCATCTCTTCACCAATTTTAATATTCAGCTTTTTCAACGACAGCATTGCGCCAATAGCTTTCCTGTCATTCACAGCAAAAATAGCATCCGGTATCTCCTTACATTTCAGCAGTTCGTAGACATCTTTTTCTCCATCTTCCTGCGAAAAACCCGATTGAGTTATCCATTCCTCCCGGACGGGTAACTTGAATTTTTTAAGCGCGTCAACATAGCCCCGCGTTCTTTTTTGTGTAATTGCAAGACTCTTTCGGCCTGATATGTGCGCAATTTTTTCATATCCGCTGCTTACAAGGTGCGTGACAGCTTCAAAAGCACCATTGTAATCATCCTGCACAACCTTTGAGGTTTTAATATCCGTTGCTACCCGGTCAAAAAAAACGACGGGGGTGCCATTTTCAATAATTTTTTTGAAATGATCGCTGTGATCTGAAGTTAGCGTAGTACAAACGAGCAGGCCATCAATACTTGTAAGGGAAAGATTCTTAATTATTGATAACTCACGGTCAGGGGAATCGTTGGTTACGTAAAAAATGATGTTGTAGCCTTTACTATAGCCAACCTCCTGGATACCTGTGATGACAGTGGAAAAATAATAGTTGGTTATCGAAGGCAGCATCACAGCAATATTATTCGTTTGGTTCTTTACCAGGCCAATCGCATTAAAGTTTGGCTTGTAATTTAATTGAACAGCCATTGTCAAAACCTTTTCCTTCGTTTCCTGACTGACGTCATAGGCGTCGCGGAATGCGCGCGATACTGTTGAAACAGATAGATTCAATTCCCGCGCAATATCTTTTATGGTTATACAATGATTATGCATTACGCAAATATTTAGGGGTTAATACCAACTTGTAAAATAAAAAAAATTCTTTGGAAAAAATAGTTTCATACGCTGCCAATGGCAGAATACAAAGTGTGGGGAGGGTCACACCAGCCGTTCATTTTCACCGCTCATGTAAATCACCGCACATCTGCAAAAACGATATTCTAATCAAGCCCAGCTTTCCCGATAACGTTCCCGCTATTTAATCTGTTGTTTAGGCGCAAAGCGTTCATGTTAATAAGTAACTTAGGTTGCATTTTGTTCCGACATAAAATATACAACATTTAGTTAATTGAAACAATAGGAATTGACAACTTATTCAGCACTGTATCAGGTTGATAACATATCCATGACCTACAGGCGACGATCCTGCACCTGATGGGAATGGATCATGAAAAACTTACCTATCACTTCCAGGGAAGGGGTTTCAGGCTGACAGATGTAGCAGGAAAAGTCGTTAAGAATATTTTAAAGTTATAAGTTTTAAGTTTTAAGTGGTCAGGATTACTACCCATACTTATTACTTACAACTAAATTTTCACCCATGCCTGCATTTCTAAAATATCTGTTTTTTTTCTTCGCCATTCTATATCTCAACGGATGCAGAAAAATTGAGATCCCGGAAGAAGTAGCCGAGGCGAAAAAAAAACTTCCCGATTACATCGACTTTAACATTCATGTCAAACCGATTCTGTCCGACCGGTGTTTCTCCTGCCATGGTCCCGACAAAAATAAGCGCGAAGCAGAACTGCGCCTTGATATTTCCGCCGTTGCATTCGCGAAATTAAAATCGGGAAATGGAAAAGCAATTATTCCCGGAGACCCTGATAACAGTGAACTTTCTCATAGAATCCTGTCCTCTGATGAAGAATACAGAATGCCGCCTGCCATTTCCAATCTTTACCTGAATGCGGATGAGAAGGCAACCCTCATCAAATGGATAGAACAGGGTGCAACATACAAACCTCACTGGGCTTTTATCCCGCCTGAACAACCGGAGATCCCGGAAATAGCTGACAAAAATCAGCTAGTGCGTAATCAGATAGACAATTTCATTTTAGCGACACTCGAAAAAAAGGGATTGGAACAATCACCCCAGGCTGACAAGGAAAGACTTTTAAGACGGGTTACACTCGACCTTACCGGACTGCCTCCCACGATTGAAGAAATTGATAGTTTTCTTGCGGATGACTCTCCCGGGGCCTATGAAAAAGTTGTGGATCGTCTCATGCAAACCGATGCTTACGCAGAAAGACTGGCGCTTGAATGGATGGATGTCGCAAGGTATGCCGATTCTCATGGCATGCATGCGGATGGCTGGCGTTACATGTGGCCATGGCGTGACTGGGTCATTGAATCTTTTAAAAACAATATGCCGTATGATCAGTTTGCCACCTGGCAGCTGGCAGGGGACCTAATTCCGAATGCCACAAAACAACAGATCCTGGCTACAGCCTTTAACAGGAATCATCCCATGACTGCTGAAGGAGGTGTTATTGAGGAGGAGTTCCGCTTGCTCAATGTTTTTGACCGGGCCAATACAACAGGCATTGCCTTCATGGGTTTGCAGCTCGAATGTGCGAAATGCCACGATCACAAGTTTGATCCCATCAGCCAGAAAAATTACTATCAGATGGCGGCATTTTTTAACAACATAAAAGAATTGGGAATGACAGGCGATGACGGAAACTATGGCCCAATGGTGTTACTTTCTGATCTGGAGACTGATGAAAAACTTATTGATCTGGAACAGAAAATAAAAAAAAGCGAAGAGCAAATTAAATTCAGTGATGCGAAAATTGCTAACATCGTTGGTTTTATCAATAAAGCCGGCAAGTCGGAGATGTCCGTCGGTTTATTGTCCTATTTGCCCTTTGATAAAATGGATAGCGTGCGGGGAAAAAATGAATGGGCGATCGACGGCAACCCGGATTGTACGACAACGGGAACACCACAACTTGCGGATGGGAAATTCAATAACGCGCTCGAATTCAATGACGGCTATGATGAAGTCTATCTTAAAAACGTAGGAGATTTTGAAATGACCGACGCTTTTTCTGTTAGCCTCTGGATCAATACAACAAAAAAGGAAAAAGGAAAAACACAGGTGTTAATTGGTAATTCCTCGGAAAAAGACACGGGATGGCGCGGATGGGATTTTTTCCTTGACAGCCTCAACCAGCTTTCTGTAAGGCTGATACATTCCCTTCCTCATAATTATATTCATGTCGCCGGCGGCGGCATTCGCCTGAATACCTGGACGCATGTGGCCTTTACCTATGATGGATCGGGGAAAGCTTCCGGATTAAGCTTATTTGTTAACGGCAAGAAAACGAAGCCTACGATCCACTATGACAGGTTGTATAAATCCATTAAGTCTATTCATAAAAATGGCAAACCTGCCGATATGCCATTGACGATTGGTAAGAGCAACAGGCGCTTTACAGGTGATATCGGGATCTTTCAGGGAAGGTTGGATGAAATTAGAATATTTAGTACAAGACTTACATCTTTAGAAACCGCAAGGATCGCCGGAGAAGAAAGGGTAATCACCGAAGAGATCAGGAAGGAACATTATCGGAGTAAGGAAAGAGAATTACAAAAAAGTGTTCTCCAACTTACGGAACTCAGGAATGAAAAACTCAAACTGGTTAATGGCATTCCTGAACTCATGGTAATGGAAGAAATGCCAGAGCCACGTCTTATGTTCGTCCTCGACAGGGGTCAGTACGATGCGCCGACTGAGCGCGTGGAAGCTGGCACACCAGAAAGCATATCTATTTTTCCCGATTCACTTCCTAAAAATCGTCTGGGTTTGTCACGATGGCTCTTTAGTAAAAACCATCCCCTAACGGCACGGGTAACAGTAAATCGCTACTGGCAAATGATTTTCGGAAAAGGGCTTGTAAAGACTTCAGAGGATTTTGGCAATCAGGGCAGCCTTCCCACTCATCCCGAACTATTGAACTGGCTCGCGGTCTCTTTCCAGCAGTCCGGATGGGATCTGAAGAAGCTGCTTAAATTAATGGTCATGTCGGCCACTTACCGCCAAAGTTCGGCAACAGATCAAAAACAGCAGACCAGAGATTCCGAAAACTTATGGCTGGCAAGAGGCCCTAGCCACCGTCTTCAGGCAGAACTGATCCGCGATAACGCTCTTGCCGCAAGCGGACTTTTGGTAAGAGAAATCGGAGGAGAAAGCGTTAAACCTTATCAACCGGAAGGCCTTTGGACAGAAAAAAATAATTTTTCACTTGTGCTGCGCGACTATTATCAAAGTACTGGAAAAGATTTGTATCGCAGGAGTTTGTATACCTTCATTCGGAGAACTTCGCCACACCCTGCCATGATTGCTTTTGATGCGGGCCCGCGGGACATTTGTACAGTAAGGCGTGAAACAACCAATACTCCGTTACAAGCCCTTGTACTCTTAAATGATCCTGAGTTTGTAGAACCAGCGCGGGTGATGGCAGAACGAATACAGCAGGAAGCCGGAAGTGACCTTAATAGTCAGCTCATCCTTGCTTTCAGGTTGTCGACAGGCCGAAAGCCTAAAGCCGAAGAGTTGCAAATTCTTCAGGCCCTGTATCATTCCCAATATGAAAAGTATAAAACAAATCCCGTTAAAGCTGAAGAACTTTTGAATGTTGGTGAATTCAGGTCAGGAAACAAAACAAACAAGATAAAAACAGCAGCCTTAACCATCGTAGCCAGCACCATGCTGAACCATGATGAATCGTATACAAAAAGATAACTTTTGGTTTTCTTAAAAACAGTATTATGTGTAACCATTGGTCCCAAAAATATTCAAGGCGGGATTTCTTAACGAAAACCTCCCTGGGCTTAGGCGGTTTAACTTTCGCTTCATTAGTAGACCCGCTTAATATCTTTAGCCAACCTACGTCGGAGAAGGCTATTGCAGGAATAACCGGCGACTACGCAACAGGCCAGCCTCATTTCCTGCCGAAGGTGAAGAGGGTCATCTATTTATTTCAAAGCGGCGCTCCCTCACAACTGGACCTTTTCGATTATAAGCCAATACTGAATCGAATGAATGGCCAGGATTTACCGGAAAGTATACGTGAAGGATCACGAATCACCGGAATGTCATCAGGCCAGGCATCTTTTCCCTTAGCCGGATCATTATTTGATTTCAAACAGCATGGTCGATCCGGCGCGTTCGTCAGTAACCTCATGCCTTATACCTCTGGAATTGTTGATGAACTTTGTTTTATCAAATCCATGCATACGGATGCCATTAACCATGATCCGGCAACAACTTTCATTCAAAGTGGCTCACAGTTTCCAGGCAGGCCTTCCATAGGATCCTGGGTGAGCTATGGATTGGGCAGTGACAATGAGAACCTTCCTACTTTCGTTGTCTTACTTACAAAAGGTAAAAACGGTCAACCATTATATTCAAGGCTTTGGGGTAATGCCTTCTTACCTTCAGAACATCAGGGTGTTCAATTCAGGGCTGGAAAAAGTCCGGTCTTATACCTGGCAAATCCTCCTGGCGTCGATGATGATAACCGGAGAGAACAATTAAACTATTTAAATCAACTTCACGAGATTCAATACGATGAATTTGAGGATGCTGAAATAAAAGCCAGGATGGCGCAGTATGAAATGGCCTACCGCATGCAAACTTCGGTGCCTGAAGTTATGAATACGTCGGGTGAACCGGATTACATCTATGATATGTATGGTGAAGATAGCCGCCAACCCGGGACCTATGCGGCGAATTGCCTGCTCGCCCGGCGGCTTATCGAAAAAGGTGTAAAATTTGTTCAGCTATATCACCGCGGCTGGGACCAGCATGACAACCTGCCCAAAGGTATAGCGACGCAATGCAAGGAAACAGATCAGGCGTCCGCAGGACTTATTAGGGATCTTAAACAAAGAGGACTGCTGGACGATACCCTGGTGATCTGGGGTGGTGAATTCGGGCGCACCAGTTATTCTCAGGGTCGACTTACAGAAACCAACTATGGACGTGACCACCATCCGAAGGCATTTACTCTTTTTATGGCCGGAGCCGGCATAAAAAAAGGATTTTCTTACGGAGCCACAGATGATTTTGGATATAGTATCATTCAAAACCCGGTTCATGTTCATGATTTCCAGGCTACCTTACTTCACTTAATGGGAATTGACCATAAGAGATTAACCTACAAATTCCAGGGCCGACGTTACAGACTTACAGACGTACATGGCGAGGTGGTGAAGGATATATTAACTTAATCCAAAAAAAGGTTTCTCTTGCTTCCAAATTCTATGCAAAGAACATCCCGCAAAGTGGAATCTATTGACGACGACTTCCTCGGTTAGTCCTGCCAGGAAAATTCTTAATACCGTTTAGATAAAGTATTTTCTATCACCTGTTCTTCCACTTGTTTGAGCTTCATGCGTTGCTTTGGCAAAAAAATGTCCTTTCTCAGGAATGGAAAAAATATTAAACCGATCATTAGGGAGGCAATTTGGCGAATCATTTTGTCCTGATAGTGAGATCATTTCTGCCTTGCGGTATTTTTACAGTAAGCATTTTTTGACGATCATTATAAGTCCATCCACGAACAGCCTGTCCCTGCAACAGAACAGAGTTTGGCTTATTGTGAATGGAAAGCGTGATTGTGCATGCCTGGTCTGATGCTACCTCAAGATCATATCCTGTTGATGTTAAAGCAACAGCAGCTGTTACCGGGTGACTGCCATTTACGTCCAATCCGTATCCAGAAAAATAGCTTCCTTCAAAATAAGCTTTAAGCAAAGCACCGCTCTTGTCAAAGGATACCGTAAAATGTTTGCCATTGTTTTTAAACCCTGCCGCAATTCCAGGTTGTTCGGGGCCAGTTCTAAAGAATCCTATGTCAGAACCATTACTATGTTCAACCTTTACCCCGAGCCACCCGGAAGCATCGATGCGTGTTGTTTTCGGTGCTTGCGCGTACGCTCCTTCAGAGGTTTTAACCTCTGGCACAATGGCGGCGAAGAAATTCACCTCGGTAAGTTCGGACTTGCTTACCAGAGTAAGGAAATTCTCTGATAACATTTTACCGTTACCTCTCTCACGGATACTTGACGAAGAGATTTCGGGTGAGATCACATCGAGGGTAAGCCGGGCATTCGGTCGTTCAATGGTCATCCTGCGATCGCCATAGGTTATTGAACTCTGGTTATCTGCATTTGGGGGGGCATGGAAAAGCCAGTCATATACATGCCCCTCAGACGATTTACTTTTAACCTGGTCGAACATAAAAAGTGACCCGGATTTGGTATAGAGGAGTGTCCTTGAATATTTATCCAGCTTACCTTTATATACCGAGCTCAAGTCACTCTCTACCGCGTCTGCGATCTTGCCGGTAAACGTATGGACCATCCGGGGCCAATCGCGCAGGGCTTTAATACCATTATCGTAATGGGCAGGTGCCTGACTTTCAGGATCATGATCAACGAGCATCACATTATGTGCAATAGCCTGTACGTTATAACTCAGAAATTCCAGGTTGGCGTAGTAGCCTCCGGCACCTATACCCGGATCAGTGAGTAGCGCATCCCCGTTCGTCATTATCTGGAAACTTCCCTGATCATAATGATAATGGTTTGAATTGGGGCCTACCCTTGTGCTAATGATAGTTGATGCATCATCCCAACCAGAACGCATGACCATACCCTGGGCGCCAAAAGTCTTTGAAGTCGGCAAAGTTTCTCTTGTAACAGGAGTAATATCATCCCTGAACCAGAGGTAGCTCAGATATCCACCCTTACCGGCTTCCCAATATGGCTTAACATATTGGTAGAGATACGGGTTTCCCGTGCGATGGACGAACCATTGTGAATGTAGTAGGCTTCCCAAGTGAACCATGCTGCCATTTGGCCCACCGCCATCGCCATAATCTTGCATTCGGCCGTTTGAATAACTGGCCTGAAGGGGATATTTATAAAAATTCTCAACATTGGTTGTAGTTGAATAATCGACCCCAAAATTTCTTTCAAAGGCTGCCAGTATCTCAACGATATCTTTGGTCGCCATATGCATATATCCGCTTTTGGGTTCACCATAGCTTCCGTCTTCGTAATAGGTGCGGTCTATAAATGTTTTGGCTTTAGTCATAATCCCCGACAGGTAGGGTTCAAGATATGGATTAGCGGGGTCATCACCATAGACAGCTGTTGCTGCAAGCCCGAACCCTGCAACTAAAACAGCAATATGATTTGTCTGATTGGAAGGCATCCGGTTCATTTCTACCATATCGCGGTGAAAAAGTTTCAGACCTTTTTCCATGATGGCTTCCCTCACAAAGGCCCGTTCTTTTTCTGTGAGAAGATCATATAACATATCATAGCCGTAGGCAACAGGCTTAATAGTATAACCAACCGGATAATAGGTCCAGAATTTACGTTCAAACATCCAGGCACTGTTCCACTTAGAGAAGGAACATAACTTCATCAGGGCTTTTTTGGCTTGCTCCCCCGCTGCACGGTCGCCCGTAAATGCATAATGCAGGCTTCCTTCCTCGATCACCTTTGCCAAGGAGCTGTTTGGATGAAGCCATTCCGCATAGGCGTTAAAGCCAACCGAGTTCCTTGCATAAGGACCGCCAACAAGATTTTCTGCGGTACGGTCTACCCCTTGATTGACTGCATCAACTTGCACTTTCATGAAATCTTTCTCCCCAAGGGCACCGTCCAGGATACGCTTGGCTACGGGCGATTTTTCATTTGCAACGCGATCTTTGAGTCCTTGAGCAGAGAAAAAGAGGCGAGGATGCTCGCTTACTTTTTTTCCGGGCATAAGAAATCTGAATGCCCAATTGACTTCTGCGCCCGAATCACTGTGCCCCTTAAGCCTGATTTCCCACTGGCCACGCTCATCCTTTTCACCGAGTTTATAGATTGATTCATTCACCCATTCTTTTCCATTCAGGGTAAACGGTAACTTATCTTTTACTATCCTGCCGCGGCTGTCGACAAGGGTACCGCTCACCTGTTTAAGGGTGATGTTACTTTCCGGCGCGACTCTCAAGCTGATATCATCGCCATAGAAAAAATGCTTGTTTAAAATGGAAATGTCAAACATCTCAAAGGTTGTTGAAACAGGCTCCAAGGATACAAAATGCGAATCTCGTTCACCATTGATTTGGAAATCATCCATTAATATGGTATAAGTAAAAAGATAATTGACGATCGGGTAACTTCCCTTGATGGTAATCACCTGGATATGCTCGCCTGCTTTGAGAGACTGTCTGTTTAAAGTGAATGCCCTGATTGGAATATCCAGCTCAATCCACTTGTTGGCTACAGGTTTTTCGATCGTATGCAAATACCGCCTTCCATCAAAAGTACCAAGAGATAATACAAGAGATTCAGGATCCCGGTCGCTCTGAAAATAAACGGCAGCTTTAATATGCGTATCGGCATTTGTGTACATATTTAAGCGTTTTGTAAAGCCCTGATAAAGCTCATTCGTATCATGTGCCTTAAATGGGCGGGCAAGGGCATACTTGCTGTCTTTGTGAGTTGGCGATTTGCGTGCAAAATAAAGTGCATCAAACCCAATGTCCTGAGCATAAGGATAGGTTTCCCATCCGAAGAGTTCGCCGGTCTCGAAATCGTTAAAGAGTATATATGGAATACGGTTAACGCTGTCCTGGGCATTTGCACAATTAATTATCACGCTCAAACTCAGGATCCGTAGTAGAATTTGTTTTTTCATGCTTGTACCTTGTTTTCTATGTTTGCGTCAATGTAGTTTTGAATGTTTGGTGAACCACCGACAGCGACGTAGCATGCCTCTGGAATTTTCAAGTTGAAAAGGAATATTATAGGACGAAGTATTGGATGACCTGTGACGCATGTGTATATCCTCTTAATTTTGTTTTGACTAACATATTATCCACTGGTTTACGCGTGAAGCGGAAGTTATAAGTTAAACCAAAATCGCAGATTTTCTAAAGCGCTGAGCGGATATTTCCTAACACCCTTTTAAAACAATCGGAACGCGGATTACGCAGGATGGGCCATCAGCGTCTTTTCAAATGGTGATCAAGAAACTCGAATGTTCCTTTTCCGTGAATGGAATGGGGGCCATTGAAATACTCGATGAGAGTTGAACCTGGCAATCCGATGAAATCATAGTGTCTGCGAACCTTCGCGAATTCATAGGCCACCCATTCGTCAGTCCCTACCTGATCATAATGGCCGCGCTCAACCATGAAAGGACGTGGCGCAATCAAGGCTGCCATCTCCGCATAATTGAATGTGTGGCCAAGATCCCATTCAGGCATTTCATACTCGTTTGTGAACATGTAGCTGTTAAAGGCATCGTGATCCGTGCTCGCGTTTTTACGCACCCACTCATTAAAATCCGCTGAGCAGATGGACAGCGCATAACCTTCCACCAGGGCCGGGACCCGCATGGCAGTTTTGCCTCCATACGACAAGCCGTAAAAACCGATACGACCCGGATCAATGAAGGATTGTTGTGCAAGCCACTCAACAATGCGCTGATGCTGGCCAGTAATAACGGAGAATAACGATAGGCCTATGGGATTAGCCTTTCGCTGCAAAACCCGGAATTTGTCGCCGCCGCGATATGGATTATGCGGAGCAAAAACAACATAGCCGCGCTCGGCGAGGCGCACTGCAAAACCTTGATAGTATTCAAATGCCCTCGTCTTCGGGTCCGTAGTTACCACGTCCAAAGGTAAACCCTCGAGACCATGCTGGCAGACGACGGCCGGACGTTTTTCCCCTGGCTGAATATCCTTGGGGATGAGCAAAATTCCCCATGCGAACACTTCAGGCCAAACATCCAGCATCACTTCATAACTAGTCCACTTTTCCGTTTCCTGTAAGGTGCGAACACGGGGATTGGCTGGCATAGAGGGAGTCGGAAGCCGGCCGATCACATCCCAGAATCTTTGGCGATGGGCCGACTTAACAGATTGCTGTGAAGTGGTATCGCCTGCAAGAGTCTGCCAGAAATTTCGATCGCGTGTCCGCTCGGACAAAGCAAGCACCCTTTGCGTTTGATACTCCATGTCTCGTACTGTACGCTCCTGCCGACGTGTGATATTAAGCCAATTGCCTGATTCAAGGGGAGATAATAATGAGGCAAAGAAGTTTTCGGGTATGCTTACATTCAGGCCGCTGGCGAATTCACTTAAGGCTGCAGGTGAGAAGGCTTGAACAAAGGCAGAACCTTTATTATCCTGCCATCGAAGATGCATTTGATCTGCAGGCAGCAGCGCCTTTGCCCTGTTCCACTCGGCTTTAGGAACGGAAATATTAGGGGTACTCAATCGACCTGGTGCAGCCCCCCAGCGTTTGTTGGATGCAACGGGTGGGCCCGAAACTTCCGGAGCTGTAGAATGCTCTATGATTACGCGGCGCGGCCAGGCCATAACAGCAAGTTCTGCGTTACCGAAGTACTTTAAGGATCCAAAAACATTTCGATAAATTGGTTCACTCCAGACTTGCTCGCGGACGTTAAAATATCCGCTGACCAGGGCGCAAGAAATACGCTCATCCAGGGCCGCAGCATGCAACGCGAGTAAACCCCCCTCTCCGTAACCAGCCACACCAATAGGAATATTACGTTCCTCTATCTTGTTACGGGACTCGAACCAATCAATAGCTGCAAAAACTTTTTGAAGTTCGTACCCAATAACATGTCGCCCGAGTACAAATGCCTGGCGATATAACCACTCACGGTGTGGCTGGTTTGTAAAGCGCCCAATTAAGTCACTGCCGGAAAAAGTTTCCTCCCGGCTGACCAGCACCGGAACAATCACCTCCCACCCCGCCTCGGCAAAGCGTCGTGCAACGCCGTAACCTGGTCCATTTGTTTTTTCCAATCCAGCAAAAACTTCCGGCAGCACATCTGCATCCGGTATCATTACCACCCTGGCAATAACTTTTCCTTTAGGTTGCAGGAGCAATCCTTCTGCGTATAGCCCTTTATACCTACCATCCAGGACCTTCCATGAAACCGCGCGGATAGTACAATTTTTTGTTTCAAGGGCAAACTGTTGTGATTTGTCTATCAGTACATTCATCTCGGGTGTCGCTCTGGCATCTACCACTCCAACCTGACGCGCCAGCAGATCACGCTGAACACTGATCGATTTATTAAATGCCTCAGCACTGGAGAAGTCGCGATGCCACAAACCAGCCCGCGATTGCTGCACACGATTTGTCTCGCTCGTTAAAAAGCGGTCAATGCCTTCCACCATCAAGGATGAGAGATCACCCTTTTCCTTTAAAGGAGTGCTGGCAGATAGAGCCGGGGATTGTGCAGAGGCGGAGGAATAGTCAAGATGAAAAACGAATAGAAGAATAGCAATTCGCATCACGCGACATCCAATGCCAAACGACGCATAATATTTCCAAAATCGATCAATCTTGCTCCTCATTGGTAAGTCAGTTATTTAGATTGCTCAGAATTCAAAACCAAACCTGATATACTTAAATGTAAAAAAATTATAAGCAAGAAATAACGATCATCATTCAGAACTCAATGATTTTGTGAAAAGAAGGTTGATATAAATCACTTTTTTTTGCAAGGGAAGAAAGCACCTGATATGCATTAGGAGGCCTTCTGATTTGGATTTGGTGAATAATGAAAAAGATTCCTGCTAAAAAAACTGGGTGGTTAAACTGATCGTTATCGTATTAGTTTTACAACCCTATAAGGTGTCTCTTTATTCAAATCGGGATAAATTCTGCCTCTGCTTTTATTGTCCATGACTTCTATAAAGTACATGAAATCCCACGTGGAATTGATCTGATCCGCCGGAACAGTAACCTGGTATGAACCTTTTTCTCCGGTTGGAAGCATCTGCAAGGTCTCATATTCCATATCCTGATTTAC
Organism: Cyclobacteriaceae bacterium; assembly: GCA_040902445.1. GTDB lineage: Bacteria > Bacteroidota > Bacteroidia > Cytophagales > Cyclobacteriaceae > Chryseosolibacter. The sequence continues at coordinate 36,642 of JBBDXJ010000302.1, read as the reverse complement.
ACTTCGGTAACGCAGCCGCACCCATTTTACACCTGCCGGAACGCTTACCTGCGCACTTACCGAAAGTGGTTTGCCTGCCGGAATACTGGTAACTGGCACATGCTTGATCTGAAACAGCTTATCATAATTTTCATTTGATAAAGGTTGATCGTGTGATTCAGTCTTCACAGTACCCGCTTCAACCCTGAAGCGCTGTCTTTTTTGTTCCAGATCCGTAAGTCCTTTTTCCAGGGAAACGAGCTCATCTTTCCAGTGCCCGCAAAGGTCTGCGACACAGACGCCAAGCATTAAATCATCGGCGTAAACGTCGGCGGCGGCCGACACAATCTGACGCCATGCTTCAATAGCATTTCGTTCATGGGTAATTGCGTCATCAAGTGCAGAAACATCCTGAGTGCGTTCGAATATGCGATAACTGACTGCAGCAGGTATTCTACGCGAATGATAAAGCGCCAGATTGGACAGGATTTTAAGGTCAGTAATGGCAGAATTGAACTCTTTATTCTGATTATCCGCCAAAATTTTTTCTGCCTGGGCAATTAACTTATTGATATCCGATGAAGTTCGCTTAAACCACAGGCTATTCGCAGAAGGTAGGATCTTTGCTGTCTCTCCGCCTTCTATCCGTATCTTCGCTTCTTCGTCTAAGCTGGCGAATTGCTGCATGTCACTTAATTGAGCCCTGGCAAAAACAGGCAAATCGCCAAGCCGCTGTTTTTCGGCCCACCCCCGGGTTGTTGGGAAGAGACTATAGGGGTAGGAGGAGGTAATGACGCGGGGCAATATCCAACTGGCCTGGTGAAGGGCATTTTCAACCAATGGCCCTGCTTTCCTGCCAAACCGCCGTACAAATTCCTTTTTCCATACATCCGGTGATGTAGCTGGATTATAGCTTATCCGGCCAAACACCTGAAAGAAATGCCAGTACCGCTCAAATTCCCAATCATAATAACGATACTCAGGGTTCAATAACTCAAATGGTTTAGCGTCGTGTGGCTGTGCTTCCATTTTGGTAGCAAGTGGTTCGTTCACTTCGAAACCATCACCGTCGTACAGGTGAGTGCTTTCAGCAAACCGGCGGGCATATTCCGGATTACCCCATAACAGAATACGTGTGGTTCCTCCATTCCATAGTCTCCAATGCATTTTGTATTGTTTCGGATAACGGAGGAGGTATGCGTAACTGTGCCGGATAGCGCTCTTTTCAGGATTGGTCTTTGTTGGATGATAGGGCATTCCCATCTGCTCCATCCAGTATTTGGTAGTAATCCTGAAATTGATTCCGACATCCAGCGCGCTCTGAATTACCCCTTCGGGCAACTCCTTTGCACGCAGGTCAAGGCGCAAATGCGGAGCAGTTTCTTTCATCATCCGGAAAACATCCAGCCAGAAGGTTTCCTGCTCGCCCTCTTTCAGTCCGGATTCATTGTGCATGCGGAATTGTATGGCATCGAGATCCGGGACTAGCTTGACAAACTTGGCCAAAGCAGTTTTATTGTATGAAATAAGATTACCGGCATTAACGCCCCAAACCAAACCTTCTGCAGGTTGGTTAGGTGCATCCATGGTTCCGGGAATGCCTCCTCCCTGAACGCCTCCTCTATAGATGTGGTCCCAAATACCAACCGTAAATTTTATCCCCCTATCATGTGCCATTTTAATCAAATTGTTGAACGCTTCCAGATTACGTTGCTGTTCTTCCGGAGTAATGCCAACCATCCGAACGTTGGGGAAGCCCTCAACATCGAAGAAATAAGGATAAGCTGGGGCCAGAAAGCCGCCATTTTCATATCCGAAAATCACCACCACCGAGTTAAACCGGTTTTGTGCCAACATATCAAGATACCGGGCCCAATACGCTTCATCATAAAACCTGCTTTCCCAATAGGAACGGTTCATGGTGTAGACAGAAACCGCACGTTCGGTTACATCTGGTTTCTCCGTGATTTCTTTCACTTCACTCATGATTGATTTCCCGTCGGTATCCCAGCTGATGCGGTCGGCCATGTCTAACAGACCATACATAAGGCCTCGATCATCAAAACCGCTAATTACCCAAACCGGTTTCTTTTGCCAATCAGTCTTCCACATGGTCAATGCCTCTGGTACTTGAGGTACACTGCGGCTCCCTGCTTTCAGCATCTGCGCAGCCGCACCCTCTCCATATGCCAGACCTGTTACAATGACTGACTTGCCACGGGCCGCATTGAGAGAAAAAACTTTTTCGAAAGAGATACCTTTTGCCTGCAAGACGTCCGTAAGTTTAGTCAGGCCATGAGAAACGGAAGCTCCTGGGGTTTTATCCGTTACAATCGACACCTCAGGATTTTCGTTCGCCCCTAAACAATTTAAATTGATTGTCAGCAGAAACAATATAGAATTGAAACCCAGCCACTTCACAAAACCAGTCATTTTTTTCATAACAGTATAATTTAATAGGATGGAAATCCAGTTTATGAAAATGGGATTGCCAGCACAAAAAGAATTTACGGCTACCTTGCTTCAACTCTTTACTTTAAGTACCGTCTCGTACTGCACGTCCTGCAGCGTCCAGATTCGCCAGAGACATTTCAGAGTACTTGCGCGACAGAATGACTCCATTCGCGCCGGCTTTATAAGCGGCGAGCGTGGCTGCGTAGGTGTCTTCCGGTGAAGCTTTGCGGCTGCCCGTATCAGTAGGAATGCCGATATCAATGCCAGGCAGGATGAGCATCTTTCCTTTTACCCCTTCAATCGCGCGCTTAGTTTCACGGAAGACGTAATCCGCTGAAAGCCCGGCTTTGGGAAGGTTATCGAGTGAGGCTTCATCTTTGCCGTAGCCCAGGAGGTGGTTATTGAACCGCCACAATTCTTCCTGCGGAACATCGCGGAAGATAGTCGAGCCAATATTGCGGATAAACCTGGCGTAACGTTCTCCGCCACAATTATTGTATGCCACGACTTTCAGAAAGTCAGCCATGGTTGCCAGTTCTTCATAACTGCGCGTGGCGCGGAAGAAAGGATTGAAAGAATTCACATGCTCTATGTGAAAACCAACCTGCAAGTTTTTGTCAACTGCTTTCACCGATGCATTTACCTCTTTGAGCACCTGGTGTTTGGCAAAATCGAACAGCTGGTCATACGCTACGATTTCGGGATATTTCACGAGCAGACGCTGGAATTCAACATAGTAACCATCACTTGGTCGCTGATCTTTGAGCGAGGCCTGCACGAACTGGTCGAGTTTCTGGTAACCTTCCTTTGCTCGGTCAAAGTTGATACCATGCTCCCTCGCCGCGCGCTCATGGTCTTCGCAGAAACATGTGACGCGAGATGAATCGATAGTTTGGAAGTGACTAGCTCCGAGCGCAGTCAACAGCGGGCCGTTGCGTTCGTTGAAAAAAAGGATGCCGTCGATATCGTAGGACTTGCAGAGGTCGGTAACCAAGCCGGTCCAGAATTCTCGAACATCGGATTTGAAGAGACATAGTGTGCGCGCCTTGCGGCCTTGCAGATCAATCTCAGCACATTCGTTTACACCAGGAACATCAGATCGCCATTGATCTTCAACTGAACAGAAAACCTTCATACCGCGTTTCTTAGCCGCAGGCAATACAGCAGCCACGATGTCCAGATTACCATGTTCGGTAGCACGTGTTTTTTTAAGAATTGTTTTTTGATAAAACCCGGCGTGCGGTGTAGCGTAATTTCCGCCGTGAAAAGTCTTGTCGTCCGACTCCTGCGACCCGTGATCGGGAAACGGATGTCCGGGAATTTGCCGTCCGGATAGACCCCGTCCGTACGTGAAGGTGGTTAGAAATATGGTATTCACCCCTCCGCGCTTTTGCAGGGTATCAAGCACTTTTTCGACTCCTTCATCTACAAAAGAAACCGCCCCAACTTGAATGCCGTTGATCATGCTGGCGGCCGTAGGTCTCTGCGCATGCAACTCCGAAAATCCCGCCAGTGGACCCGTGGTCGCAAGCGTTGCAAGGGCTGCGCTGTTTTTCAGGAACTCCCGCCGTGAATTGCGGATGACTGTCAGGCCGGCTTCCATTGAATGTTTGTCCTTTTGTTTCATATCCATGTGGCTTAATTAGACTAAAAACTGGTCGCTGCCGGATCGGAATATTCCCAGTCCCGCAAGGGATCAGACATATTGAGCCCGGAGCAGTTTTGAAAAAAGTAATCACTGAAGATACGGATATCTATCTGAAATTTGTAGCAAAAATAACCAGGCAAGGAAGGAGGAATCAGTTCGCGAATAGGTCAACCGGCCCGGAAGTGGTATTGACGAGTGACAGAATATATTGTCCCGGTTTGCTAAGTGATTTAGTAAGTCCCATATTCACACTTGAAGGAGCATTGGTTTCAACCGCTATGGTGTTTCCAGCCAGGTGCCTGAAACTGCGTAAAAAAAGGTTACGTGGATCAGGTTGTACTATCAAATACTTAATACGTCAGGCTGGTTGGCAAAATAAATTGTGCTCCAACACCGTATAAATTATGCCGACTCAATCTTTAAAACGTGTTTGTACCTGTACCCACAGGTTTCCTTCGACTCCATAGAAATCTTTGGGTTGCTTATCAAATTACCAAAAGACTATTCCTGTAACAATGTTTGCAATTTTCCGCTAGCCCTTTCTGAAGGAAAGGCGCCGGGTAATCCTGGCTCATACATTGTTTCAATCGCATCTCCGACCGGCTTAACATTGTAGTAGTCAAGCCCCAGTACCGCGGCAGCGGTTTTCGCAACCTGGCCAAGGGAATAACGTGCTTCATTTTTCATTTCGCCGTAGGCGCGCGTTCCCGGGCCGATAACGGCAAACCATGCCTGCCCGGACCCGAACGCAAGACGTCCGTGATTTTTCCAGCTACCACGATGGCCTTTTCCCCTTCCATGATCGGTTGTAACAACGAGCGCTGTCTGATCCTTGTAACTGAGCTGAGATTGCAACCATGTCCATAACCGTGATATCATTTCGTCCGCATGATGGGCAGCGGAGAGGTATTTCCCATAGTCCCCGACATGCGCCTGATGATCCGTTCCATCAAAGCCGATAAACAATACCCTTGGCATTCGGCTTTTTAGAAACGACAACGCGGAATAAAAAGTGACGCTATCGCCGATTGTAGAATAATCATGAACTCCTGGTTCCTCATCACCAGGAATGCTTACAGGAATCGCCGACTTTATTAATTCGTTTGCGACGTAAACGGGAATTGCCGACGTCTCTTCACGCAGAATAAAAGGGAAAACTTCCCATGTTGCAAAGGCAGCTACCTTGTTTTCGAATCCTGGTTGCCGGTGAATAAATTCCAACACGGTGTAATTTGGATTTTCGATCGGATCGTTTGACCTGATACGCCGGTCAACAAATCCGGTTAGCATTTCACTGTAGCCGGGATATGAGAGTCTCCGACTATTAAATTTTAAACACAAAACCTGAGCTGACGGATTCGGTACTTTCAGATAAAAGTTGTAGACATATTTCCATTATACTGCTTAGGACAGGATCACTTTTGATGAAAGACGATACGCACAAACCGCGGGCGATATAAGTTAGGTATCTTTTCGATCTGCTGTAAAAACTTAAAGCTGTTAACATTATAGCTGACTAGTAATTCGCCCGGCTTTGAAATGGCTGGATGAGCCTTGGCGTTGTAGGCAAACAAATCCGCTTCTTTTATGTCATCACTCGTGCTCCATACTTTTTGACGTGGTCCAAAGGGGCCCACCGGAGTTGGACCGATTTGCATATAGATCGTAGGCATCAGACCCGCAAGCTGGTAGATTAATGCATATTGACCCTTATAAATTTGTGTCACGCTGAGCTCGTTTGATACACTATCTGCAATCGGTGTTGCTGCATCGCTTGCAGAAGACCATGTACTGTTTCCGTAGTGGAATTTCCATGCTGTGAAATTTTCCAAAGAATCTGATTTTACTCTCGCTGCCACAAGCTGTTTCGAGCGCCCGCGGACTCCATAGATATATATAAAACCGTCCGGATCCTGTACGCGTGCTGCTTCAGTATTAGCAAATACACCAACACCGAATGAGGTTGTCAGCGAATCACTGCCCGAGAACGGCAATTGTAGCTGGTGGTGATTCGAAAACGGGTACTTACTTCCACGAGGAATAATGATAAGGTCATTGCCTACTTCCCGGAAAGGGAAAACTGAATTGTCATTTGTGTTTCGAATTCGATAAGCAAAAATGCAAAGGCTGCTATCATGAGCAGAGTTGACAAATCCATCCCCTAGCCAATAATAATCTCCTGCCTGCGTTGTAACCGCGTTAGGTACAAAAAGCGTGGCTGGTTTCCCATCCTTATCAGAATTCACCAGAAACCTGGTCCGATCATTTTCAGGTTCCTCACCGTCTAATATCATACAGGAATTATTGATCATAACATAGCCAGGCTTTAATCGTCCGTCATCAATTTCTCCTACCATGGTATCGCTGAAAAGGAACAGGATACTATCCCCTGGCGCGGAGCTTCCATTATCCACACCCGAAAACGGAATAGCAAAAATTCCATCTCCTCCGAACCAACCCTGAGTACGGTTAAACAATGCCGTCCATTCTTCGGCCCGTTCTACCCGGTATGATGGCGTCTCTGGTGTTTCCTGCGTTTCTTTTTTTACCGCACAGGAAATAAAAAGAAAACCGGTAAACACAAAGCAAAAGTGTGTACTCCGCATCGTCTGGAATGGTTTGGCTAGAGGAACAAAGTAGAACAAAGTAAATGAAAACTTTTCACATCGGTTTTTATTTCCGAGTCCGCTATTGACAGCTCAGAAAATGTATAAGGAAAATCAACATCTTCTTCACGTCCTCATCTGAATATGGGTATTGGAGTAATATCTAAATTAATAGGCCAGAGAGGGTGTACCACTCCGCCCCGACCGGAGTGAATTTACCGTATAACAAACCAATCTATTCTCCAACACCTCGCCCTCTTCCGACTTCAACTCACCCACCGTCAACTCATAAATGTAACCCGGCTTCAAGTTCTCCAGTTTCAAGGAGGCCGTTTTTCCGTCATCACTGACCTCGATGTATTTTACACTTACTTTTTGTACATCGAACTGGTCGGAACCGTACCTAAGGTGGTACTCATAATAATAGTGTCGGAAGTGGTAGTTGGAAGTATCACCCAAGATCGTTGCGTCCATCGGTTGAGTGAAGTGCAGATCGAAACCTTCGTCAGTGATGTTCATGCTGTAAATGTCCACCGGGTCTTTGCCGGTGAAAACGATCCGTTGAATTCCTGTGTCGCCGACAAAGCCATGCTGTACCTGGCCTACATACAGGCTGCCGTCAGGTGAGAACGCAAGACGATTGTTGCCTTTGCGCAGTCCATGCTTATCGATGAATGGAATACACGCGCCCTGCCATACGCCGTCTACTTCCTCCAGCATCACGCGGATGATCCGCTCCTGGTTCATTTCCCCGACAAGGATTTGTCCGGTGAACGGACCGAAAGCTCCCTCAGTATTGTCGAACACCGGTTGCGTCGGTGAGGCAGCCATAATACCGTGTGGAAACTGTACCACAGCGCGTTGGCGCTCAGCGTTCAGTTCCTCAACAGGAAGTTGTGACGGATCTCCTTTGTTCCATCCAGGAACCCAGATCATGCTGGCAGGATGTCCATAGAATTTATTTTGCTCAACTTTAAATAGTGTGCTTGTTCCCACCCAGTCGCCCTGGTTGTCGGCAACGAACAATGAATGGTCGGGTGTGATGAGCAGTCCGCTCGGGGAACGAAATCCATAAGCATAAGGAATGAATTCACCGGAAGGTGTCAGCTTCGCAACCCAGCCACGGTACGGCACAGCCGCAAATTTTTGTTTAGGTTTGAACGGGACGAGTGTCGTGTCGAGCATGCCACGCACTTCATCCATAATAATTCCCCACTCTGACGCTGTGTTAAACGAGATGACCAGATTGCCATCACGGTCTTTCACCGGTCCGTATGTCCACTCGTGGTAGTTGCCTACCATTCCGAAATCATCGGTAGCTGTTTCATACACGTCAGCCTGTCCGTCACGGTCCGTGTCTTTCAGTCTGGTCAACTCCGGTTTTTGCATTACGAGGATTTCCGATTCACTTACCGGCAACACACCCAGCGGCTCGTGTAATCCCTCTGCAAAAAGTTTCCACTCTTTCGTTTCAGGATTGTAGATCATCACCTCTCCGCGAAGGAAACAGGCAATGAGTCGTCCATCCGGTAAGAATGCAATGCCACCAGTCTCGGCATGCAGCCCCGGGGGCATTTGAATTGTCTCCACCATGTATGGAACTTTCGCGTCCGGATATTCTGATGTCTTTTCACAGCTGGTCACGAGCATAGCAAGGATCATCCATTTACCAAGCTTTTTCATTTCGCTGTTTCTTTACTGGTCATAACAATAACAAACTCATGCGCATCGTCGGCAGTCAGATGGATTTGATTACCATTGATCTTTCCTTTTGAAGTCGTATACTCAGCGCCATCACTGTTGTCAAAAACAAAGTACAGTGGCTGCGTCGCTTCCGGCACTTTGAACGAACGAATGAGCCCGCTGCCATCTTCTTTCGGTTTGATCAGTTCATATACATCACTGCCATCAATGGTATAATGAAATTCCGGATAGCGGTCTATCAGCTTGTATCCCTTGAAGTCGACAACGGGATTTTTGTCGACAGAGAATTTTAACGGATATGTTGTCTTGTCGCGGTAGAAGATAGTACCCGGGATCTTCGCATACTTCTCTGCTTTCTTATCGAAGTAATTCTTTGGATCGAGGAATTCTCCCTGCCATGCATAACGCAGCCGACACGATCCCGCGTCCCAGCAATACGACAACTGGTTCGGCAGGCTCACAGCAATTGCCGCAGGTCCTGCGTCGGGCATGAATATCCTGTATAAATATGGAGGTGTCGTTTTGTAAGGATGCAAGTCTGCCACAGCATGATGATGTTCCATGTCGACGGGTGGTACATTGGGATCTTCTTCCAGGGGAGGAAGATCTTTTGTCGTCACATACATGGCACCGTACATCACGAGTCCGTGCCCGGGAAACGTGCAAACGTAAGGGTACACATCTTCTTTCGTCGGTGCCTGAAAAATAATGTATGCCGATTGGCCTGGTGTTACGATGCGAACCGACCACAACACTTTGTCCGATACCGGAATATAATTCTGCTTCGGACCATTTACTCCCAGCTTGTGTGATGCATCCACTACTTCCTGTCGCGCTCCCGGTTTCGTGATCACGAGGTTATGATCCATCTCGTCGACGTTCGCCAGTGTGAGCCTGATGCGCTCACCGGGTTTCACCATGATCCGCGAGAGATCGAATTTCAACCCCGCAATGGCTTTGATCTCAAGCTCTCTTTCGATTCCTACCTCTGCCTGTGGAAATGACAATTGGGAGTATCCGATGAAGCACAGGAAGAACAATACCTTAGTTATTTTCATGCTACGCTACCTCAGCGTTCGCCGCGTCGATCAATCCCTTAATATAACCAAAAGCCTGGGCGAAAGCCTGCAATCCTCCGGGGTCGTCGGGGTGTGTCGGACAATGATCAGGACAAATGGACCATGAATAATTCGCGTCGCGAAGGATGCGGATCACTTCAATGAAGTTCGCTTCCCCTTCGTCGATGTAGACTTCTTCGAAATTGCCCAGACCGCCCTTGATGTTCCGCATATGGATCTGGTAGATCTTTCCCTTCTCAGCGAAGTACTTCACGATCGGCAGCAGCTCAGTCTTCGGGTTCTTTAATCCTTCCATCACTGTACCCAGGCAAAGCTGGAACCCGTTGTAAGGACTGTCGACAATCGCTTCGTACTTCTTCAATGAATCAAAAACAGAAGTCGGCGCACAATCCCATGTGTCTACTCCCTGGTAGCCGCGTGGCAGTCCTGGGGGATCGTAAGGATGGACGCCCAACCTCACATCATGCTGCACACAGACTGGGATAATGTTTTTCAGAAAGTAAGTGATGCGGTCCCAGTATTCATCATACTTCACCACACCGTATTTTTCAACGGGAAGATCTTTCCAGTTGTCTTCCAGTCTGAAAGAATGATAGCTTGAACCACCGCGACCGTCTGTGTGCCCGTTGCGGCGAATCGGAATCAACGTCCAGTGCATCGTTATAACTTTCACACCAACGGCCGATGCCTTGCGGATGTTGTCGGCTACCTCAGCCAGTTTTTTCTCCTGATCCGGACGTGCTTTTGCGAATATGTACGACGAATCCATCCGGATCGCTTCCCACACTTTGCCGTCCTTGTCGCAATCATCTTTCCATCGTTTCATGTCATCAGCGTTCCACACGCCGCTCATGATGTTGGTGAAGTGACGTACTCCACAACGTTCGTGGTATTCGAAGTTTTTCTTTGTCGTCCAATACTTTTGTTTTTCATTCCAGCCCATGGATGGATCAGCCATCACCACATGGTAGTCGGCTCCTACGTGTTGCAGCAGGTTTTTCTTAGGCTTCGCAGGAGCGGGCACTGCGCTTTCAGCGGGTGATGTAGCACCCACCAAACTGGCACCGGCAATGCCGGCTGTGATCTTGCGGGCAAATTCCCTTCTTGAATTGGGCGTGTTTTCGATTGGCTTTTTCACGATAATAGAGTTGAAGTGATATTCAAATTTATCACGGAACTTCCTTGTCCGGAACTCAATTCCTTGACGGGAAGAATTAGTTGATAGTCGGGAAAAAGACAACAGCGTCTTAGCCATTCATTTATTTTTCCAAAAGCCCTGGCGATATCTCTTCTATTCTTGGATCTGTATCAGCGGACCCCTAAATCACTCTTCGGCCAAGTAAACGATTTCCGACACGACCCCAAATTCGGCGTGGCATGCCGCTGTCCCTTCCCAAAATAATTTTCATAAACCAGATATCCATGACGAACCACAAGGAGACCGCCGTTTCGCGTAGTGGTTCTGATGAAGGCAAAGGCATCATCCAGCTTGTCTCTGTCCATGCCCGCAATCTTCCTTATCTCCTTCGTATCGGTCAAAGTTCTCCAGCCACCCTGGGCGTCAGGAGGAGGAAAATATTCCGGGCCATGATCCAATGCGACTGATGGCTGCGCCCCGACCCAGGCGAAGGAAAAAACAGAAAGGACCAGAATAACAATTGATCTCATTAATCTAAAGTTACCTACTTTATCTTTTAAATTTCATTTATATTTTGTTATCCCCCCTGTCTCATCTGTTAACGGTCATCGATGGTGCCCAGCACATTTGCCTTTGCGAGTCCTTTTCGCCATTCTTTTGCATCCTTGTCTATCGAAATAAGAATGAACTTAATTTGCTTTCCTTTGAATTCAGAAATGAGTTGATTCTCATACGGCATTTCGCTGAGACAAGGACCACACCAACTCGCCCAGAAGTCCACATACACTGCATCATTTGACGCAAGTACTTCATTCAATGACACGTACGTCCCGTTTTGAGTTTTTAATTGTTGGGCCAATATCTCTTTTGGTAGAGGTCTATCAATTGTGTCAAAGTCCCTTTTTAAAATTATCGATTTGTTTGACACGATGAGGTTCGTCCTTAAAAGCTGTCTTAAGATATCGATATAACTGGTCTGTTTGTGCTTTGTTTTCCCCTGTCCCGTTCTGCGCCAAACGTGAGAAGTGAATAATAACAAATGATCTTTTACCTCTCCTTCAAAATTGAGGCTTGCAGACTGTATCTCAGCAGATATTGCGGCAGAATCATAGAAATTAACTTGTGGTGAAAGCAAAGAATAAAAGTACCTGTTATAATATGAGACGAGTATAATAAATTCCCGGAAGCCTAAAAGTTCTGCTTTTATAAAAAAGGTAAAGTCGACCGGATCAAAATATCCTGGAAGGAATTTTTCTTTGGAAATCTTTCCTGAACTTACTGGATAGATTAGTTCGTGATAATATCGAATGGTCAAAAAATCCCGTGCAACTGTTTCGAAAGGCCCTGATTTGAACGTAAAATAGTTTTCAAGAAAAACGAGGGAGGAGTCAAAATGATTCGTGGCCTCCGTTTTGTATTTTCCGACGGATTTTTCATCAATTAAATACTCGGAAACGGGAAACCATCCTATTTCTTCCGCTAACTCTGATAAGAAACTGTGTTCAAGGCTTTTTGGTCCCTCAAAGTTTAATCTTGGTTGACCAGCAATTTCCACAACTTTTACCTTAACAGTATCACCTGGGAGGACTATAAACCGTTGATCTGCATGGTCAAGGATAGTCGGATGATGTACTTCAACGTGAATTTATTAAATGCCTCAGCACTGGAGAAGTCGCGATGCCACAAACCAGCCCGCGATTGCTGCACACGATTTGTCTCGCTCGTTAAAAAGCGGTCAATGCCTTCCACCATCAAGGATGAGAGATCACCCTTTTCCTTTAAAGGAGTGCTGGCAGATAGAGCCGGGGATTGTGCAGAGGCGGAGGAGTAGTCAACATGAAAAACGAATAGAAGAATAGCAATTCGCATCATACGACACCCAACGCCAAACGACGTATAATATTTCCAAAAATCGATCAATCTTGCTCGTCATTGGTAAGTCATTTATTTTATATTTTTAAGACCCTGAGTACGTTTAAACAATGCCGTCCATTCTTCGGCCCGGTCTACTCAGTATGAGGGCGCCTAAAAGAAAATCGATAAACACAAGACAAAAGAGTGTACTCCGCATCGTCTGGAATGGCTTGGCTACAGGAGCAAAGTAAATGAAAAGTTTTTACATCGGCGTTTTCGTTTTTTATTTTCCGCGTGCTCTATTGACCGCTCCGAAAATGCATAAAGAAGATCAACTATCTTCTTCACCTCCTCATCCGAATATCCATTAACACTCTTGAAGTCGCGGTGCCATAAACCATCCCGAGATTGCTGCACTCGATTAGTCTCGTTTGTTAAAAAGCGCTTAATGTCTTCTACCATCAAGGATGAGAGATCACCATTTTCCTTTAACGGAGTACTGGCAGATAGCGCCGGGGGATTGTGTCTATCGGGATCCAACGCTTAGCCTGAGGGCTTACCTCGACAAGCGCAGGACAGGCAAACTCCCTCCTCCTCTGCAAGCAAACGCGCCCAGGTTTGATGGGCACGTTTGCTTGTATGAAGGTTTACAATGATTACTAAACTTAATTGACGGTGGCTATTTCACTGCTTCACGAGTAAGCGTTTAGACAACCTGACCCCATTCGTCTTCAGGTTGACGTGGTACAAACCAGGAACAAGTAGTTTATTGATATTCATTGCATAAGAGCCACAGTTCCACCACATAAAATCTTTTCGGTATAGACTACTTCACCCCTTATGTTAATGATCTCCACGTCCGTCTCAACGCTTTCTTCAATACCATCATATCCGGCGATGTTTAATTCACGATTACCGCTTTGGACGGGATTTGGGTACACATTGATTTGCTGGAACCGGGCGTCTGCAACTGGATCTGTGGTGTTACTGGCCCTTGCCGTTGATGTGGAATTATTAGATGCGAAGGGTGAAAGGTATTGGCCGTCTATAGGATAATCAAACCCTGCATCGGGCCGCTGCCATGCGACTGTAATGTGATCTGACCCCACACCTTGCTTATGCAGCGCTTCGATGTAGTAAGTTTTACCCTGAATTAAAGGAATTTCAACCGAGTGCTGGCTGCTGAATTTATCAAACTCCTGGTAGTTAGTCGCTCCGGTAATGTGCGCGATCCTCACTTTGTTTTCCGGATTGTCGTCGGTACTTAACCACAGCTCGCTATGATACTTTCTTATTCAGGCAAAGGACTTAAACGAAGCAATTCAAATCGCCAGAAACAACCCGGTGTTTGAATCGGCATCCACCGCAAGGATCGAAGTCCGTCCAAAACGAGCTGAAATAAAATTGACCGACGATGCCGTCGTAAAAATGATTGCTGATCGAAGTGCCAAAGTAAAAACTCAGGAAGCGTTTGAGCCTACAGGTAAATTCGGGTCTTTCGATGCAACACTCAGTGAATTTAAGACCAAAAGGGACAACAACATCAACTACATCAAAACGACATCCGATGATTTAAGGAATCATTACAATGATTTTCCTTTTGGCAAAATTGACGCCTATCAAACAATTCTCCTTATGGCCGCTCATAGCAAACGCCACACAGATCAAATTGACGAGGTGATGAAAAATCCAAATTTCCCAAAGAAAGGCAAATAATATTTTCCAGGCGGGGTCTTCATTATCTAATAAGACCCCGCTAATTTCGTTGGATCATTCCATTCAACATTACCCAGGAAATCTTTGTTGAGTTACAAGATCAGTGTATTTTGACAAATGAAACCGCTTGTCGATAAACGCTTCAAACTTGAAAGCTTTCAAGGTAAAGGTGGATGGACATATGCCAGAATTCCGCGGCTTTTACAGAATAAAACCGAGCCTTTTGCCTTACCTTGATCCGGCAATTTTTACTTTGTCCTGCGTAGAAGGATAGCTCAAGACAATTTGTATATTCAACAGCGAGAATTTATTTTTTCTTCGAGGATTTTGCCTTTTTGATATAGGCCAACGCAAGGCCAATCCAGTGGGAAAGGTCTTTTTTCCCTTTGGGTGCCAAGTTGGCGATGCCAAATCCAGAAAATGTGAAGAAACGCGTCCTCGAACAAGCGTAGCCAAAGTTTCGGTTTTTACAGATTAACGACATTCATGTGCAGTCTGATATTGTGGGTTATGTGAAGAATTCAACTAAAGCGGTCGCTGCGACGTACAACGGCGCAAACCTGAGCAGCCTCAAGGAATACTCGTGCGCACCTTCACGCCCCACAGCCCCTCGTGGTACTGTGCTACTGTGACGGACTTGGTTGAGGCTATCCAGCTTTCTCGTGTAGCCAGTTACAGGTAAATTCACATGACGAAGGCTGTCGATTTCGTTTTTCAGTTTTCATGTTTCACCATTAATCTTTGAAACTGTATTTTGGTAGCGCGTGCGGAGGCTGTCTGCTTGAACGTAGCCGAACTTGTATTAGTTTTATTAGGCTTAGGCCGGGATTACTCAATCCCAGCAGAAATCACTTGCCGCCTAAAACAGGACACACCAGTTTCAAAAAGATAAATTTTCTTTGCGTTTAAACCATTATATACGATCCTTGTCTAATTCTCATGGAGCAGCGATATAAACACTTTTTTAACCGCGCCGCATTCGGCATGTATCCGCAAACCGCAAAGGCCTCTCGGGATGAAGGTATTCCCAATCTTTTAAAGGCAGCAAGCGGACAAAAGGACATTCAGGTTCTGGCGGGCGAACTTGAAAATATCTACCCTGCCAAAATAAAAGGCGATCGGGAAAAGAATAAGGAACGAAAGGCCAACATCAAGGCAAGCTGGATCTTACTCAATACCGGATGGATCAACCAGATGAATGAACCCTCTTTAGTAGTAAGAGAAAAAATGACCCTTTTCTGGCACGACCATTTCGCCTGTAGAACGAAGAATCCATATCTTGCCCAACAGCAAAACAATACCATTCGCCAGCACGCACTTGGCAGCTTCAGCGACCTGCTCGCTGCTGTCTCGAAAGACCCTGCCATGTTGCAGTTTCTCAACAACCAGCAAAACCGAAAAGATAGTCCCAACGAAAACTTCGCAAGGGAAGTAATGGAACTCTTTACCCTTGGCCGCGGTGAATACACAGAACAGGATATCAAAAATGCAGCCCGCGCGTTTACGGGTTGGGGCTTTAACCAGCGAACTGGACAATTTGTTTTTAGAAAGAATGTTCATGATCCTTCGACAAAAACATTCAGAGGTAAAACGGGCAATTTTTCCGGCGACGACATTATTTCAATGATCCTTGAAGATCCCGCAACAGCGAAGTTCATTACCCTTAAGATGTGGCACTGTTTCGTAAATCCGAAACAAACAGTGCCCGAAAGCATTCATGAGCTTTCACACAGTTTCTATTCGTCCGGTTATAATATTTCCGCCTTGCTTGAAAACATTCTCAAGATAAGCAGCGAGCGCAACATGACCGGGAGTCGAATCAAATCGCCCGTTGAACTCATCACTGGTATCCGCGTACACACAACCGGACAATTTAAGAATGAGGCGAATGTTCTCTTCCTGCAAAAAGTCTTGGGTCAGGTCCTCTTTCAACCACCTAACGTCGGGGGCTGGCCCACGGATGAAGAATGGATTGACAGCGCCAGCCTTGCATTGCGAATGTCTCTCCCGGCTTTACTGCTTAATGATTCAGAGACTGAATTTGACGCAAAAGATGATGGTGACGTAAATTCCGTCAACTATCTCCTTGACAGAAATAGGAAAATTTCCTTTTCCGTCGACTGGAATAATCTGAGCAACATTTTTATGAAGGCCACCGCAAAACGAACGATCGAAACAATCGAAGACTACTTACTGGCAAAACCTGCTTCGGCGGCCAACAGGAAATCAATACAGAATTTCGCGGGCAAAAGCACGCAGGACAGCGAATTTGTAAAAAAGGCGTTTACCGGTTTTATGTCTCTGCCCGATTATCAACTCAATTAACAAAGATGAAATCCCGAAGAACATTTCTAAAGCAATCAGCCCTCACGGCAGCTGGGACATTGCTGGTGCCTAATTTTCTCAAGGCCTTGGAAATCCAGTCGCAAGATACTTTTGCAAACGGAAAAACTCTCGTGATCATTCAGCTTTCAGGCGGCAATGACGGACTGAATACAGTCATCCCGTTTCGCAATGATCTTTATTACAAATATCGGCCGCTGCTCGCAATTCCTGGAGAAAAAGTTATCAGGGCTTCGGATGAACTTGGCTTTCATCCTGCGTTGGGTAAACTCAATGAGTTATATGCGCAGGGATACCTGACAGTGATAAACAATGTGGGCTATCCAAATCCAGACCGGTCACATTTCCGGTCATTGGACATCTGGCAAAGCGCCAGTGATTCGGATGAATACTTGTCGACGGGATGGATCGGACGATATCTGGATTCAAGTTGCTCCGGTTGCCATGTCGGTCATCACGCCATCGAAATTGATGATACCCTCGGCCTGGCATTAAAAGGAGAATCGATCAAAGGAATGGCCATGACAAATCCAGGAAAACTCTATAAGATCATGCGCCGTCCCTTTATCAGGAAACTGAATTCGGAGAATCCCCTCGATCGCATCCACGACCCTTCATTGCATTATCTGTACAAAACCCTGGCTGAAACAGCCTCTTCCGCCGACTATATCTATGACCGATCGAACGCCCGGGTAGCAACTGCTACCACCTATCCTGCTAACGAGCTGGCAGGCCGCCTGAAAACGGTGGCCAATATGATCGCCTCGGGGATTGAAACAAAAGTATATTACGTTTCATTCTCAGGGTTTGATACCCATGCCCGGCAGGCAGGTCAGCATGAACGCCAGCTCAGCACCTATGCAGATTCCGTTCATGCGTTTGTCACTGACCTGATAAAATGCAACCGGTTCAACGATGTATTGATCATGACATTTTCCGAGTTCGGCAGAAGGGTTGCACAAAATGCCAGTGGCGGCACTGACCACGGCACGGCCAATAATTTGTTTCTGATTGGCAAGAACATGAAGCGTCCCGGTTTTTTGAATGAGACGCCCGATCTCCACAAACTTGATAGCGGGGACCTTTTATATACGGTAGATTTCCGGAGCGTGTATGCAACATTACTCCGTCAATGGCTGGGGGCCGATGAAACTAAAATTTTACCAGGCAGCTTTCAGCAACTTGATTTTATCTGATGTCCGTATTTGGATTGCTGACAGAATTAAAGGATTCAGCGGCCGTTGTCAAATGAACTGCCTTGGTGATAGGAGCGAATTAAACACCCGCGCGTGGGGAAATGTAATCAGTAGGTACGGGAAAAATGGGGAAAAGGCCCGTAGCGAAACACCGAGACGGCATTGGTATTATTATTTCCTCCATCGATAGCAATATTGTCAAGGCTCCACCTGATGGGTTGGTATCCTGTATAGCTGTACGTAAAATTTACCTGAAATTTTAATTTGATTCTAAATGTTCAATTAATTGAATAATAATTTCTTGATTTTCGTATTTTACATCATGCTTCTTTACATAATCATTGAATAGATCGTTCTTGTCTTTGTATAATTTCTTCAATTGCCTCATGTTAATAAATTGCTTTAGTTCCCCGTTTTTCTTTAACCAATAAGAAGAATAACGTTTTGTTTCAAAACCATCTGGTAATTGTAAATTGTAAACATTGCCTCCCAAACGTACCGCTGAAGGGGTATTAATGGCTGAAGTTTGAGATGTCCCGCCAAAACCTGCATCTTTACCTTGTTCCTTCAAGTCGCACTTGTATTCGACATACAAATCCCATGTTGAATGGTGTAATAATTCAACAAATTTATTGTTCAAAATAATAAACCTTCTTTCCTTGATAAACACAGTATCTATACGTTCCAGCTGTTCTTTTGGAACTGCTAATATGTTGCCTTGATTATCGAAAATGAGTTGTCCTGCTAAGGAATTATAATTGAGCAACTTGGCCTCTTTTTTACCAGTTTTCAATAGAATAACTCCTTGATTGAACTCAGGAAAAAGATAATGATCAACTTCCGCAGTTTTTAATTGTGCATAGGATGAAATAAATATCAAGTTGGAAAGTAAAATACAATAATTACGTTTCATGGTTTTATGAATATTCGTTACTAACTGTGTAAAGGCACGATTGACCTCTCGTGACCTGTAGATTGAAATGCTACAGCATCGGGTCAATCGATGGTATTTAAAATTACTACTTAATTGGAGTTACACAATGAAAAATCGAAAAGAAGCAAAGCAGGAACATCCCAGTCTTAACCACGTGCTTGCCACTGAGTTTCCCGCCTCAAAATCTCCGGGCTCTGAGATTCCTTCCGAGAGTAACTCTGGAACGCTCACCTACCATCTTAATGTACTGGCGAATTTTTTCGATCGGAATCAACAGCCTAAAGTTTGCCGTCGGCCGACAATCGAATGGGTCGTTAAGATCTTTGGAGGAGATAAATGTAGCGAGTTTCATCGTTCCCATTTCAAAGGTCATCGTCACTGGAGGCACAATTCCTGTAGTTGGACCGCGCCGGGCCCCTGGATGGCGAATAACTAACAAGGAAAATTCAAGTACCAATCCGCTTTTTCATTTTGACTTTCCAGATGCTGAACCTGCAGCTCGGCCAAAGTGCTCAAGAAAACAATTATCTTTTTTATCTCTTCCTCTTCGTCTGTGTACTCATTACCATTTTATTCAGAACCTTTTTCGCATCCGCGACACTAATACCGATGATTTTATTTTCAAACTGATTAATATCCATAAAGCGATTTCCTGTATATCCGAGATGGGTAAGGTTTCAACAATGCACTATTGTCGCCTGGGTCTAAATCCCCGCAAGTCCCTAATAAAAAACAGCTTTTTTGCAGAAATTTTAAGGGTAAAAAAAGGAAAATTACAGAGTTCAAACCCTCTTAAAACTATTGCAACACTCTGATCATCACACAAAAAAAGGGACGAACAGAATGAAATCTCTATTCGTCCCTTCACGTGAGCCTGCAGGGATTACTCGTACTCGCGTGCATGCCGCACAAAACCCCTCGTGATCCCTATGATCTCGAGTGCTTTATATAAATGATCCTGTAACCAAAGGTTATCAGGATCTGTTAGTGAGCCTGCAGGGATTACTCGTACGCACAGCCATGCGCTGCCGCCCCTCGTGATCCCCGTGCTACTTGCGTGCTGTGAATTAAGAGATCCAGACGCCGGCTGGACATCTGGATCTGTTAGTGAGCCTGCGTGACAAGATTTCAAACACCTTGGTTCAAACACTAGAGGCGCTTTCTTCTCTCTATTAGCTATATAGTTACAGAGAAATTTTCATTCCAGGTTATCGGTTAAAATTGCATAAAAATTGTTTGAACACGTCCCCGCAGGTCTCCCCGGCGGCGGCAGTGAAATTACAACCATTGGAGAGGTGCAAGTGAGGCGCGGTTCGCGGGTGCAAAAGGGGATTGTAAATGACCCTCAAAAGGTCGAAATTTGAAGAGCCATTAGCAGCAGGCTAAACGTTCTGAAATGCAACAAAATTTGAAAAGCGCGGAATTCGAGTTAGCTTTTGGACTAACTTTGAAGGCAAGCAAGACTAATTTCTATTGTTATGAAAAAAGACATACTACTGGTACCGTTTCATAGATCAACCCGCATTACAGCAATACCAGGATGATTGGAGTGATGCTATGAAATTGGACCTGCAGTCAATTGCCGAAAAAATGCATGAGAAATTTACCATTAACCAAATATATATGCCACCACCGAGAGACGGAAAACCATTAGTAGCAATTGATGGTGCGCTTATCGTTTCACCACCGGAAGGACTTGAAGTGGGTTTTGTGCCCATAGTGACCAGGCAGGAATAGTAGTAGCTTCCGGTTATTCTATTTCTCCTTTATTCATTTGTTTGGTTGCTAGATATTAATGCTAACGCTTTCTGTGCCGCCTTTTTTACGACATCACCGTATGATTCCTGCATCCCTGCTTGTCTGATGAAGGAGATATCAGTCTTATTCCCACATTTGCCTAATGCCAATAATGTTTCTGATTTGACAGCGTAACTATTGTCATTTCTGAATATTTTTTTATAGAATTTTTTAAGTGAAGGGTCCTGAAGAGAACCGAGGGCTTTGACCGCAGCTGTTCGTACTCTGGAGCTCTTATCGCCCGTGGATTTCTTTAATAAACTGATATTTTTTGCTCCCTGGAATTTACTGATTCGCTCAATAGCGGCGGCTCTTACAGCCCAGAAGTCATCACCGATAGCGGTCTCTCTCCAACACTCAATAGTTCTAACGTCGTCAGAAAAGGCGGCTAATTCTTCAACAGCCCAAAGCCTTCCGGTCAAATCATCATGGTTAACCTGGTATAAAAGCTCATCAAGACTTTTCTCATAAGTCAGTTCCTTTAAAATATAATTACCCTCATCAAATCTCACCATGAGCGGCTTACTATTCAGCTCCAAACTTATTTCTTCATTTTTCTCCTTCAGCCAAAATTCCTTCACGGCTTTTCCGGTACTGGTATGAATCCCTATTCTGACAGGTATCATATAAATCGGCACGCCCTCCCATTTTTCCTGTTCCTGTATAATAACAATTTTTAGTTTTTTTTCTGATTCATCCCATGATTTGCTAACATTAAAAACAGGATGCCCGGGCCTGAAAAAATATTGCTCGAAAAACCAATCCATATTTTTACCGCTTACGTCTTTAACACACTTCATGAAATCATAAGTAGTTACCGGTTGAAACTCATGTCTGTGAAGGAACGTGCTGATCGTTCTGAAGAATGTGTCATCTCCCAAAATATATCTTAAAAGGTGTATCACGCAAGCGCCTTTCTCGTATGTGTGTCGGTTAAAATTATCGCCGGCTTGTTCATAGCCCATATTGACGATCGGCCGCATGAACCTGTTGTGTGCCTCATCAAGGTATGCCCTTTTCTTCGAAAGAAGATCGTATGCTCCTTCCTCTACACCTTTGTCATGAAGTGTATACAGATGTTCGGAATACGTTCCGAAACTTTCATTCAGCCACGTATGTTCCCAACTGCGGGATGTAATGAGATCTCCCCACCAATGATGCGCAATTTCATGGGCAATGACATATTCTCTCGGATAGTCTTGTTCGGCATGTTCATCAGTTACTATTCCCTCACCCAGCAAAGTGGCTGACGTCGCTTCCGCTCCGCCACCCATATAACCGGAGATCACCTGATCGTACTTATCCCAGGGATAGGTATAATTAAATATGCGACTGAAGAAATCGATCATATAAGGTGTTTTTCCAAACACGCGTTCAACATCGCCGGCCATGGATTTGTAAACCCAATAGTTGACCGGCAGATCACCGAAAGAGTCATTAACAACAAAGTAATCAGCAATACTCAGATTTATCAGGTAAGTAGCATGAGGTTTTTCCTGCTTCCAATGCCAGGTTATGGTACCGTTACTCGTAGAATCTTTGCCAACAAGTTTTCCGTTCGATAGCACTTTGTATTTACTATCTGTCGTGATGATCATTTCCTGACTTACCTTATCATTAGGATAATCAAAACACGGGATCCACTGCCTGGCGTTATTTGGAAAACAATTCGACGACACCTGCAGTGGTCTATCACCGAGCGCGTCAATAAACCTCAGGCCGTCTACGGGTTCCGAGAGGTTATAATAGACTGTGAAAGTCATGGTGTCCTGATGAGTATAAGTTCTGTCAAGCGTTATGGTGATGGTCGAATCAGACTGATTAAAAGGAACCGATTCACGACCTGAAAGCACTTCGCTAACGATTAGCGATTCAGCATCCAATATGACTTCGGTAAGATCACTCCGCAGTGGCCTAAGGGTAATTGTGTTGCTACCAGCGAGTATTTTTTTTTGAGGATCAAGGGATAATACCACTTTATAATGCAAGGCGTCAAAATCCCTTGAGCGTTCATCTGAAACGGGGATGACATGATGCTGTACCTGGGCAGATGACATCATTGAATTCAGTACAAGCAATACGGCCAGCGTGATATTCCTCATCGGTGTGACTATCTATCCATAAATGATTCAATTTCGTCGATTGTCCTCGGCAGCCCTTTTGATAGTACTTCACAACCATCCTCTGTAATGAGAACAGTGTCTTCAATTCTTACGCTGGTTACGGAATCGACCTTCGTGATAATATCACATGCAAAAACAAATCCCGTCTTTAAGATCTCATCCGCTCCCGCAAAGGTACCCATACCGTCATGCACAGCCATACCTATTGAATGGTTATATCCCCCATATTTATACCAACTGCTGAATCTGCTGTCATCCGGGTCGTATCCATTCCTGGCCAACGCTTCTTTTATCTTGCGGCCCACATCGGCAAGGGTTATCCCCGGCCTATATGATTTGAGACACGTTTCATGCACAAGCAGGGCCAACGCATAACCTTCTTCTTGCTTGTGACTAAATTTACCGTTAGCGGGAAAGGTAGTTGAAATATCGACATCATAGTATTGATAGTCAGGGCCGGCATCGAGGATAACAAAATCCCCGTTCTCGAGGGTTCGGTTATAAGTATGATAATGGCCATATGCGTGGTTTGTACCTGACATGAGTATAGAATAATAGCCTAAACCGGACGCACCATCCTTTTGGCAGGTATACTCAAAAAGGTTAGCGAGGTATTTTTCCGTAACATTTACTCCTGTGGCCTTCATAACTGCTTTATGTGCCTCCACCCCGACCCTTCCTGCCTCACGCATGACTGCAATTTCCGCCTCGGATTTAATCTTCCTTAGATCCCAGATCAGAGGTGAGCAATCCCTTATCACAGCATTGGGAAATTTCTTTTTAAGGTTATTTACAAACTGCATCTCCTCAGATACTCTCCCGTCCCATTCTTCATTCGTTATCGTTTCTAAAATAATATTACGCTTTTCCTTTGAAACTTCCGTCATCAATTCATTTGGTGAAAACGGGGCGTAAACAATACCCCTCTCAGATATCTTCCGCGTCAGTACAGCGGTGAGTTCTTCCCGCGAATATATATTTTCAATGCCTGTTACGCCTTTCGGATCCTTCACAAGTTGCAGGTTGAAGCCTTCTGCCTTAGCTTCCTCTTCAGTAACAGAAATAAAAAGATAAGCTTCACCGGTCTTGCCGTCCATGAGCAACGTTATGCCAGGAAGCTCAACTCCCGTAAGGTACATCAGATCATTATATTGGTAAAACTGTGTATAACCGGTTGGCATGCTGGCACCACGGATAACCAGTATGGCATTGCCTATCTTTTCCATAAGCTTGTCGCGACGGCCGGCGAACTCTTCCCTTTCGAATAAAAGCTGCGAATGAGCAGTGGCTGAAAAGGTAAAAAAAAGAAAAAAGATAATGACCTTAAACATACAATGCGGAATGGATTCTTTCATATTCTATTAATTGAATTATTTTCATTTCATCTTTAAAGCGAATTGAAGTTCATGACGGGCATCCCGCGTTTTGGCTATTGAATCTCTCCCGGGATGTGCCATTCATCACTCAATACATTCACCGGGATGCCATCCACATCTTTCCTCACTGCCTTAGGTCTTCTCGTGACGATTACAATATAGGGATATAATTATTTTTCGGGTCGCTTTTACCGGCATGTCATTGCATGATAAAAATAACCATTAGAAAAATAAGGTAAAATCCTTAGGTTAAGATAATATCGCTATTTGTTAAGATGTAGGAATAGCATGTCTTTTATCAGGGTATTCATTACTGAGTTTTCAAGACTATTAACTGGGTTCCAGGAGCGGTCATCACTCATTAATTTTTGTTGTATCTAGCTTGAATCCTCCGGAAGCAATAGTCATTCTTTGTTATATAATCGAAATAAGAGTCTTTACGGATCTCCTCCGAGGAATAAACCTATCGTCCTCTTCAATGTTCTTTATCCACAGATGGGATAATGTGCCGCTTCATTCCCCCTTTACCCGGTCAGACATGAATTTTCTGGCAATAGAATCACATAGACTTTGATAGTGACTAACCATCCCAGCATACTCCCGGTCATAGGCCAGGTTTTTTGTCTCCATTGGGTCCTTATGATGGCTATATAATTCAATGAATTCAGGATGATCGTCGTACCTGATGAATTTCCAGGTCTCGTCCCTGATACCATCTGTCTTTATTAAAAGAGGGTTCCCCTCCAGCCGGTGTTCTAAAAACACAGATGATCGCCACTTTTCCGGAGGTTGTCCGTAAAAGGCAGTCAGGCTCTTCCCATGGTAAGTTTCGGGGACATCAACACCCGCAAGCCTGAGAATGGTAGGTGTAACGTCCACATTCAAGACCATCTCCTCAAAAGATTTGCTTCTTTCAGCGGCAGGCTGCCTGGGATCGTATATCATCAGTGGCACCCTGATAGAATGTTCGTGTAAGGTCCATTTACCGGCGTAGCCTCTTTCTCCCAAGAAGTAGCCGTTATCACCCATGAATATAATCACGGTATTTTCTGCCAGTCCTTCCTCTTTCAGGGTGTTCTGTATCCTCCCGATCACGCTGTCAACTGTACTGATCATTCTATAGTACCCTTTGATCATTCGCTGGCGTTTTTCGGGGGTATCAAATCGCCAATACCATCTTTTCCGGTTCATGCTTGTTTTCAGAAATTCGGGCAATGCCTCAAAAAAAGCGGGATCTGCTGTTTCCGGTAAGGGTATATCCACGTCTGCATATAGACTGTCAGTGTAATCAGCCCAGAAATACTGCTCCTCTGCTCCGTCATCGGCATGCGGAGACCAGAAAGACAATGAAAGGCAGAAAGGGCTTTCCTTATTTGCCTTGATAAAATCAATGGCATGATTTCCGTTGAGATCTGCCAGGTGTATTTGCTTTCCGTCAACGTCTTTTAGGTACGGGAAGCCGGTTTTAACGCTTTTATTAAACAAGGAATCTTCAATCCCTTCATTGACCTTCACCCCAAACTTCCCCACAAAACCAGTCCTGTAGCCCGCTTTTCTAAGTAAATACGGATAACTATGATACATATACTCATCCTTCAGGTTGGGCCTTCCAAATGTATAGTTATGCGTGCGTTCATATAGTCCTGTGAGCAAAGAAGCTCTGCTGGCAGCACAAATTGGAGTCGTTACAAAAGCGTTCTTAAAATAGAGACCATTTCTCGCCAGGGCATCCATGTTGGGCGTCTGAATTATTGTATTACCAGCATACCCAAGCGCATCCCATCGCTGGTCGTCGGTGAGAATAAAAATAATATTCGGTTTTTTTTCTTCAGCGGTGTGTATTTGACCACAGGCCTGGAACATAAGCACAAAGCCAATAAATACAATCCGGATGACTGCCTTTGACATTTTTCGTAATTTCATGTAAAAAAAGTTATTGTGGTGCTATCAATGATATCAATCCATGAACCTTTCAGCGAATTCTTCGCGCAACGGATCATCGGTTCTTTTCATTTCGGCATACAGCAACTCCTTTAACCTCTTTTTCTCCTCCAGGAGATCAGGGTTGTCGCTTAGATTTATCAGTCCGTCCGGGTCGTTCCTAAAATCGTAGAGCTCTTCACTCACCCTGAATTTGAATAAATTAATTCTTTCAGCAATTTGCTCATCGGACGATGCTGCATGACTCATCGCTTTAAAGGTTCTGCCACTTAAAGCTTCTCCTGTAAAAGAAAAGTCACCATCTGACCAAAAATTGACGATGTATCCGTAATTTCCACGTTGGACACAACGCATAGGATATTCCTTTCCGGAGAATAATTTGTGCAGTTGCGTGAATACAACGTTCCTCTGCTTTTGCTCCTGGCCTTTTAAAACCGGGAGAAAGGAATACCCATCCATGTCTGCGACCTCTGAAAGATGGAGAGCATGAAGGATGGTGGGCATAAAATCGATTCCGGAAATGAAATGCGTACTGTCCACACTATTTGCTTGTAATTGCCCGGGCCACCGTATTATCCATGGGGTTTTATTACTATTCAGGTAACAGTTCCCTTTGGCAAACGGCATAGATATCCCGTTATCACTGATAAACATAACAATGGTGTTGTCAGCAAAACCGCTTTCATCAAGCGCTTTCAGTATGCCCCCTACTGATTGGTCACACCGATAAACGGAGGTATAGTATTCCGCCATTTCCTTTCTCACCTCCGGTAGGTCAGGAAGAAAACCGGGTAGAGTAACTTCCTGAGAAGAAATTTTTCTTGTGAGTTTCGGCAGATCATCCCCCCAATAAGTCATTTCTTCATCACTTCCGGCAAAGGGCCGGTGAGGATCATGTGTGTTTGCCATCAAAAAGAATGGCTTGCCC
Source organism: Cyclobacteriaceae bacterium (assembly GCA_040902445.1). Taxonomy (GTDB): domain Bacteria; phylum Bacteroidota; class Bacteroidia; order Cytophagales; family Cyclobacteriaceae; genus Chryseosolibacter. The sequence goes on along the minus strand of JBBDXJ010000302.1, from coordinate 9,826 downwards.
TCCTTCAATGCCTTTGAAAGGAATTTCGTTGTATACTGATAATAAAGATCCGGATTCCTGCCTATGCCTAATCCGGATGCGACGTCTTCTTCCCGTATACAGAAATCCCAATAAAATTTATCCATCGGTTTCAGGTGTTCCTCCTTCCCGATAATACCATTCAGATACCCAACTTTATTCAATAGTTCCGGCAAAGTACTGATTGACCGGTCAATTGGTTCAAACCCCAGGGCGCCGTTTCGATGCGGATATCTTCCTGTCAAAATGGATTGACGGCTAGGTTGGCATATAGCAATATTGACATACGCATTGAAAAACCGCACCCCCTCCCTGGCGAGCTTATCTATATTTGGAGTAATATTGGGAACAGCACACCCATAGGCTCCCACCGAATTGTAATTAAGATCGTCTGCTGTTATTAGCAATACATTTAAAGGCTCATACCCACCCGTGTCATTTTGCGAAGACTCACAACCAAAAAGAATTCCAGCCAGAACAAAGCATAACACAATGGCCGCTAAATCCCTCGTTGGTTCAACATTCTTTTCAAATTTTGTCATTGATCGGTGATATTTCTTAATTTCCGTCTTTATAGATTTGGATATACTTTTCATCCAACTCCGGCGAGTCTTTGTATTTTGTTCTCAATTCTTTTAACTCCTGATGTAGTTTAGTGACGATTTCCGCATAGGCGGGATCGTTATAGACATTGGTCATTTCCTGCTGGTCTTTTTTCCGGTCGTATAATTCCCATTCGTCTATATCATAATAAAAGTGAACCAGTTTATAGTCTTTTGTCACAATGCCGTAATGTCTTTTGACCATGTGGGGGCCTGGGTACTCATAATATTGATAGTACACCGCTTCGCGGGTCCAACTGGCCGTATCGCCTTTTAAAAGAGGGATCAGGCTTTCTCCCTGCATGTCGTCCGGAGCTGTAATCTGCGCGGCTTCCAACAAGGTTTGAGCAAAATCGAGGTTTTGAACCATCTCATCATTTGTAGTGCCTGCAGTGATTACGTTCGGCCAACGAATCAGCAACGGTGTCTTGAAAGATTCGTCGTAGATAAACCGCTTGTCAAACCAACCATGCTCCCCGAGATAAAACCCCTGGTCGGAAGTATATATCACTATGGTATTTTCCGCCAATCCACTTTCATCCAGGTAGTTGAGCACTTTGCCCACATTATCGTCCACTGAAGAAATGCACCCTAAATAATCCTGCATATACCGTTGATACTTCCAGCTTCTTTTTTCTTTTTCGCTCATTGAAGGCCAACGAGTTTTGAACTCATTGGAAATAGAATCTAAGATTGGCTGATACAGAATGCTTTGCGCCTCATTGATCCGTGGAAACTCACTGCCTTCGAAATAGCTCCTGTTTCTTGGATCATCGGTGATCCCCAATTCATCAATGACCTCAGGAAGGACTTTATTATCATAGCTAAGGAGCATTTCATCCGATATGGTCATTTCGGCGTTTCTCGCCGCTGCTCCTCGATTCTTGTAGTCATCAAACAAGCTTTCAGGTTCGGGAAACTTTTTTCTGGAAAATGTCCTGAATTTTTCAGGACTCGGCCACCATGCACGGTGTGGCGCCTTGTGCAGGTACATCATCAAAAATGGCTTTTCTTTATTTCTTTTCTTATCCAGCCAGTTGAGCGTAAGGTCAGTGATAATATCAGTCACATATCCTGTAATGGTAGTATCTCCCGTTGGGGTGATGAACTTGGGATTGATATAATTGCCCTGTCCTGGCAAAATCATGAAGTCATCTACACCCTTCGGATTGTTTCCAAAATGCAGTTTGCCGAATATGGCCGTTTCATATCCTGCTTTTTGAAATAACTGCGGAAATGTTATTTGGGTGGTATCGAACGGCATGATATTGTCAATTTTACCATTGATATGCGTGTGCTTCCCAGTGAGAATGGTAGCCCTGGATGGCGCGCAAATTGAATTGGTAACACAGGCATTGGTAAATAACATACCTTCTCTGGCGATTCGATCAATATTGGGTGTTCTTATCAATTGGTCTGAATACGCACTGATCGCCTGATAAGCATGATCATCAGACATGATAAACAGAATGTTTGGTGTTTTGGGTGTCTTTTTTTCTTCAGGCGCCAGACATGAGCCAAAGAAGAAAATTGAAATACTCAACAGCGTGAAATTTACTATCCTTTTCATCATTCCTGATTTTGATTTATCCATTCAATACTTTATTCAATTCTCCGGCGAAATGGTCACGATGTATTCTCCTCCGCCCAATCTGAAATTCCCTGTTTGCAGCCCTTGAATCTTTTCGGGATTGATATTATCGTGCTTGCTTTTAATTGCTATGGTTTGTGATTGATCCATGGGTAATTTAATATTTGCCACACTTGCACCGGGGATAGTAATTTCATATTGGTAAGTACCCTGGTGCACCTCTTTCCAGTTGGATACAATGGGGCCGTATGGAGAATGATACGTGCAATTGACAAACCTGAGACCTTTTGGAGTTGAGGGAGCTAAAACAAACGCTTTGAAACCAGGGTTTTCCGGGTCCGGACGAATTCCGCCCAGCCACCGGTAATACCATTCCGTAACGGTTCCGAACATGGGATGACAATTGGAGAAAGTATCATCGCTCTCTTTCCAGGTTTCCCAAATGGTAGTTGCCCCGTTATCGATCATAAAACCCCAACCCGGATAGGCCGTGCTGTTCACAATCTCAAAAACGCTTTCAGGGGATACATATTCAGAGAGGGTCTCAAGAATGTACTTGGTCCCAAAAATACCGGTATTGAAGTGTCCCGAGGGGCCATTCCGAACTGCATTTAACAGAGAATCTATTGCTGCTTCCATTTCATCGTTGGGTACGATTCCGTGATAAAGTAATGTAGAGAACAGTGTTTGCCTGTTGATTTTTTCTTTTACCGGACGATCCCAAAATTTATCTCTGACTAGTTTTACCAGCTTGTCAGCCAGTTGATGATATTTCTTCTCTTTTTCTTTGTCTCCCATCATTGAAGCAAATTTCTCCATGATGCGGGCGCACTGAATATAATGAGTTGTTCCTGTCAATTCTACAGGAACCGGCTCCAATGATTCATGATCGCTGAGGCCCTCATCTACCATTCCTCCCGGATGAATCCTGGCAACTTTATCCATCCATTGGTTATTCAATGCATAGAGCTCCGTGATAATCTCTGTGTCGTTGTAGTAGAGATACAGGAAATACTGGGTAGTCAGGAACGCGGACTCCCAGCTAATTCCACAGTATTTCACTCCTGCAAAAGGGGCCGTATCTACAAATGAAGAATCATTCATGGCATCCACCCAGTCATAAATCGTTTTGCGGTAAAACGCCTGCATATCAAAATTGCAGATAAATGACTCACTGGTCGCATTCAGGTCACCCCCATATCCGAATTTCTCTCTTGCCGCACAATCAGACTGAACGCTGACGAGGTTTGAAAGAAACGTCCTTTCAGTAGCTTCTTGAATTGAATTCAATAGCTTTACAGAACTCGAGAAACTATTTCTATCGGTAACGTTTGAATGAAGGACCAGGCCTTTAACATCTGAAAACTCAGGTTTTGAATCCAATCCGGCGATCTCCATATATCGGTAGACATGATAGGTAAATTCAGGCTCGAACCATGCATAGGGGGCATCCCCGATTATATAACTATCCGTTTGCCAGGCAATATCGGGTGCTCCGGGGCCGCCCATTCCTTTCTTTTTGATCTGACCGATCACAGTGGTCATAGGATTAAGTGTTCCATCGTCATAAATCCGCTCGCCAAACCGAAAAGAAATGGTGTCGCCATGATTTCCAGACAGTTTTATTCTATACGTGCCCGTAAAATTTACACCCATATCAATGATCCAAATGCCATGCTGGGGGGAATAAATCTTCACCGGATCTATTTCCTTTGTTACCTGAACCGGAGGAAAAAAAGCTTTTTGCAGTGTTCCCCCAGGTTTTTTTCCAATTTCCGCATACCTCCACAAATCATCATTAAACCCGGGAAAGTCCCAGCCCTCAATCTCCCGCCGCGCATCATAAGCTACTCCCAGGTAAACACTGTTTTTCACGATGGGGCCATAAGCATATTTCCAGGTATTATCTGAGACTATCTCTTCTGATGTGCCGTCTTGGTAGGTAATAATAAGTTTAGCCAGAAAAACAGGCTTTCCAACGGTGAGGTCTTTCCTCAAATTCCTGCGGGCCCATTTTCTGAGTGGTAATGGGTTATAAAATCCATTGCCAAGCGATAGCCCCAGGCAATTTTTATCCTCATTTAGCAGGGAAGTAACATCGTATTCGGAAAAATATATTCTTTTACTGTAATCGGTCCAGGCAGGATCCAGCACATTTTTTCCTACCCTTTTTCCATTAATAGAGGCACGATAATAGCCAGCTGCTGTTATGGACAGTTTTGCACTCTCAATGGTATTATCCAAGTTAAATTCCTTTCGGAAGAGCGGTGAGGGGTTATCAAGGTAAAACAAGGAATCGCTGGCAGGTAATTCTCGTTCATCTGTAATCCACTGCGCTTCCTGATTTTCATTAAATTCTACACGCGGTGTTTTTTTTACAGATTTACTGCAGGCAACAAGGGAAATTAAAATTATAGCGAATTTGATCTTCTTCATTTTTGCTTAGTCAATCAGCCGTTAGGTGACTCTATTGTTGAAAGAAACTGGCCACAACATTTGACCAGTTCTTTTTGTCAAAATTAAATTTTTGCAATACTACCAGTTTGGGTTGCTGTTCAAAATTTTTGTTTACATTAACGCAATGGAAGGAATCGGCATTTAATAATCTCTTTCCGGATTAAATCCATTTCCTCCGTTGTGCTCGCTTAGCAATTGCAGTTGTAGTATCTGCTAATAATTTTGATCACTCAATTATTTATCAAAAGTTTAATGTGTTAATATTTTTTATAAGAAAATCAATACGGGCAGGCACCAGCCGGAAGCCATTTAATAAAAGGTACAGTGCTAACGCTCCCTTCCCCACCAGGGTCCTTCATCTCGAATATCAAGCCACGCGGCTTGCATCATTGGGATTAACGTCATCAGCGTATCATATTGCTGTTCCGCCAAATCATTCTGTTGTTCAACGTCTTTCTTGATATTGTAGAGCTCAAATTTTGCAGGAACTGCCGTCTTCAGCCAATCAACCGCCAGTGTTTTATGTTTCTTATGTTTTTGCATAAAGTATTCTTTGTCAGGAGAAAGCTTTCCGATCAAAACATAATCGCCTTTGCGCATGGACATCTCCGCCATACCGGGAAGTTGATGCGAATCTGAATCCAGGAGAAAGAACCAAAGCGCGGGGATGGGTCTGTTGTAGTCCTTGTTCAGAAAAGCATTGAAAGCATCGGTGCCATCAATAGCTCTATCCTGCGGAATAGCAGCACCCGCGAGATTACAGATCGTTGGGAGAAAATCAGTTCCGTTGAATAATTTATCGCTAACAGTTCCCGCGGGTATTTTGCCAGGCCATCGGACTATGCCCGGGACTCTGTGTCCGCCCTCATAGGCGAAGCGCTTCATGCCCCGCAACTTTCCCGGCGTCCCAAAACATTTATCGCGGATAGGATCTTCCCACTCGCCGCCTGACTCTTCAAGTGTAACAGGATACTCCGGGCCGTTATCGCTGGTGAAAACCACCATCGTGTTATCATTTAACTTCTGGTCATCGAGGAACTTCATGAAGCGACCAAAGGTGTCATCCAATTGGGTGACCGTACCATAGTATTCCTTCCTGTATTTGGAAATATCACTGTCCGGTCTGCGCACGCCGCCATAGTGAATGTTTTGTGCTGACACCTCCGTATTTTTCCCCTCATAGAGTCGCGAATATTTCTGTGGGGGATCTATCGGTGTGTGCGGGCCGTGCGTGGCGATGATCATAAAGAAGGGCTTTTCCTTATTCCGTATGTTTGAGATCCAGTCGGCGGCTTCTTTTGTAATAATATCTTCATACCAGCCCTCCACTTCGCCGACTGGATTGTTATTTCTCCGAAACATAGTCGGGTTTCTGGGTCCAGTCTTAAACGCGTTGACAGACGTTGCAAATGAGTAGTCAAAGCCCATCTCATTAACATTCACCTCATCTTTTGCCTCCAGGCGTGACAAATGCCATTTCCCAAAGAACGCCGTTTCATAACCGGCGTCTTGCAACGCTTTGGCTACCGTAAATTCCTCTTTTTGCAGGGTGGTACCAAAAAAACCGGCGATATTATAATATCCGCTGCGATAGCCATTCCTTCCTGTCAGGATCGAGGCCCTTGACGGAGAACACACGGTAGCCCCTGAATGCATGTCAGTCATTCTGACGCCCTGTTTCGCAAACCGATCAAGGTTTGGCGTCTGGATAATGGGATGACCGTACGAGGCCAGATCACCATATCCCAAATCATCCGCAAGGAAAATGATTACGTTAGGACGAGGCGGTATGCCGTTCCATGACAGGGCATTGCTTTCGCCATTCCCGGCCAGTAACAAAAAGATCACCAGCATTCGCATCCTCTTCAATAACTTCATACGCTCATACTTATTCAGTGGTCGGAAAAAACGCGGATGCCTTAAAATCTCCACGTGCTACCCGCAGTTTACAGATACCCATCCTCTTGCCTGCCTATGGTCTATTCCTGGCGTGTCACAATAGGAACATATCCCACTTCCATCCCAGCCGGAGGGGCCACAATGAGGGACTTGTCGATGGCCACCAGTTTTCCGGTTGTGGGTGGCTCCATGTATTCTTTATCGATGGTCCAGTGCTGATGGATCTTCTCTACAAAAGATTGGAGTTCACGGCGTTCCTTCTCACTCCAGCCATACTGTTGAAAGGAGGGCTGATCTATAAAGCGATACCAATGGTAGGTGACTTTTGAGCCATCTTCGAGTGTTGCCGTAAAAGGGCCAGCCGCTGGTCCGGGGTTCCCCCATGCGCCTGTGTCAGGAGATGTGTAGGGATCGGTTTTAGCATACCTGAAGTTTCCTTCAATCGTCTCATTTCCGAATCGCCAGTTTTTGAAATCTGTTTCCGTGCTTGCTTTAGGAAATTCCTTGGATCGCAAAGCTTCCGGAACTTCCGAGGCTTGAACCGGAATATGGTTCTCGCCTTCGAGTCTGAAATATTGCGGAAACATACCTTCACGGGTCACCGCGCTTTCCTTCCATTGCAGGCCGAATGCGTTAGACGGGAATATGGTGGGCTCAAAGATGCTGTCAATTCCCGCTATCATCTTTCCTTCCTGGTCCAGTCTCACGTTGCGTGTGATCAGGGGTGGTGTCCATGCAGCCCGCTGGTCAAATGTACCCGAACAGGGTTTCCCTCCAGCCTTCCACGCATCCAGACAGTTATAGAGCGCATCTTTAGAGTAGTATTTTACGTCCTGGACAAGTATCGAACGTCCGTTTTCATCGAGGGGGAACCTCAATTGTGGAATCTTCACATACAGGGTGCTATCAGCATCTTTCACTTTAAAGGATGGAACCGTATTGATCTCCATGGCACCGCCGCCACCCATGGTTCCGGGACGTGTGTCAAGTCCGCGACCGCGAATCGCCTCATAATCCTTTGAAAGGCGGCTCCACATTTCAGGAATATAGTAAGCAACCGGTCCCTTAAAGTTTGACGCGTTGAGAAACAGTGTCCAATTCTGGTTTCCGGTGGGCTGTGGTTTTTCTCGTGGTTCCGATAATGGCAACGCCATGTGAGTATACCCTAAGAAGCAATCGTCCAGGCTTCCCATAAAAGTAATTCCATCCGGTGGAATAAGGATCCGATTACTGAGTTGGGCTATTCCCAGTTCACCGTCGGGTAAGGCCATATTGCGATAGAAGAACGGCCATCCGGGCGAAGCGATCTCTGAATTATAACAGTTTGGAACCGCATTCATGCTAAACTTCGGAGATCCGTAATTAAATTTATTACCTCTCCAGTAACCCAGGCCTCCCTCAATGGTTTGAAACACGCTTGACCACGTCGGGCCTCTAGGCTCCCAGGTTCTTGCGATGGTCCCATCCGGGCAAAGCGGTATATCTTTATTATCACCGTTGTCAGGTTGAATCCAATTTCCCGGAAGGCCTATTTGAAAACCCGCAACGGGGTATTCTATCAACGGCCACACCGCTGTATAAAAACCGATGCCTGCGCCAAAATCCGTCGGTCGAGGCGGAGTGGTATATCCGACATAACCATGAAGGCCGCGACTGCCATCTTTAACGTGTTCGGGTTTTACCGTGTCAGCTGGCGAGCACGCCTGCATACTTAAAATCATCAGAATGGCAGCAAGCAGCGTCAATATATTCGTCGCCGACATCTCTTGCTCTTTCGCGATAGATTGAATTTTTCCGAACATAAGTTTATGAATATGTTATTTGTGATCAATGCATGCAGTTGCGCTACCGGCTAAAACCTTTACGCCTAATACATGTTAAATATTAGTGCGTAAAGGTTTATAACTGATGATTGTGTGGTAGTGATTCTTTCTACTGAACCCCCGTCCTGGTATCAAACCAAACCTGCGTCCCATAAAAAATATCATCTTCCACGACATCAAAGGGGAAGCTGGTGTTGTGCGCACTCTCATTGGCAGGATACGCCATTCTAAATGGCGGTCTGTTATGGTTGTTGATTGCGTAATCTTCTGCTACATTGGTGATGACAGGCACATCTGTGCGGCGAACTTCCGCCCACGCTTCAATGCTTTGTTTGAAGAGACCAATCCAATTCTGCAAGCGAATCTTCTCAAGGTTAGATGTCGTGCCCTGATCCCAGGCTACTTCCGCCTGGGCAAGGAAGGTCGCTATATCAGCAGGAGCTACGCCGTTTTCCTCCATGGATAGGGTAACGCCTTTTTCATAAGCTTCCCTTGCGTTCCCTGAAGCCAGCCCTCGCTCAAACGCTTCTGCTTTAATGAACCATACCTGCGCGGCGCGCATGAATGGAGAGAATCCGGAAGGATTATAGCCAAACCTGTCCCCGACGTGTGAGACATTCGGCCCAGTATTCATAGGATCACTCGTCTGGCCCGGCCCCATCTTGTAGCCATTGTACATACCATTCTGGTTCTCATCTGCATAGATCGATAGTCGCGGATCACTGTAATTTTTTAGAATTGTGATCATCTCATAATTGGTTCTGTATTGGTCAGTTTTGTTTGCGGGTGATCCGAGTCTTTGCGCCCAGGGCTCGACATCTGGCACAACACCGGGCCACCGGAAGTAAGCATTATCCGCGTTCGTCTCGATAACGGGGTAGGTTGAAGGACTACTCAATATCTGACTGAGGACCGCGCCGGCGGCATCAGGCGCTGCCAACGACATCCGCATAGCCACTCTCAAACGAATGGAGTTTGCAAATTTCTTCCATTTGCCGATATCACCGCCGTACATAAAATCCCCCACACCGATCACGCCGCTTCCGTCCTGCAGCATATCATGCGCTGTCGACAATTCGGTGAGAATTTGATTGTAAACATCCTCTTGCGCGTCAAAGACGGGGTTGGCAACATCTTCGTCGAGCGAAAAGGCTTCCGAATACGGGATATCGCCCCACATGTCCGACACTTGCTGGGCGGAGTACGCCTTCATGATCAGTGCGACCGCGGCCAGATTATCATTTTCCTCCTCGGCAGCACGGCTCTGCGCATTCACAAAATATGCCATGCCCCTGTACAAATCATCCCACTGGCTGTTGTTGATGTCAACGCGAAATTCATAATCACCCAACCCGATGGCTGCTGTTTGGCCCGCCCAGGTTCCGGCATAGTATAAACCTAACCGTTCGCCGAAAAATTGCCGGGCAACTACAACA
>JBBDXJ010000301.1:0-13355 GCA_040902445.1 Cyclobacteriaceae bacterium | reverse complement strand
TAGTTGTACAAATCTGTTTTTCAGAATTTGTGCAGTCTATTAGGGGGCTAAGACACTTAAAAAAAAAGAGCGATACTTAATTAGCAACGCTCTTTAATTCCCCGCGACTATTACTGCCTCACAATAGTATCGCCAGTTTAATCATCATCATCCTTGTCATCCTTGTCATTATCATCATCATTGTCATGCTTGTCATGCCTGTCATCATCATTGTCATGCTTGTCATGCCTGTCATCATCATCATCATTGTCTTTGCGTGACTCTCCACATTTCCTATGAATCTGAATGTTGCCGCCCTTCAGAGTGCCAGAAGCGCTGTAACCGTTGGAGATCTCCAGACTGAAGCTGTCGTCGCGACCAGGCTCACCATTATCAACAACGATAACCTTGTAGGTGAAGGCTCCATTACCGTTGACCTTGGCGACGCCTTCGATCTGACGTGTCACAGAATTGATTACGATGTAAGCTGTAACGCTCGTGCTCTTAACCTTTACACTATTGCTGTGGTCATCGTATGAGAGCTGACCCCAGAACTTGTCGTTCTTGATGCCACCGGAAACTCCAAAGGTCGCTTTGCCACCATCTGATCCTTCAATCCATCCACCACCGGTAACGAAATCGCTACAAGGCTTGGGAGGTAACGTTCCGCCACCACCGCCGCCGCAGACCGAGATTGTATTGGTAATCATCGTCACCTCACCATTCAAAGCCAACATTCTACCCGACACGTTTGCGCTACCCAACACGTTTCCGTCAGAAGTCATTGTAATGGTCGTTAGGGCAATAACGGTACCCACGAACTGAGCGCCATCGATAGTTGCGGAGGAACCAACAGCCCAATACACGTTCGAACCAGTGCAAGTCTGATTGTTATTGTTGATGGCGATGACATTGGAACCCGTCATCGTTACAAGCGTGCTACCCATTTGGAAAATAAACAGTGCATCGTTGTTTCCCTGAAAATCAAGATAAACCGTTCCATCCACCTTCAAATTAGCAGACGGCTCAAAACTATAGATGCCGGGTGTGAATGTGAGCCCATCTAACTGAGTAACACCCGAGTAGGTTGTATTGGGCGTCTGATCCATCAGATAATTGTACGCAATGACAGCATCATTATGAGCCTGTGCTGCAACAGGACCTCCCGCATATATCGTCCCGTTCACAATCCCCAGCCCCCCTGTCACTGTCCCTGGACCCATAATCGTGTTTAGTGGCGCTGGTTGGAAGCCGGTAATTGCGGTACCCGGACTGACACCCAGATCTCCGGTAATGAGTGATGCACCATCGTTGGTAACAGTCGTCCCACCCAGGACCGCGAAGGTGGATGCGCTCCCGAGTAAGTTTGTTGTCCTCATACGTGCATTGGAAGCCTGTCTTTCCGCCGCGGTTACATTTGGATCTGCCGCAGAAGGTGACGGTTCAATATTTAAATTTTCGCACCCGGCCATTAAAATGGCGGATAGAATCGCAAAGGTTGTTAGTAGTTTTTTCATTTTTTTTTTTTTACTTCCGCAGATGTGAATTAATTTTCAAGCTGCAACGTTGCGCACCTTTAAAACACAATAAACTTTGATTATACCCCCAAAGTGGGAGCATTCGCGCTGCAAAATGTGTACACACTAAATCTATGCCGCGGTAGGAGCTAAGACTTGTCTTATCTCTGCCTAACCCACCCGGTTATAACTTTTAGAAATTCGTTACATGATTCACCTATGCGAATCCCTGGTAAATGCTATGTTAACAGCATCAGTTGTAACAGAAAAATGCTGCCATGTCCTTGCCCGTCAAAAACTATTTAAGGAAACTACGGAAAAAGAAAAAGAGGCTAGCCTTGCGGCAGCCTCTTTTAAGATTTTGATTCTTTTAATTTATTGTGATACCGCACTTTAGTACAACATCGCTTGAAACGATCCGGCCAACGTTGGACGACACTAGGAGCACAACAGGTGGTCAACTTAAGAGTGGCTTACCAAAATGGACAATAGCAACACTTCCAGCAAATCATTCAGGCCGCTTAGCCATTTGTCGTACACCCGCTTTAACTTTATATTTTATCGACTTTAATGAGTATGAATATTCTCTCCCAAAAAATCATCTAATTCATATGCTACAATTGTAACAGTTAGATCTGTTGTTGCACTTTGTAAGCATTCTGGTTCAAGTCAGTATTATTTTGGTCTTTTGCTTTTATATAATCGTTTCCTGTTTGTTCTATATCGGGGTTAATAAACCAACAAACTTTAGTCTTTCAAGCCATATCGGCCGCTTGAGGAAACTTTCACCCACCGGATGAAAAGTTAACCTGAATTTTTCAACATCCTCCATCTCTGGGTATGGCATAAATCACGTTGCCTGAAACAGATAAATTGAAGACCTTATTTTCTATAGAAGGAAGTAACAGTTTCCATGTTTTTCCCTTGTCTGATGACCTAAAAATGCCGGTAGGATGACCACAAAAGAAGTATTCACCAACCTCAACAATTGAGGCAATGGAGAGGCTTGCCGTAAGGCCAGCATCAATGGGCTGCCAGGTTTTACCACCGTCGTAGGATGTTCGCACTGTTCTGCTCATCGACCGTGTATTAGCAACGATAGCAGCGAATCCACCTTTGATGCGTTCTACAGCGATGCCCACACCGCCCTCATGAAGCACACAATCCCAGTTTTCACCATCATCGGTCGATCTTAATATCCCCCCCTCGCTGGTCGCCAGGAGTACACCGTCTGACTCTACCAATTTCATTACCCAGCCCCTGGTTTTTTGGACATGATTCCAAGTTTTTCCACTGTTAGTGGATTTAAAAAGGCCGTAGTTGGAGCCGATGAAAACTGTGCCTCCGGCAGTTTCAAAAACGGTGCGTACCTCTTTCTTTTGAAAATTCGTGTACATAGGCGACCATACACTCGTTCCGTTTATTTTTTGTAAAAATTGGCCATCGTAATTGTATGCAAATATCCCAGTCTTACCGGGGGCAATGCTGCCCTGTTTGTCAGGGAAAATCTCTTTTTTCCAAAAAGGAGCTGTGGAATTTGGTTTACTGTGATATATCCCATTTCCAGCACGTAAATGGAGCCCACTATCATTTGCAAAGAAACCATCTCTCTGGAAACCATCTCCCTGCAAATTTTCGGGCAGCCCTTCGCTAATGTCCTGCCATGTTTGTCCGCCATCAGTAGATTTAAAAACGATGTTTACAGCTCCAGCCTTATCTCTTTTTAGTTTTTGCTGACTATCCGTGACTGGAGATGACGCTAGAAATTCTAATGACTCATTACAGTCAAAGGGGAATTGAAAAAGGAGCAAAAAAGCAAGGTTATAGATTTTCATGTCTATAAGTGGTTTGGTGAAACAATGTTGTAAAGATATTGGTTGTCAATTATCCTGCAGTTTTTTAGTTGTAAAAAATATGTAAAAAATATGTAAAACGTTTGCCTTTGATGGAGCGTAGCACCGACTCCCAGATTAAGCTAACGCAATTGCTGACCTATGTCTTGAACAACCTGGAGCGGATGCGCTATGGTCATTTCCGAAAACAGGGGCTATTGGATTGGTTCGGGAGCGATGGAAGCGGCCACCGCACTTTAGTACAACATCGCTTGAAAACGATCCGGCCAACGTTGGACGACACTAGGAGCACAACAGGTGGTCAACTTAAGAGTGGCTTACCAAAATGGACAATGGCAACACGTCCAGCAAATCATTCAGGCCGCTTAGCCATTTGTCGTACACCCTTTCATACAAGTCTCACGGTTTAATCTCGACTCATGACCAATACTATGTGCCAACTCATGGAACAGCGTAGCGTAATACTCGTCTGAAAGTATGAAGTTCTCTCTATAAGGGACTTTTATTTTATCCTCCTTCCAGTTGTAGTGAGGTTCATCACCACCATGCTCGATAGTGGGTCTCGATGGCATGTCCTTGACAATGCTTTCACATTGTTCAATTGAATCATTTACATACCTTGTCGGAAGTTTCAGCTTGACACCTTCCACACACTCGATGTTGAATACATTGGAATGACCAATACGGTAAAATATGCCATGTGAGAAACTTAGAGAGCTGAGGCCAAGGACTGGTTCAACGGCAGGACATAGTATATTATTTAATGGAAAGGAAACGGAAAAAGTAATGAGCACCTATTCAATCAAAGACGTTACCTCATCATCTGACCGATATAAGCTTTACACTTTTGTGTGTGAGCCAATGGAAGTCGAACAAAGCATCGCGTTTCTCAAGTCAGAAAGGATACCCGTGATCAACTTAGGCAAAGAGATTGCAAGATTTATACAAACGCTCGAAGATCATTCCTATATAAACCTCGAGATTTTTGAATACATCAAAAGACTGCTCGATGAGCAGAAGGTCAAGCTCAATATTTCAGGTAATTATGTAATCGCTGAGCAACATGATCACCAGCCCAATCAGGATAAGAGGCGTATCCACGATATTCCAGAACTCGCTCTCAACCAGATGGCCTAACGTGGACCCTGCCACTAGAAAGTAAAGTCCCGTCCGGATATAGGCGAGCAATGTTGTTTCATTTGCCAGGCGGGTTCGCTCTATGGCCAGATACTCGCGAAGTACTAAGTCCTTATCATAGAATTGATTTTCAGTATGTTATTAACGTTTGGCTGCTTAATCGCGGCAAATCCATGAGGAGAGCCCCATATTTTGAATTAAGTTTACAAAAATCCTGTTTTCAGGACAAATTACCCAAATTATGACGACCGACATTAAACCAGCCGAATTCTCGATCAATAGCACCCTTCTCGCGAAATTGAAAAAAGAAGGTACTATTAAAACGTTTGCTCCGGACACTGTAATTATCGATGAAAACGACTACATCAAGTTTGTGCCGATTGTTCTGTCCGGTTCAATAAAGGTTTTCAAACTCGATGACGACGGCCGTGAAATGCTTCTCTACTACATCAAGCCGGGTGAAAGTTGTGTCATGTCATTTTTGGGAGCCACCTGCAACGGCACCAGTAAAATAAAGGCTGTCGTTGAAGAGGAAGCTGAAGTTTTACTACTCCCCGTTCATAAGGCGATAGAACTCATTCGCGAAAACCCTCAGTGGATTCAATTCATATTTGAGTTATACAACAGACGATTCGAAGAACTCCTCTCTGTTGTCAATGCAATTGCTTTCCAGAAGGTTGACGTCAGGCTTTGGGAACTTCTTAAGACCAAAGTCAAAATGCTAAAGACTGAGGAAATTAATATGACTCACCAGCAACTTGCTGACGAACTTGGTACGGCCAGGGAGGTTGTCTCCCGCCTGCTCAAGCAGCTGGAACGTGACAAGAAAATTTCCCTCGGGAGAAATAAAATCAAGATTCTGGCAGATGTGTGACTAAAGTTACTGATCGCCCGTATCGGTAGATCTAATTTTGTAATGTAATTAGAGATGCTGTATGGAAACCTTTGGCTTTGTCGCTGCTGTCCTGATGGGACTTTCACTCGGATTAATTGGTGGTGGTGGTTCGATACTCTCAGTTCCAATACTGGTTTACTTGTTTGGAGTTAACCCGGTTCTGTCAACCTCTTACTCCCTCTTTGTAGTTGGACTCACCAGTCTGATCGGCTCGTATTCACATTTTAAGAAAGGAAATCTTGATATCAAAACAGCTTTGATCTTTGGATTGCCATCAATCATATCAGTCTACGCAATACGGAAGTTTGTTGTTCCGATAATTCCTGATCCGGTTTTCTCCGTGGGAGATACCATCATCACAAAAAGTATCTTCGTTCTGCTCGTGTTTTCAGTGCTTATGGTCGCAGCTGCACTTTCCATGATTCGAAAAAACAAGAGAGAAGTCCTGGATTGCAACAAGAAAATCAATTACAATTTCCCGCTGATTCTGGGAGAGGGAATTCTTGTCGGTGCGATCACCGGACTGGTAGGTGCAGGCGGTGGATTTCTGATCATACCAGCGTTGGTTCTACTGGGCGGGCTGTGTATGAAGAAGGCTGTGGGGACTTCTCTCTTGATCATCGCATTGAAATCATTAATTGGCTTCACCGGTGATTTGGGATCGGGTCTTCAATTGGATGTGCCGTTCATGCTGATGTTCGCAGCTTTCGCAACCGTGGGCATCATCGCAGGCACACTAATATCAAAACACATCGCCAACGAAAAGTTGAAGCCTGCCTTTGGTTGGTTTGTTCTGGCTATGGGTATTTATATCATTAGTAAAGAGATACTTTTTATGACTTAATATTTTATCAAAAACGATCATGAAATACTTGAAATGGATTATAGGAATTATTGTAGGCGCCAGTATTGGCTTTAGCTACTGGTACTTCATTGGATGTAACACAGGAACATGCGCAATTACTTCCTCGCCTCTCAACAGCACTTTATATGGTGGCTTGATGGGAATATTACTGGTCAACACATTTTCAGGCAAGCGTAAAGGGAAGACTGAAAATAAATCACTGTGACCTCAGTTATCGAAGCGATCTCATCAAAGAACTAATCTTGAATTTTACTAAAAACACCTATGTTAGAAATTATTCGTCAACCTTGGCCGTGGTATATAGCAGGAGCCTTAATTGGTCTCACGGTTCCTGCACTGCTATTAATCGGCAACAAACACTTTGGAATTTCATCCTCACTCCGACACATCTGTGCCGCGTGTGTTCCGGGAAACATTTCGTTTTTCAAATACGACTGGAAAAAAGAGGCATGGAATCTGTTTTTTGTTGCCGGAATTTTGATTGGTGGCCTCGTAGCCACTCAACTCTTAAGCAATCCAGATCCGATAATCGTTGCTGCTGAAACAACAAAAGATCTTGAAGAGCTAAACATTCGGGTTGACCACAACCTGATGCCTTCGTCAATATTTAGTTTTGAAAATCTCTTTAGCCTGAAGGGTTTGATCTTCTTCGTGATTGGTGGTTTTATGGTCGGATTCGGAACACGCTACGCTGGTGGTTGTACTTCCGGTCACTCGATCATGGGGCTTTCAACATTGCAATGGCCATCCCTGGTAGCAACCTGTTGTTTTATGATAGGTGGTTTTGTCATGGTGCATCTTGCATTTCCCTGGATCATGTCACTTGTAGGTTAACGAACTAAAAAATGGAAAACAAAACAAATAATACTAACACTGAATCGTTTCAGCCTTCTCATCCGATAGAATGCGAGGCGCCAAATGATCAGGTGGCAAAAGAAGAACTATTCGCTTCCAATCTCAAGTATCTGGTTCTTGGTGCACTATTCGGAATTGTGTTTGTGAAAGCAGAAGTAATTTCATGGTACCGTATACAGGAAATGTTCAGATTACATTCATTCCACATGTATGGTGTCATCGGAACGGCTGTAATTGTCGGGATGATCTCGGTGTGGCTCATTAAGAAATTCAAAATCAAGACAGCTCAAAATGAAACCGTGGTATTTCACGAAAAGAAATTTCACTGGGGAAATATCATTGGGGCATTGATTTTTGGACTAGGTTGGGCAATGACTGGTGCATGCCCAGGACCCCTCTTTGCGCAGATCGGAAGTGGATTCGTGGTTGTTGTGGTCACGCTGCTCAGCGCTATTGCTGGTACATGGGTGTATGGTTTGTTGAGAGATAGATTGCCACATTAATTATTTAGTTATGTCACGTGTTCTTTTGAAAATAAAGAGCAAAGATCGATTACTGGGCGACAAGAGTCAGGGACGAAGGTCACACTCGACCCGTCCGGATGCTCTGTAACCAAAGTCACTGAATCTTAAACCTGCAAAAATGACCTTTGTGGTTTACAACTTATGAAAGCGACGATTATAATATTGACTGCATTAACTGTACTTGTTTCAAGCTGTGGCCCATCATCGTCTACCGATGAACGTGGATTAGATCCTGAAAGATTTGAACAGATGCTGACGGAAAGTAATGACAAAGTAATTCTGGATGTACGAACTCCGGAGGAATTTGCTGACGGGCACATACCCGGTGCACTGTTAATAAATGTCAACGAATCGGACTTCAAGGCGAAGGTTAGCGAGCTGGATAAATCCAAGACGATTTTCGTGTATTGTGCTGCAGGAATCCGAAGCGAAAAGGCTTCAGCCGTCCTGAAAGATTCCGGCTTTGAGAAAGTATATCATTTGGAAGATGGACTTAAGGCATGGAATAACGCACAGAAAGAATTAACAAAATAGAAATCCAACACTGAAAAGAAATTATGATAATTCATCCAACACAGTGCGGTTGTAATTCTTGCGACAGTGAAACATTATCAGCAACGCAGAGGCTCGAGCATGTAAACGCTTTTGAAAATAGCAGGCGCACCTTTTTGAAAAAATTCAGCTTATCTTTTGCGATGGCCAGCTCCGCGCTTCCCTTGGCAGCCTCTGCCTTAAATAATCCCGAAAGTGGAAAGCAAGCTGAGGCAATGTTTCGAAACAAAGCAGTGAAGGAAGGCAAGGCAAATATTGTAACTATTCTGCACACTGCTGACATACACGGCCAGTTATTGACCCATGATGAATTTTTTATTGAGGATGGAAAACCGGTCTACAAAAAGCGAGGTGGTTATGCAGTTCTGAAAACGATGATCAATGAACTCCGCAATCAAAATCCCGACACAATGTTGATTGATGGTGGTGATTGCTTCCAGGGAAGCGGTGTTGCTGCCTTGAGTAAAGGCAAAGCCATTGTGCCTCTCATGAACAATCTTGGCTATGATCTGATTTTGCCCGGGAACTGGGAAGTGGTGTATGGCAAAGAGATGATGATGGAAGATATGTTTGGCTATACAGCCAGTAAGGTGTGTGCCAATATGTATCACGAGTTACCCGATAACAAAGAAGGCGATCTAATTTTTCCTCCATACTTTATCAAACAAATTGGCGGATTTAAGATCGGGTTCATAGGATACAATGACCCGCTCACAGCAAAACGTCAATCGCCTGCATACAGTCAGGGGATTACTTTTACTCATCCTGAAAAGAATGTTGCTAAATACATCAAAGTGTTGAGAAAGTATGAGAAGTGTGACATGGTGATTCTCCTCACGCACATGGGGCTCGCGCAACAAGTAGGACTTGCCGATATGTCTTTCGTAAAAGGTGTTAATTACATTCTTGGTGCAGACACACATGAGCGCGTAAGACAACCTTTACAGCGCGAATATGCAAAAGTCACCGAGCCGGGTGCCTTTGGATCATTTGTAGCAAAGCTTGATCTCGTAATGGAAGATGGAGAAGTAAAAGAACAATCATATCAGCTTCTTGATGTCGATCCAGACCGGTACAAAGAAGACGCTGAAATGAAAGCGCTTGTCGGCAAGGTCAGAGAACCTTATAGAGAGACGGTCGACCGTGTTATTGGAACAACCAAAACACCTTTGGTAAGGTATTATGTGATCGAAACCCCAATGGACAATTTTCTGACTGACGCCATCATGTGGAAATTTAATCCTGATATCGCATTGAGTAATGGATTTAGATTTTGTCCACCTTTAGTCCCCGATCCAAAGACCGGCGAAGCGGAAATCACAGTTGATTTTCTGTGGAGCATGATGCCGGATGATAGCCAGGCAAAACAAGGTAAAGTAACCGGGAAGCAGCTCTGGGAATACTTTGAAACGGAATTGCACAATGCATTTGCCAAAGACCCGGCCAGACGACTTGGCGGGTGGTTAGTGAGATTCAAAGGAATGGAATTGAACTTTACAATTGGGAATGTAAAGGGAAAACGCGTCAACTGGATAAAAGTAAAAGGTGAGCCGATCGATTTAAAAAAAACTTATACGGTGGTGGCGTGCGAAAGAGATGGAGATCCCGATACAACTCTTTGCAGAATGGAAAATGTAAAAGAGCCGAGAGTTCTCGGAATTACTCTGCATAAAGCGATTGAAGAATATCTCGCCATTCACTCTCCTATTTCTCCAAAGCTTGAAGGCCGTGCCACAGCTACCGATGCCCCGGGCACCTTGTTGACGCAGCTAACGGGAGTCGGATACGAATTCAGATAATAGGATGATAGCACAGGTTTTCATCGTTGGTTTAGTTTTCAGTTTTGTCGGCTCTATCCCTCCTGGCACACTCAATATTCTAGTTCTCCAACTTGCCTTAGAGAACAAGGTTAGAACCGCCTTGCGTTTTGCTTTGGCAGTTGCCATGGTGGAATACCTATATGCATGGATCGCCGTTGTCTTCGAAAATTGGCTGACTTCGTCTCCGGCAATTGCTGAGAACTTTCAACTTACAGGCGCGCTGGTGATGATTGCAATTGGTGTCATGAACTTGTGGTCCGCGCGCAAGCCCTCTACATTCTCTGTCAAGTTCCAGCAAAGTGGATTCAGGCGAGGATTTGTATTAAGTGTACTGAATCCACAGGCTATCCCTTTTTGGATCGCGGTGACTGCTTACTTGAAAGTTGAGGGCTGGATAGACCTCACTTCTGGATGGCTGATTCATAGTTATGTCTTTGGTACATCTGTGGGTGTCATGATTCTATTAACCATCCTTGCAGTGATGTCCCAAAAGGTATCTGGTGTATTCCAACAAAGTAAGCTTATCCGAATGATTCCAGGTGCGGTGTTGCTTGTGCTTGGTACGGTTGGCCTTATCAGATATTTTAGCAGCTAGTGACCTGCTTAGCTTTGTGATCTTTATCACAGAATTGTTGCTCACTTTCTTCTGTTGTATTGCTAGTTCGCCTTTCATAAACTTTCAAAGCTCTGTGACTCGAGTCACGGAATCACTGAAATCGAAAGACGAACTTCGTAAGAAGAAACGATAAGGAAAATCCTTATCCAAAATTGATGAAAAATAAAGCTACAGAATATGATTAATCTAGTTTCAACAGACACGAAGGCTTACAAATCGCTTGTCGGGAAAGAGTTCAAAGACGCGTATACCAAAAGTAAGCAGCCGGTACTAATCGATGTTAGAACGGCCGCGGAATTTGCTTCCGGTTCATTAAAGAACGCGCAGAACATTGACATCCTGTCACCTGAGTTTCAACAACAAGTAAGTGCTCTTGACAAAGGTAAAGACTACTTCCTCTTTTGTAGAAGTGGCAACCGGAGTGGTCAGGCATGCAGTAATATGGCAGCACAAGGATTTAACGTCCACAACCTAATAGGAGGCGTAGGCAACTGGCCGAAATAAAACTGTCACTGTGTAACAACAGTCACTGAAAACAATTACGGAACTACCGAACTTTGACTAAAATAAAACTAACTGATATGTTCTTTCAACATGTATATGACAAAAGCCTGGCTCAAGCCAGCTACTTTATAGGATGTCAGAATTCTGGCGTAGCAATGGTGATTGACCCGAAACGTGATGTCGACACCTATTTGGAAATCGCTAAACAGAATAACATGGAGATCACGCACATTGCCGAAACGCATATCCACGCAGACTTCCTGTCTGGATCACGTGAGCTTGCTGCACTCACAGGCGCGAAGCTATACCTTTCAGATGAAGGTGGTCCAGATTGGCAATACGAGTTCCCTCACGTGGGGCTGAAAGACAGTGATGAATTTAAAATCGGAAACCTCCGGATCGAAGTCATTCATACGCCAGGGCATACACCAGAAAGTATAAGTTTTCTTCTTACGGACGTTCCTGCCTCAGACAACCCTGTTATGTTGTTTACTGGAGACTTCGTTTTCGTTGGTGATATTGGCAGACCTGACCTTCTTGAAAAAGCTGCGGGTATGATTGGCACACAAGATGCTGGAGCGAAGCAGATGTTCAAGTCCCTGAGGCGTTTCTCGAAACTACCAGATTACATTCAGGTATGGCCGGGACACGGTGCTGGGTCCGCATGTGGAAAAGCCTTGGGTGCAGTACCTAGTTCAACCGTTGGCTATGAGAAGATTCGCAACTGGGCGTTCCAATACGAAAGTGATGAGAAAGGATTCGCGAAGTATTTGCTCGAAGACCAACCTGAGCCACCGAAATATTTTGCAATGATGAAGAAACTGAACAAAATTGACAGGCCATTATTGACCGAGGTTCCGAAGCTGAATAAGCTTTCAATTGATCAATTGAAAGCGGCCTTGAAGAAAGGCGTGAAAGTGATCGATACTAGAATGAAAGCTGAGTTCGCGAAAGGCTTTATACCAGGTACAATCAACATTCAGGGAAACAATGCATTTGCGACGTGGATGGGTTGGTTTGTCTCTTACCAACAACCATTCATACTTATTGCTGAAGAGTCAAAACTCGATGATCTTACGAGAAAGCTGATGCGCATTGGGATGGACAACATTATGGGATACGTAGATGGTGTTCAAGGTTGGCTTAATGAAGGCGGAACTCTTTTGGAAAGCGAAATTGTCACGATGCATGAGTTTAAGAACATTCTTAAAACAAATCATACACAGATCGTTGATCTTAGAGGAGCTTCTGAATATAAATCAGGCCATATCAAGGGTACAGACAACTTGTTTGTTGGCACCTTGGAGAAGAACCTTGATAAGATCAAGAAGGATCAACAGGTTGTGATACACTGTCAGTCAGGTGATCGCGCAACTATCGGATATTCAATTCTTGCCAAGCATGGGTTCAAAAATATAAAGAACTATTCTGGTGGAATGAATGAATGGACGCAATCAGGAAACGAAGTGGTGCAGGAGAATTAATTACCGATGGGTTGTGTTCGTAAAAATATAAGGTTAGTCACAACGAAAAATTGATTTTGCGCTTCGTATTTGATGTCCCCAGAACGAGCCATTGAACAAAGGTGATATCAGACAGTGTCTTCTGGCCGATTTTCAATTTCCTTAACGGTGGAAGTTGGGACATCATTCACAGTCGTCCACTCGGTATAAAATATCTTAGCTTCAGGTATAATGCCCAGATATTTTAATACAATATGAGAATGAGTTGAAATCAAAAACTGATTATTCGTTGACTTCTTCTCAATCAGAGTTAATAATTTCTTCAGAGCTTTGGGATGTATATCATTTTCGAGTTCTTCAACTAAATAGAGTTTTTTATCCTCAGTAAGCAGAGTAACAATGAATCCAACGATAGTGGCAACTCCATCCCCCATTGCTTTTAGTGGGATCATTGATGTATGTCCTACATATATTCCTGCCTCCATCCCCATATGTGACTCACCAATTGCGAGTGTACCAATCCTAAATCCTAAAATATCATCACACAGGCTGTTAAACTCACGGTTCCGAGGATGCGACGGATTTTCTATCTTCTTAATTTTTGCCGCAAGATTTCTTAACCCTTCTTCCACCTTGAAGGATTGTTCTTGACTTATCGTAGTATCATAATATTCAGTTTTCCTTTTGGAAAGGAACGGATAGATAAAGTTATCTTCATCTTCACTATCTGGAAAGCGCGGAAATTTCTTTAGTGGCACGTCGCCTCCGTTAACGC
>JBBDXJ010000300.1:0-13396 GCA_040902445.1 Cyclobacteriaceae bacterium | reverse complement strand
CACTTCCCGGTCCTTTCAAAATCTGTCCATTCCGTGCGCCGGTATGCCTGCCTGATGCCATGGTAATGATTCCGTTCACAATTATGTACTCAAATCCCGTCGAATAGGCATGGGGTTTACTAAAAGTACTTTGATCGGCAACGGTAGATTCATTGAATACAACCAGGTCTGCCGCCATTCCTTCGCGGATAAGCCCCCGGTCGCGCAATTGAAATTTCTGAGCGGGGAGAGAAGTCATTCTTCTGATCGCTTCTTCAAGTCTGATTACTTTCAGTGACCGCACATAGTGACCCAATACCCGGGCATTGGTTCCATACGTGCGGGGGTGTGGCGCATCGACACCGAATCGCGCAATGCCCGCGTCGGACGCAAACATATTGAACGGATATTGCATGATCCTTTTTAGATCCTCTTCGTTCATGCTGAAAAACACCATTTGGGCACTTCCGTTTTCAACCATTTCCAAAATGGTTTCCGCTTCGTCCATGGCTTTTGCTTTCCTGCCTTTTAAATCGTTGATCTCTGAAATATTTTTACCGTTTAAAGTGGTGTCAGAGGAATAGCGCGCCACCACGGCATAGGCAAAGTTTTTCTCGCGCCGGGCTTCGCGGCGGCTAGCGCCCATTACGGCATTACGAACACTGTTGTGACCGATCAGCGTTGCCACATTGACCGAAGTCCTGACGCTGTCAAGTTGAAAAAAATAACGGGTTAAATCGGTTTCAGAGCCTCCACAATTTCCGGTAATCACGGATGTTACCCCATCAAAGATGAAATTATCTGCCGATGGTACTAATAGATCATTTGTTTCAATATGAGTGTGAACGTCGATAAAACCCGGGGAGATGATCAGTCCCCTGACATCAATCACGCTGTCGGCATTTGCCACTGAGAATTTACCAATCGCCGCAATCTTTCCCGATTTGACAGCAACATCGCCATAGAACCATGCATTGCCGGTTCCATCAATGATCTTACCTCCTGTGAACACAAGATCATAACGCTGTGCCATGGAGCAAAGCGGAAAAAATAAAAATACAATTGTCCAACGCATCCACTGGGAATTTACAAATAAATTTTGTGAGGACCTTCGCCCCACACACGAAGCTTATGAATCTTACCCTCCACAGCCAACCCGCGCTCAGGAAAACGGTTTCAAGATGGAAATCTCTTATTCCTTTATTTCCTTACTCAGGTGGTTCATCACCGCGCGTATTTCACCATATGAAAAATCATCGCCGAGCTTTTGCTTCACAGGTTGCATGGATACGGCCTGAATTTCGCGTATGACCGTGACAATACTCCGGACTTTATTTTCTTCCATACATTCGTGAATATCTATGTCACCTGATTTTATGAGCTGTGCCACATGCCCCTCAATCGTACTCAAGGCAAGGGAACGCTTGTCCGCGATCTCCACCGGCCTCATGCCTGACCTGAGCAAAGACAACGTTTCTCTCAGACTGCTTCCCTTTTCCTGTTTTTCACTCCTGGAATTTTCCTGGGCAACTGCCATCTCAATAGCCGCGGGATTAAAGACAACTTCACCATATTGAACCTTTTGAATGCTGTCGATTTTACGTGCAACAGCATTCCTTAACTGTCTCACGTATTTAAGATATTTCTTTACCTTCTTTGCACCTTTAATCGATGTGATGTGCTGATCCAGAGAATCCAATAGTTCATCTGTTAGTGATCTGGAAAAATATGCGATAGCTTTGTTTACCCTTTCTATTAATTTTTCTTCCTGCGCTGATTGCACCAAGTCTTTCATTTGTTGCTGAAATTTCAGGGCAATCTTTTGCAGTTCCTCCACGTGATGATGCATATTACGGGCATTACCCGTGGCACCCTTTGGGTCGGGGATTAGCTTTCCCTGCAGGTATTGCAGGTAGTTCGCAACTGAATCTACGAGTTTCTGAAGATCGAACGTCATGGCTAGCTGCAGATTCTTGAAATCAAGCTTTTCCTTTTGCAACAGACGCTCCAGCTCCACATCGTCAGCTTCTCTCCTGGCAAATTCAAGAACCAACGGATCGGTGGAAATACTGGAAGGAACGATTTTCGAGCGAAGTATAAGTCCTTCGAGTGAAGTACAACGGCTCAGGGCAACGTAAACTTGCCCCGGAGCAAAAGACTCACCCGCATCTATGATGGCATGTTGAAAAGTAAGGCCCTGGCTTTTGTGTATAGTAATAGCCCACGCCAGGCGTACCGGATATTGCGTAAAGGATCCAAGTTTTTCCTCATCTATGCGTTCATCCTCCTGGTTGTAAGAATAGCGGATGTTGTTCCATGTCTCCTGCTCAAGCACCAATTCTTCATCTGACTCCGCCAGGACGACCCGTACACCTTCTTTATCTATTTTCTTGACCGTCGCGATCTTTCCGTTGTAATACCGGCGTTCATCATTCTTGTCATTCCGGATAAACATCACCTGCGCCCCTTCCTTTAACTGAAGTACTACTTCGGTAGGCAGGGTCTTATCTGGAAAATCGCCTTCCACCGATCCTTTAAACTCAAAACATTTTCCCTGCAGTTGCTTTAATTCATCGGCATTGATCTTGTCCGCCTTGTAATTGTGGGTAGTGAGGGTAATATATTTTTGACCTTCATGTGGCTGGAATGATCCGCGCGAGTTTAAAGTTTCCAGATCTTCCCTGGTTGCCTCGTCGTTTCGGATGCGGTTGAGGATGTCGATAAAACTTTGTTGGGTCTGGCGATAGATCTTTTTTAATTCAACATATACCGGAGGCGCCTGTTGAACGGCTTTGGAATCGAAAAAGAAAGGGCTGGAATAGTATTCGCGCAGCAAAGACCATTGCGTATCGGGCATGACGGGCGGAAGCTGGAACAGATCACCGATATACAACACCTGCACGCCCCCAAAAGGAATCTTTGGCATTTTCCGGAAATAGCGCAGTATGGCGTCGGTTGCATCGAGCATATCGCATCGCACCATGCTCACCTCATCGATGATCAGCAACTCCAGATCGCGAAACAATTCACGCTTCTCTTCGCTGATGCGGATATTTTTGAAAAGTGTGTATTGATCTGTAAACCCGCTTCCTGATAATTTCTGGGTTACGGGAACAAACGGCCCCAGTGGCAACTGAAAAAACGAATGCATGGTCACCCCGCCTGCATTGATGGCTGCAACCCCGGTAGGCGCTACCACCACAGATTTCTTCGGGGTGTTCTCTTTAATATATTTAAGAAAAGTGGTTTTTCCGGTGCCCGCTTTTCCGGTTAAGAAAATATGCCGGGACGTGTTGTTCACGAAATCCGCGGCCGTGCTGAAGAGAGGGTTGTCGTGCATTGCCATTCTCAATTTACAACTCAGAAGCGTAAAATTAAAACCTTGTCCGCCCTTTGAATGCAGATAGAAAGGCAAGGTCTAAAATGCAGGTCAAATACAGGTTGAATGCAGGTCTGATTGCAGACAAAGACCCACCGAACCCCGTCTTTCTACTGAATTTAACTGCCTTTTAACCTGTATTAAACCTGTCTTTAAACCTGCCTTTTAACCTGTCTTTCAACCTGTCTTTAGACCTGCATTCAACCTGTCTTTAAACCTAAAAATTCCTCCCTGGGAAATAGGCAACTTCACCAAGCTCTTCCTCGATCCGGATAAGCTGATTGTACTTCGCCATCCTGTCGGAGCGGGAGGCCGACCCGGTTTTGATCTGTCCCGTGTTTAAGGCGACGGCAAGATCGGCAATGGTACTGTCTTCTGTTTCACCCGAGCGGTGCGACATCACACTTTTATAGGCATTGCGTTTCGCCATGTTCACGGCATTGATAGTTTCCGTCAGCGATCCGATCTGGTTTACTTTTACCAGTATCGAATTGGCAACACCCTTATTGATCCCGTCCTGCAATCGTGTAACGTTCGTCACAAAAAGATCATCGCCTACTAACTGAACTTTCGATCCGATCTTATCTGTCAAACCTTTCCATCCTGTCCAGTCGTCTTCGGCCATTCCATCTTCGATCGAGATGATCGGATATTTTTTAGCCCAGGATGCCCAGTAATCAACCATCTCCGCCGAGCTTAATTTTTTTCCGTCTGATTTCTTAAAAATATAGGAATTGCTCTTTGCATCATAAAATTCCGAGCTCGCAGCGTCCATGGCAATGAACACATCTTCACCGGGTTTAAAGCCAGCCTTTTCAATAGCCATCAATACAACTTCAATAGCCTCTTCATTTGAAGCTATGTTTGGAGCAAAACCTCCCTCATCCCCTACGTTGGTGGACAGTCCTTTATCGTGAAGAACTTTTTTCAGGTTGTGGAAGATCTCTGTTCCCATGCGAAGGGATTCCGAAAATGTATCGGCCTTGAGAGGCATTACCATAAATTCCTGAAAATCGATTTTATTATCCGCATGGCTTCCGCCATTGAGAATATTCATCATCGGTACCGGAAGGGTGTTGGCATTTACACCACCGATATAACGGTAAAGAGACAGACCCGATTCCATTGCCCCCGCCCTGGCCACTGCGAGCGATGTGCCTAGAATTGCATTCGCACCGAGATTGCCTTTGTTTGGCGTGCCATCAAGTTCGATCATGATCTTGTCGATGAGGTTCTGGTCAAAAACAGAGAAGCCAATGATCTCTTCGGCAATTTTTGAGTTTACATTTTCCACGGCTTGCTGAACACCCTTGCCTAAAAATCTTTTCTTGTCGCCATCGCGAAGTTCAACTGCTTCATGCGTTCCTGTAGAGGCTCCGGAAGGAACCGCAGCGCGGCCAAAGGCTCCGCTTTCAGTAAATACATCAACTTCTACTGTTGGATTGCCCCGACTATCCAGGATCTGACGGGCATGAATACTTTCGATTAGACTCATTGAAGTGTTGGTTTTAGGTGATTTGTTTTTGTTTTTGGTTCTGATACATGGGAAGCACGTGCGGCGGGTGGTAGGGATGCATGATTATGCGTCCCTGCGATGCATCCGCACCTGCCTCCCAGGCAATTTCAACACGTCTTATTAATTCAATCATTTTAATTCAATCATTTCCCTCGTCCCTCATCATTGTCACAAAATCATCAAAAAGATAATTCGAATCATGGGGGCCCGGAGAGGCTTCGGGGTGATATTGAACGGAAAATGCTTTTTTATTTTTGAGGCGAATGCCCATAATGGTATTGTCGTTCAGGTGGACGTGAGTCACTTCTACTAGGGGATTTTTATCGATCTCTTTTTCATTCACCGCGAAACCGTGATTCTGTGAGGTCATTTCTCCTTTTCCCGAGAGCAGATTCTTTACGGGATGATTAAGTCCGCGGTGACCATGGTGCATCTTGTAGGTAGACAACCCACAGGAAAGGGCAAGCAACTGGTGTCCGAGGCAAATTCCAAAAACAGGTTTATCGGAAGACACTGTGTCTTTCACAGTTTTGATTGCATATTCCATTACTGCGGGGTCGCCAGGGCCATTGGAAATAAAATATCCATCGGGATTCCACTCCGCCATCTCCTTGTGAGGTGTTTTGGCCGGAAACACTTTTATGTAGCATCCGCGCGCCATGAGATTTCTGAGAATGTTGGCTTTAATCCCCAGATCCAGTGCCGCGACTTTAAATTTTGCATTGGGGTCGCCTATGAAATAAGGCTCACGGGTACTAACCAGAGAAGCGAGTTCGAGCCCGTTCATGGAAGGCACTTTCTTTATTTCCTTTTTCATCTCCTCAGGAGAGAGCGCCGAAGAGACCAAAGCGTTCATCGCACCTTTGTTACGGATATACCTGACCACCATCCGCGTATCCACATCCGAGATACCTACCACCTGATTCCTTTCAAGGTATTGTTGCAAACTTTCTTTGGCTTCTTTCCTGCTGTATTGTTCGGCAAAATCATTTACAACCAGGCCGGCGATCTTTGTTGTGGCCGATTCCTGTTCCTGATCCAGGGCACCGTAATTTCCAATATGGGCAGTAGTATTGACAATGATCTGGCCGTAGTAAGATGGATCGGTATAGATCTCCTGATAGCCTGTCATACCCGTGTTAAAGCAAATTTCCCCTCCTGAGGTTCCAATTTTTCCGATGGCGGTTCCTTCCACCAGCAAACCATCTTCTAACAGCAGATAAGCTTTTTGCATACTCATGAGCAATATAAATTTTCCAAACTAAAATTAATGCCGGCGCCCGTTTCGAATTCTGCGTCTGCAGATCGGTTAACATGCGACCTGGCTTGGCGGGTCCAAAGTTACCCTTCAATTCAGAACCGCCAACGATTAAACAAAAAAAAGGGGATTGAATCTAAATTCAATCCCCTTTTGATATCAGGTATTTGAAGCACTATTTTTTGCCCTTTTTAGGTTTGGTAGCAGGCTTCTTTTTAGCCGTTTTAGGCTTTTCAGCTTTCGGCGCTTCCTTCGCGGGTGCTTTTTTAGTTTTCTTTTCGGCTTTCGCTTCTTGTACCGGTGCTTCTGCTACTGCGGTTTCATCTGCGCCTTCGGGGCTTTCGTCTTTTTTGCTTCTGCTTCTGCGTGTTTTGGTTTTCCTGGCAGCTCCCTCCTTCGTGTAAAGAGTGTTAAAGTCAACCAGTTCGATAAAGCACATTTCTGCGTTATCTCCAAGGCGTGTGCCTGCCAGCTTGATGATACGGGTATATCCGCCTGGCCGGTCGCCGATCTTGGAAGCTACTTCTCCAAAAAGGGTCTGAACTGATTCTTTATTCTGGAGGTAGGAAAAGGCGGTTCTGCGGGAATGAGTTGTGTCATCCTTTGATTTTGTCAGGAGTGGCTCAACGTATTTCCTCAGCGCTTTCGCCTTTGCTACAGTGGTTGAAATTCGCTTATGGATAATGAGCGAAGATGCCATGTTGGATAGCATTGCCTGCCTGTGAGCTGTTTTCCTTCCTAAATGATTTACCTTCTTACCGTGTCTCATGAGTTCTTAATCTTCGTCGAGTTTATACTTTGCCAGGTCCATACCAAAAGTCAGGTTCTTTTCGGCAACGAGTTGCTCTAATTCAGCCAGGGATTTTTTACCGAAATTTCTGAATTTCATCATGTCTGAAATTTCCAGTTCAACAAGGTCTCCCAGTGTTTTTACATCGGCAGCTTTAAGACAGTTGTAAGCGCGGACGGAAAGGTCAAGATCGTGTAAAGGGGTCTTCAACAGCTTGCGCATATGAAGCATTTCCTCATCCACCTGTTCGATCTCGGCATCTTTACCGGTCTCAAGTTCAATTGACTTGTCGGAGAACAATCTGAAGTGCTGAATCAAAATATGAGCGGCGCCTTCCAGGGCTTTTTCGGGATGGATTGATCCGTCTGTTTCGATATCGACGACTAATTTTTCATAGTCAGTTTTTTGTTCCACGCGGGTATTTTCAACACTGTACTTCACATTCTTTACTGGTGTGAAGATGGCATCGATGGGAATGAATCCAAACACCTGTTCTGCGGGTTTGTTTTCTTCTGCGGGCAAATAACCCCGGCCTTTTTCAAGGGTGAGTTCGATCTCTATGTGAGCGGATTCATCCAGGTTACAGATTACGTGATCCGGATTCAGGATCTCGAACGCAGAAGTAAAACGGGTGATATCACCTGCTTTGAACTGCTTTTGTTTTTTTATGGTAACGGTGATTTTGCTCTCAAATGAATCAGCAACTTTTCTTAACCTGACCATCTTCAGGTTAAGGATGATCTCGGCTACGTCTTCAACAACCCCTTCAATAGTGGAAAACTCATGAAGTACACCGGGGATTTTAATTCCTGTGATGGCATACCCCTCCAGGGAGGAAAGAAGAATACGTCTCAGCGCGTTGCCGATCGTTACTCCATATCCTTTTTCCAGCGGTTTGAAAGTGAAAAGTCCGTGAAAATCATCTGACTTTTCCATGACAACCTTCTCCGGCATTTGAAATGCTAATATTGACATAGTGATGTTGATTAACTGTTTAAATTACTTAGAATACAATTCAACAATAAGCTGCTCGTTGATGTTTTCGGGGATATCAGCACGAAGGGGAACATTGATCATCTTGCCCACCATCTCATTGTTATCCCACTCCAACCAATTGTATTTTCTTGCGCCCTGCATGGAAAGGCTGTTGGTCACAACTTCCAGGCTCTTGGAACGTTCGCGGACTCCAACAAGATCACCGGGTTTTAATGTGTAGGAGGAAATGTTTACAACATCTCCATTGACTGAAATGTGCTTGTGCAATACCAACTGGCGTGCCGCCCTGCGGGTGGGCGCGATACCTAAACGGTAAACGGTATTGTCCAGGCGGGATTCCAGCAGCTGAAGTAAAGTCTCGCCGGTTACCCCTTTCTTGCGGGATGCTTCGCTGAACAACTTTGCAAACTGCCTTTCGAGTAGTCCATAGATGTATTTCGCTTTTTGTTTTTCGTAAAGCTGCGTAGCATATTCTGACTGCTTGCGTTTTTTGCCACGTCCATGTTGACCTGGAGCGTAGTTCTTTTTCTGCAAAGCTTTATTGTCACCTAGAATAGGCTCGTTAAACCTTCTTGAAATTCTGACCTTTGGGCCTGTATATCTTGCCATGGTAAACCTGAAATAAATTCAATTACTTTAAACTCTTCTTCTTTTAGGGGGCCTGCATCCGTTGTGAGGTAGTGGTGTAACATCCCTGATCGCAGTCACCTCGATGCCAGCTCCCTGGATGGTACGGATAGCGGATTCACGACCGGCACCCGGACCTTTTACAAAAACCTCTACCTTCCTCAAGCCAAGCTCGTAAGCTTTTGAGGCGCAATCCTGGGCAGCCATTTGAGCGGCATAAGGAGTGTTCTTTTTGGAACCCTTGAAACCCATTTTACCGGCCGATGCCCATGATACTACCTGACCATTCATATTGGTCATGGCAATAATGATGTTGTTAAAAGTAGCCTTAATGTGAGCCACCCCTACAGCCTCAACAGTAACGACTCTCTTTTTTGCCTTATCTTTTCTCTTTTCAGCGGTTGCCATTAATGAGAATATTTATTTTTAATTAATTAACCTTTAGTTGCCTTCTTCTTGTTGGCGACAGTTTTGCGTTTACCTTTCCGGGTACGTGCATTGTTCTTGGTGGTCTGACCGCGAACTGGCAAACCCCTGCGGTGACGCAAACCCCGGTAGCATCCGATATCCATCAGGCGTTTAATGCTCAGCTGGATCTCCGATTTAAGAACACCTTCAATGCGGAATTTTTCCCCGATGATAGCCCTGATAGCATTCGACTCTTCGTCATTCCATTCCTTTACTTTCTTGTCCAGACTTACGCCGGCTTCGGAAAGGATCTTTTGGGCGGACCTGCGGCCCAGACCAAAAATATAGGTGAGGCCAATTTCGCCCCGCTTGTTATCAGGAATATCTACACCAGCAATACGTGCCATATATTAGTCATTAGTCATTAGTCATTAGTCATTAGTTCAAAACAAGGATCCGTGTAATGTTCAAAGTCGTTTTCATTCGTACCTCGTACTTTGAAGCTATCCTTGTCTTTGTTTATACCTCGGATTCTTTTTGTTAATCACAAACAATTTGCCCTTGCGCCTGATGATCTTGCAATCGGCGCTACGCTTCTTTATGGATGCTTTAACTTTCATTTTTTCTATTTGTATCTGAATACAATTCTCCCTTTTGTCAAATCATATGGCGACATCTCTAACCTTACTCTGTCGCCGGGCAAAATACGTATGTAATTCATTCGCATCTTACCTGAAATATGGGCCAGTACTTCATGCCCGTTCTCCAACTGTACGCGAAACATTGCATTAGACAATGCTTCGCTTATAGTTCCATCTTGCTCAATTGACTTTTGTTTCGCCACTTATAGCTATAATTATTTTCTATATACTCGTGCGTCGTCAATATCTCGGTTCTGTCAGAATGCACGGCCACCATATGTTCAAAATGCGCGGATGGTTTCTTATCAGCGGTGCGGATGGTCCATCCGTCTTTTTCCTGCACCACATTTTTTGTTCCCTGGTTAATCATGGGCTCAATGGCAAAAACCATCCCGGCTATTATCTTAACACCTCTGCCGCGTTTGCCGTAATTTGGAACCTCCGGTTCTTCATGAAGTTTCTTACCTACTCCATGACCGACTAATTCCCTTACGACTCCGTATCCAAAACTCTCAACATACTGTTGAACTGCATTTGCAACATCACCAATTCTGTTTCCTGCTTTTGCCTGAGCAATTGCCAGGTAAAGCGACTCATAGGTGCGCTGAAGCAGGAGCAGTGTTTCTTTATTTACCCCTTCCATAGGATAGGTGTAAGCCGAATCACTATGGTAACCCTTGTAATACACTCCGCAATCAATGGAAATAATATCCGTATCGCGCATTTCGTATTTACCGGGAAAACCATGAACAACCACTTCGTTTACCGATATACACAGTGACCCGGGAAACGTACCATTATAGTTTTTAAACGATGGTACAGCCCCGTGATCCTTGATGAACTCTTCAGCTACCTTATCCAACGTGAGGGTCTTTACTCCTGGTTTCACCAGTTTCGCCACTTCCCCGTGAGCTTTCCCCAGAATCTGAGCGCTCTCGCGTATCAGGACCAGTTCCTCTTCCGTTTTTAAGTTAACCATTCAGCCGTTTAAGCCGCAGCAAATTGAGAACGTCCTTTTACTC
This sequence comes from Cyclobacteriaceae bacterium, assembly GCA_040902445.1. Taxonomy (GTDB): domain Bacteria; phylum Bacteroidota; class Bacteroidia; order Cytophagales; family Cyclobacteriaceae; genus Chryseosolibacter. Next base: position 2,780 of record JBBDXJ010000300.1, on the reverse strand, counting down.
TTCCTGACTTCATCATTCCTTCGTAATGCCTCATCAGGAGATAGCTTTCGATCTGCTGAAGCGTGTCGAGGATAACCCCCACCATGATCAGCAACGAGGTGCCACCATAAAACTGAGCGAAGTTCTGACTCACGCCCGCCATCACTGCAAATGCAGGGAGAATGGCAACAAAAGCCAGGAACAATGCACCGGGAAAAGTAATTCTGGATAGCACCGTATCTATAAACTCGGCCGTTTGTTTTCCAGGCTTAACACCAGGAACAAATCCACCGTTTCTTTTCAAATTATCAGCAATGTCATTTGCGTTGATCGTGATCGCTGTATAGAAGAACGTAAAGATCAGGATCATCACAGCAAACAAAGTATTGTACTGCCACGAATACGGATCTGAGAATGTTGATCCGATATAAGCCGATACATCCGACTCGCGCCAGAGACCTGCGAGCAGCACTGGAATAAACATCAACGCCTGAGCGAAAATGATGGGCATAACACCCGCTGAATTCATTTTCAACGGAATAAAATCACGCTTGCCTCCGTAAAGCTTGTTGCCAATCACCTGCTTTGCATACTGAATGGGAATCCTGCGTGTAGCCTGAGTCAACAAAATGACGCCCATGACAATGGCAAACAAAACGATCAGTTCAATGATAAAAAGCAATGCGCCGCTCATACCCCTGTTATTCACTGCTTCATCATAAAGCGCTAGCGGCAACCGGGAGATAATCCCGATCATGATCAATACTGAAATACCGTTTCCAATTCCTTTGTCCGTAATGCGCTCACCCAACCACATACAGAACATAGTTCCGGCTACGAGAATGGTGATCGCGGAAAAGAAAAAGAAAAATCCCGGTGAAATGATCGCACCTGCATCAATGGTTCCCCGGATATAGGCGTAAGATTGAAAACCGGTGATAAAGATCGTAAGTACACGCGTAATTTGATTTAAACGTTTACGCCCGGAGTCGCCTTCCTTCTGAAGCTTCTGGAAATAAGGCACAGCAAATGTAAGGAGCTGTACAATGATGGAAGCAGAAATATACGGCATGATACCCAGCGCAAAAATGGATGCCCTGCTAAAAGATCCCCCAAGGAAGGTATTCAACAAACCCAGGATACCCTCTGTAGCTCCTGCACCAGACAAACTCGGGTGATTGGGATCAATACCGGGAATAACGATAAAAGATCCTAACCGGAAGATGATCAGAAATCCCACCGTATTAAGAATGCGGACCCGAAGATCTTCGATCGAAAAAATGTTCCTTATGGTTTGAAAGAACCGCTTCATTATTTCACTGTTGTAGCTGTGCCACCAACTTTTTCAATTGCTTTTGTAGCTGTCTCTGAAAAAGCATGAGCTTCCACGCTGATTTTAGATTTCAACTCTCCTCTGCCTAAAACTTTAACTTTGTCGTTTTTGCTAACAACACCGTTCTCAATCAGAAACTGCAAACTCAGGTTTGCTCCTTTAGTCCTTTCGGCCAACCCTTCCAGTACATCCAGGTTGATGCCTTTATAATAGATCTTATTGTTGTTCTTAAAACCGAACTTCGGTATACGGCGCTGGAGGGGCATCTGACCACCTTCGAATCCAGGCCTGCTCTTGTAACCCGATCTTGACTGGGCACCTTTATGACCGCGGCCTGCCGTTGATCCGCCCGAGCCCTGCCCACGACCCAATCTCTTGTTGGTTTTTGTCGATCCTTCTGCAGGTTTTAATGTGTGCAGCTTCATTTTAATTCTTTTACAGTAATCAAGTGATTTACTTTCTTTATCATGCCGGCAATCTGAGGGGTTAACTCTACTTCTACCGTTCTATTGATCTTGCCCAAACCTAAAGCCTGAATGGTCCGCACCTGGGTATCCGGTCTTTTGATAGTGCTTCTCCTTTGTGTTATCTGAACTTTTCCCATGCCTGTTAGCCGTTAAATACTTTGGACAACGTAATTCCCCTGTTCTTGGCAATACTGTAAGCATCGCGCATGGTGGTCAATGCCCTGAAAGTAGCTTTTACCACGTTGTGCGGATTTGATGACCCTTTGGATTTCGCCAACACATTGTGTACGCCCGCGCTCTCCAGTACTGCGCGCATCGCACCACCAGCAATTACTCCCGTACCCGGTGACGCCGGTTTTAATAAAACGAACCCACCGCCAAACTTTCCGATCGATTCGTGTGGAACGGTTCCTTTGATGATCGGCACTTTTACCAGGTGCTTCTTAGCATCATCGATACCCTTGGTAATGGCATCAGTTACTTCGTTGGCCTTGCCCAGGCCATAACCGACAACACCGTTACCATCGCCTACAACCACAATGGCTGCAAAGCTGAACCGTCGACCACCTTTTACCACTTTAGCAACGCGCTCAATGGCAACGACTTTTTCCTTCAGGTCGATTTCGCTGGCTTTTACTGTGCTAATATTGCTTACAGACATATTTTAAGTTCTTAGAATTTTAAACCACCTTCTCGGGCACCTTCGGCGAAAGCCTTGATGTTGCCATGATAGAGATAACCGTTGCGATCGAAAACAATAGACTGGACTCCGGAAGCCACAGCTTTCTCTGCCAGCTTTTTGCCTACGTTCTTGGAGTTTTCCATGTTCACGGTTTTCTTTCCTAACTCTACGGAAGAAGCCGATGCAATGGTTACGCCTTTTATATCATCAATAATTTGCGCGTAAATTCCGGTGTTACTCCTGAACACGGATAATCTGGGCCTGTCCTTCGTTCCGCTGATCTTCTTGCGGACTCCCATCTTAATTCTTTCGCGTCTTT
>JBBDXJ010000299.1:0-1959 GCA_040902445.1 Cyclobacteriaceae bacterium | reverse complement strand
ATGTAACCTGGGATCCTCTTTACACTGGATTCTATATCATTGCTGCCTTTCGGATAAGCGGCAACAACTTTATAGCCACCGTATTCAGGACCGGCATTTTCATCATTGAAAGTTTTTGTGAAAGCAACGCTGTGCGAAGTGTCCAGCCCAATCATCCCGATCCTTTTACCTTTCTGAACAAGGGGATTTTTGTTTGCAAACAATGCGGACGGAGCGAGATTCAATCCCAAACCTATTCCCGCGACAGCGGTAGATTTAATGAAATTGCGTCGGTCAAATGTTTTTTTCATGGAGTAATTTTTATGTCTGTTATCAATGTGGGTGCATCTTTAGCCACTAAGGCACGAAGACACTTTATAAAAAGTGAATCTTTCCAAAAAACTCCGGGAGGTGAAAATCGGGTTTAGCGGCTTTCACTTCGTTCCAAACAATAAAATGCGGTTCCGGAAGATGGTCGCCGCATTTGTAAAAATTCGCTCTTCCCTTTAATCCTTTAAAGGAAGGGATATTGTTGTAGCAAAAGACCTGTACGGGAATGGCCACGGTGAGTTCCCACGCGATCAAACCATCGGTGTACTGTTTACCGGTCTTGATCAATGCCTGACGATTGATCTGATCGATAATTTCATCCGGAAGATAGTCGCGATCTTGCCTGTTCTTTGTGCCGAATCCCGCCTTGCAAGTACCAATGCAGTTGAATTCAAAATTGTAATAATCGTTGCCATTATCCAGCGCGATAAAAAATTCCACACAGCTGTCATTGCTTACCGGCTCGTTATTCTGGCGATAGATGGCCTGAATGAATTTTTCCAGCACATTAAATTTGATAAAGATACAGTCTCCGCAGTGGGCTATGGTGAAGCTGATCGCGGGTTTGTAGCTATACTCGGGCCATGATTGCGTTTCGATGTTCTTAAAATCCAGTTTGTCTAGAAATGTGGAGATCTCCCCCAGATCAGCATCTTTACTTATTTCCTCGGAATAGGGGATATCAATCTGTTTCATTTCCTCTCTTATTTGATTGGAACGCTGTAGGTATGAATCTTTCTCTTATCATTTTCAGTTATTTATACATAACGACATAAATCATGCAGCATAATTTAATTACTGGACTTACGCACGCTAATAGTTTTGCTTTAAGTCCATAGTCCATAGTCAATAGTCAATGGTCCATAGCCAATAGACTGTACTGGTATTAACTATGGACTATGGACTATCGATTTTTAACATACGTAACTCCAGTTATTAATACTTAACCACATTTTGTTCCAACAACTCCCTTACAAATTCATCATCTGTCAGGTGAGGATAGGCATTGCACACTCTGTCGATCTCAAGCATTTGACCCGGAGATAATTCTTCCTGGGGATTCAGGCACCACCTGCCATCGAGTAGTCCCTGGCGTCGTAATACCTCGTGAATGCCGGGGATGCAACCATGAAAACTATGCGCGGGATCAAAGATGGCCGCATTCATATCGGTAACTTCAATACCTTTTGTCAGCAAGGCGTTAGTCATAGCCCCACCGTTGGCCTTGCACCTTTTTATTTCTTCCAAAAGCTCGACCGCCGTCCGCGTCCAGACCGCATAGTGGCCGAGCAGACCGCCGATGAATTCTTTTTCAATGATCTTTCCACTCACCTCGAACCGATATGTAGTTAAAAGATCCTGAACGATGTTGTCGTCGTTACCGGTGTACAGGGCTATTTCATTGTGCCGCCCGGAGAAGCACACCGCGCGCACAACATCCAACGTCTGGTATCTGTTAAAAGCAGCTACCTTGATGGCATGTACGTTAGTTATCTTCGCAAACGCGAGCCAAAAATCATAACTGAAGATGCGCCCGCCCACGCTGGGCTGCAGATAGAACCCAAAAATGGGAATGATCGCTGCCACAGCTTTGACTCTCTCCAGGATTTGTTCTTCGGTCCAATCCTTTAAGCCACCCATGCTGAGCAG
>JBBDXJ010000298.1:0-13614 GCA_040902445.1 Cyclobacteriaceae bacterium | reverse complement strand
TTCAGCTTCGCTTTGTTCATGGCCGTTGTTATGAATGCAAATTCCCAGCAAAACTGGGATTCGATTAAAGTCACCTCCCAACACGTAAGGGCTAACATTTATATGTTAAAAGGCTCTGGCGGAAATATTGGTGTTCTCACGGGAGAGGACGGGATAGTTATGATCGACGATCAATTCCTTCAACTCTCCACAAAGATCAAAGATGCAATTGCAGCACTTGACATGAGGCCCATCCGCTTCACATTGAACACCCATATTCATGGCGACCACTCCGGCAGTAATGAATACTTTAAGCAACTGGGTTCTACCATTGTTGCCCACGAACTTGTCAGGGAAAGAATGATCAAAGCACCCCGTGTTGAAGATGCCTGGCCAGTGATCACTTTTCCCAATAAACTTGGGCTGCATCTCAACGGCCAGGATATTGAACTCATTCACTTTGAACCAGCGCACACAGATGGAGATGTGATCATATATTTCAAACAGGCCAATGTTTTTCATATGGGTGATCTCTTCGTAAGATATGGCTATCCTTATATTGATATGTCAAGCGGAGGAACTATTAATGGAATGATCGCATCGGTCGACAAGGCACTCACTATGATGAATGACGAATCACTTATAATTCCTGGACATGGCGAACTGTGCAAGAAAGCCGAAGTCAAGAAATTCCGAGATCGCCTTGCTGACATCCGCGACAAAGTTGCAGCAGCTTTGAAGCAGGGTAAAAAAACGGAAGATATTCCCGGCCTGGGTATCACGAGCCCCTATGAAGAAGAATGGGGAAAAGGTTTTATCAAGGGAAAGGATTTTGTTCTTGTTGTGGCGGAAGGATTGAAGAAGAAATAGGCATTGGGCATTAGGGATTTGGCATTAGGGATCAGCGACTGGGTGGTCCAGCACGTAACCGCCAAAGAAGGTTTTGCATTGGCATGCATTTCGCGCAAGGACGATACCCAAACCGGGTGGCTTCCTCTTCGGAACTAAAGAATACGCGGTTATTTTTTTTTATTCTCCTCCCCGATGCACAATTTAGTCTACCATAAATTTTCAATTTCCTGTTTCCGGCAAAACGGATCTCACGTGAATGAACCAATCTCTTAAAATGCACATCCTCCATTTCTCCAAACATGTCCATTCAGACTTTTGACCGATGCGCCATCGTATTACTATTTAATCACTGAACCTGCACATTGGGTTCGAAGGAAATTGTCAACTGAAAAATTGTCAACTGTCAATTGTTTTAAGCAGCGTCATGAAAAATCAATCCCATCGTGTAGCGCATTCCTTTCTTAACACGACTAACGCCGTGTTTCATTTTTGCACGGTAATAGCCCTTTGCGCCGTTAACCGGGCGGAAGTTTGTTGTAAATATTACGGCATCACCTTGTCCGGGGTTGACGACTTCGGCCCGTGATTGCGCCCGCGGCAGTTGTTCGACGAAAACAAGTTCTCCGCCTTCGAAATCTTTTCCCGACCCCGTTAACATAAATACAACCTGAAAGAGAAAATAAACTTCGCCATAGATATCCTGGTGCAATGTATTGTATCCATTGGTTTCGTAGTGCAGCATCAGCGGCGTTGGTCTTTGCTGATCTTTGGAATGACACAAAGAAAGAAACTTTTTCAACTCAGCCGGATAAATGGTGTCTATTGACAGGCGGCGCATCCAGTCGTTGGCAATGGATACCAGCGGCTGGTAAAAACCTTCGCGCAAACCCTGGATCATCGGCGGCAAAGGATAACTGAAATATTTATATTCTCCCAGTCCAAAACGGTATCGCTGCATATTGATGGTGCTTCGAAATAACTTTTCATCAATATAAAGCCTGACTATTCCTTCACACATTTCACGCGACAGCACATTCTTCACATGCGCAAACCCATGATCGTCGAGCGATTCCCGAACCTTCAGCCAGTCTACATTCCTGATCCCTTCCATGATTTTTAGAATTTACGAAATATGAGCACAAGTCAAACTTCGGCCAACCCGGAACTTGCGATTAAATAAACAGACTTTAGACGAATGATTTTGTAAAATTGCAGTCAAAACAAACGGTCAACAAATTTATTTCATGCTCCTAAAGACTCCGCGCGAATTTTCCTTTCAGTTATGTCTTGACTTTTTGAAACGCTCGCCTACAGAATTGCTCCATCAACTACACGATAATGGTGTTGTCAAAGCCCTGGGCATTGGAAATCAGGTGACGGTGTTTGAGGTTAGTCCACAAAAAAACGCATTGCAAATCACATTTCTTTCAAAGGAACCCGATGAATCAGCAAAGCAACTTGTTGCCGGGTATGTCCGCGAGTGGTTTGACCTGGATACAGACCTGAAACCGTTTTACAGCATGGCGGAAAATGATCGCCTTCTAAGAGATCTTATCGCCCGTTATTACGGATACAGGATTGTGGGACAACCGGACCTTTTCGAATCCCTCATTTGGGCAGTATTGGGTCAGCAGATCAATCTCGGATTTGCCTACACCCTGAAGCGACGTTTTGTGCAAACTTTTGGAGAAAGGCTGGCACTTAACGACAATGAATACTTTCTTTTCCCTACCCCAAACACAGTTGCCGTTATCACGCCCGAAAAACTTTTAGCGCTTCAATTCTCGTCGCAAAAAAGCCGATACACCATCGGCATTGCTGAAGCTTTTGCAGGTGGAACACTGTCGAAAGAAAAGATCAAAGGTCTTCCCTTGCAGGAGGCAAAACACGAGCTGATGAAAATAAAAGGAATTGGCAACTGGACAGCAAATTACGCTTTAATGAAAACCTTTCACTACCCTGATGCATTTCCGCTTGAGGATGCCGGACTTCACAATGCTATCAAAAACCTTAAGAAGCTTAGTAAAAAACCTACCCTGCCCGAAGTAGTCAAGATCTTTAAGAAGTACAAGGGATGGGAAGCTTATGCGACGCTGTATTTATGGAAAAGCCTATAGTTATTGACCAATATATTATTTGAATCTGTATTTACTTCCCTCTAAATATTCTTCGACCCGATCTATCGCAATCCATTTTCTTTGCATTTTTTCCGCTATCGACCCGGTGGTATTCGATCCAGCAAAGGGATCCAGTATTATGTCATTTTTTTCAGTTAGCAGATTGATAAAAAACTCAGGGAGTGAATCCGGATAACGGGCGGGATGCATTTTTAAACCATTAGCTTTGCACCCCATTGCGTAATTGTCATTGGCGGCATTATTACCAAATTTTAGAAAACCAGATGGATATTCATCTTCAAATACATTTGGAGGTATTGAACCACCTGATTCAATATTTGTAAATGAATTATTAATATTATGTCCTGACGGCCGAACGGTTTTTTTTACACCTCTTGAGTTTAGTCTGATCATGTCTTTACTATATGGCTTAAGGACCTTTCTATTATTTGCTTTAGGCCATGGGGACTTTGATAACCACCAAACCTGCTCTACTGAATCTTTAACCCTAATTCTTCTTACAGTGACCCATTCAGCAGGAACTGGCATTTTAGCTGGATTATACCAGAAGAACTCTTGAGCCAGGTGAAATTTTATGTCTTCAACAAGTGAAATTAAAAGTTGGTAATGATACAACGACTTAGTTGGAACCCCCTTATTATAACTGCCCGCAATGTTTAAAACGAAACTACCATCAGGTGTTAATATTCGATAAAACTCTTTAGCAAACTCCAAAAACCAGGTAGTATAATCGGCTTTATCTACATTTCCATATTTTTTTTTAAATTCTAAGGCATATGGAGGAGAGGTAATGATCAAATTAATTGAATTATCAGGAATTTCCTTCAATAAGTTAAGCGAGTCATCCAAAAAAGCAACTCCAAAATTTGTTTTATAAAAAGGCACATATCCATTAACTATTGGAACGTCCATGGATCTAAAAAATAAATCTGGTTTCGAAAGATCTTCTACTCTTGCCATCTGGAGGGTGTTTTGCTTATTTGAGGTAAATTTACAAAAGCAATCTTAATAAAATGGGTTGACAATGTCAACCAAAATATGAATTTATCTGAAGACTGGATAACACAAGCCCAGGCAGCCAGGTTGCGTGGGGTTTCTCGGCAAGCAATCAATAAATTAGTCAAAAAAGGAAGAATCAAAAGCATAAATGTGGGTTCAATTATCCTAATCAGTAAGGAAGAAATTAAGAAATTCAAGCCTTTAGGTTCAGGACGTCCAAAGAAAAGCCAGAATGGATAAGAAAATTGAAGAAATCAAAAGATTGCTTGAAGGATGTTCAGTACCTCAGCGAAAACTTATTTTCATGGAATTGAGGAAGGAATTTTCCATTCATCCTATTGAAGAAAAGCTAAAAACACAAGCAGAGATCATACTTTCTGCAATCAATAAAGATGCATCAGGATTAACCTATCGTATGTTACGGGGAGTCATCGCCGAGGCAGCTTTTGAAATTGAGGTAATTTCAACTCTATCCGAATGGAGAAATGTTACGCCTGAAGGTGACTTTCCCTTTGATTACGTTTTGTCCAATGGGATTCAAGGTGTTTCGGTTCAAGTTAAACTTCAAAGAAGCAAAAACTTAAATCCGATGACGGCGAATCAAGCATCAAGAAAGTTCTCCAAAGAATTATTTGTGGTTGAAACTCAAAAAACCAGAGGTGGCATCGATATAGCAACAAAAGAAGACACAAGGCCATATAGATTTAACGAATTTGATATACTGGCTGTTTCAATGCAGCCTTCTACCGGAAAATGGATGTCCTTCATGTATACTGTCGGGAATTGGTTAATACCACAAGAAGGGCATCCAAAAAAAATGTACAAATTTCAACCAGTTTCACCAATCCCAAATAATGATTGGACAGATAACTTCGAAACTTGTGTAAAATGGCTGAATCAAAATCTAGAAAAAAAAATAAAGTTTTAGTTCATTCAGGAGCTTGCCTTCCCGCCGAACCTCGGGAGGAAGAATGAGTGGTGGATAGCGAAGGAGGGTCAATTGCCCAATTGCCAAAATTTATTTCGCTCTGTGTTGCTCGAGAAATATCCATTCAACATGTTTGGCAAGGCCATCGATATCGGGATACATGGATGCGGAATTGATCCCGAAATTATGGAGGCGCCTTTTGCATTCGCCAAAGCATTTGCTTTCGACCTGGATCTTGAATAACCGGTCGCGGTAGTCTTTATTATGCTCAAAAGGTACAAACTTTTTTCCCGCACTTGATTTATGAATGGTAAACCACCCAAACTGCGAGGATATTCTTTTGGTGATATGATTGGGTTTGAAAACTTTATTTCCGGCCCCGCTGAAAGGGTCCTTGTCTTCTGTGGAATTGATGATGTCTTCCTTGGGAACATTAAATCCCCAGACGACTGAATACTCCGAAATCGTAAAATCAGTTTGGGGAGACATAGAAAACCACAAGGCAATGAGTGGATTTTCTGTCCAGTCCAAAAGGCGTGTAGCCATGCCATGATGTTGGGCAAGGGCCAGCCAATCCCAGGAATTTCCAGGATGATAGTCTATCAGATGGATACTGCGTCTTTGGAAATCTTCGAGCATCTCACGTTCGATTTGTTCCACATTGGGTACATCAAAACGCGCAATCTTGGGGAGCAGCGTTTTATCCTGGTTTTGGCCGCGGTAAAGGGTAAACTGACTATCAGGGATATTCAGAATGATATCCTGGTATTCCTTAAAACTTGAAACCGTAAATGTCTGATATCCCTCCTCCATTGAAGTTGTAAGTAATAAGTTTTAAGTTTTAAGTTTTAAGTTTTAAGTTTTAAGTTTTAAGTAATGAGTTTTAAGTTTTAAGTCTGAAGTAATTGTAAAACGCAGGTATGTCACCGTTTTAAGTTTTTCAGGTATGCCAGGCTTTTAGGGATCTGTGAGACTGAATGGGATGATTCGTCTTCGATAAAGTAATGTTTAACACCCGCTTTTTTAGCTTCGCGCATGATTCCGGCAATGCCCACGTCACCGGTGCCTAATACTACATTAGTTTCCACATCGGCGCGTCCATTCTGATTGCCCGGAGTGCCGTGTTTCCGATCCTTCAGGTGCATGAGCAAAAATCTGTTGGGATATTTTTTTAACAACGCCACGGGGTCCTGCCCTGGATGTTTTACCCAAAAAACATCCATTTCAAAATTAAGATTGCGCGGGTCGGTTTCTTTTACCAGGTAATCGAATAAGGTACCCCCCTGATAAGGTCGGAACTCATATCCATGCGGGTGATAACAAAGGGAGAGACCGTTTTCCGCAAGTAGTTTACCGGCTGTGTTGAACACACTGACGGCATTTTTCACGTGGTCGATGGTGAACTCATCATCTTCATGCGGGATCCCGAAACAAACTACATATTTGGCTCCAAATGCTTTTGCTTCATCAATAGCAGCCTGGGGATTATCCTTTAGCAGGTTATAATCAGCCCCAACACTTACCATCTTCAGTTTATTCTCGCTGAGGAGCTTTTTAAATTCATCCATGGGCAAATTATACGTGCCTCCCCCCTCGATTTCGCGGATACCCCAGCTTTCGATCTGGTCAAGTGTGCCAGCTACTTCTGTTTTAAACTCGTTTCTTAAACTGTAGAGCTGGAGACCGATTTCAGTTTGAGCCACCAAAGGGGGCGAAAACGCGATTAATATAAAACTCAATAGCAATAGATACCTTTTCATAATCCTGAAATTTAACATCAGAAAGATAAAAGTTTTCAGGCATCAAGACAGCAGGCAATCCAAGAAATCGGGCAACATCTGCGTTAAAACAGCCAGGCGGGAGTTTACCTGATCCGAACAAAAAGATTGCATTTCTTTGTGTCTTTGTGCCTGCGCACCCGAGTTCTTTGGCTCACAGGTGTGCCTGCGCGCCGGAGTGCTTTGGCACACAGGAGTGACTTTGTGGCGAAAATCAGGAGTGGCAATAAAATTTTTTTTGCCATCTGCTTGAATCCTTTCCACAAAAGCCGCAACATCGCTGGCTGAAAAACCGACCATGCGACAGAAATTATTAAGCGAAGGGGCCAAAGAACTCAGTTACGAGATCCGTGAGATCGTAAAGAAAGCCGAGCAATTGAAAAAACTCGGCCTTGACATTTCATGGGAAAATATCGGTGACCCCATTCAAAAGCATCATAGACTTCCCACCTGGATAAAGGATATAGTGGCCGACTTGGTACAACAGGATGATGTTTACAGTTATTGCCCATCCAAGGGGATGCTGGAGACGCGCGAGTTTATTGCACGGCAGACCAATGCAATGGGCGGCGCTCAAATTACGGCCGACGATATTTGTTTTTTTAATGGTCTGGGAGATGCTATCGCAAAAGTCTACCAGTATATTACCAACACCTCACGGGTTATCGGCCCCTCGCCGGCCTATTCCACACACTCCAGTGCTGAGGCAGCCCACGCGAACCACGAACCCCTTACCTACAAACTCGATCCGGACAACCGCTGGTATCCTGACCTGGGCGATCTTTATAACAAGGTGAAATACAATCCGAATATTGTCGGCATACTCATTATTAATCCCGACAATCCCACAGGAATGGTGTATCCGATCGAAACTTTAAAGCGGATCGTGGAAATTGCCAAAGAATTCAAATTATTTCTCGTTGCGGATGAGATCTACATTAATATAACCTATAACGGCGCCCGCGCTTACTCTCTGGCTGAAATCGTAGATGGCGTACCGGGCATTTCAATGAAAGGAATCTCAAAAGAGCTTCCCTGGCCAGGGGCGCGCTGCGGATGGATGGAGTATTACAATCGCGACAAGGACGAAGACTTCAACCGGTTTTGCCAGGCCCTTGACAATGCGAAGATGATCGAAGTCTGTTCGACAAAACTTCCGCAACTCGCCATCCCGAAGATCTTCGGTGACTCCCGCTTTAAAGCTTACCGGGAAAATACCAACCGCAACATCGGAAAGCGCAGTAAGATCGTTGCGGATATCCTGCATACCGTTCCAGAGTTAACCTTTAACGAAACCTTTGGAGCCTTTTACAACACTATTATCTTTCGCAAAGGGGTTTTGAAACCACATCAGAAGATAAATATCAGCAACCCTGCCATAAAAAACCTGGTTGAAAGCTGGACCAGAGAGGCCTTGCCGTTGGATAAAAGGTTTGTCTACTATCTGCTCGCAGCGAAAGGGGTATGCGTTGTTCCCATATCGTCTTTTTCTTCAGAGTTAGAGGGCTTTCGTGTCACCCTTTTGGAGGAAGACGAGGAAACACTCATCCGGACTTTTGAGTCGATACGCGACGGTATCCTGGCATACATTCATTCGTAATTCACGAAATCTTCTGTAGAGGCTTGTCCTCAATTTAATCCTGGTCAAGGCATAGCCGGTTGGTATGATTTTGAAATAAATCATACATTAACCGGTTGCATTATGGGAAGATTGGAAGAGTTCAAGCGTTCTTTCGGAGCCTCTGAAAAAACAGAAAGTTCTTTAATTGAGCGCCACTTTACAGTGCGCAAGTACAGTGAATTCATTTGCGAACCGCTGGTGATAGAGGATTATGTTGTTCAGCCCCTGCCTGATGTCAGTCCTCCGAAATGGCACCTTGCACACAACCTGGTTTTTTGAAGAGACTCGCTTATATACTTATTAGCATCGGGAACTGCGTCATCTGGCATTGAACTTCACGCCCGTAACACCAGCTTGAATGGGCTCTTTCTCATTATCTGGTTTGTAAATGAAATAAACAGTATGAAACTTTCCGTCGTTAACCGGATTGATGCGAACCCGGGCAGATCCTGTTCTCTGATCTTTCTTCGGGGCGGGCATTTTTCCTTTACCCAGCAATCTTCCTGCCGGGGCATCGAGTCTCAGTTCGAAGTCCAATCCAATCGAAGGAGTTTGCTGCCACCCTGAAATGATATTGACAGATCTCACACCGGTGAGATCAATGCTGTCCAAAGCGAACCATCCTTCTTTTTCCGGCAACAACAGGACATTGTTGTTGTTATACTTAAAGGGTCTGAACACATTTACCTGCTCGCGTCCCGAAAACGAAATGTGGCTACCCGGCAATGCGAGAGTATTGCTGGCAGTCAGAGACTTGATGTTGTTCCCGCCTTTGTCGGTATAGGTTGCGGATAAAACCAATGCTGTATTCGGCTCCAGATCTTTCGGGGGTGTAATCGTGCCGGCGAGAGGCAGAGATTTCCTGGCGGTGCTGTTTCCTCCCAGTGACATGATCCAGCTCACGATCTGATAGACATCACTTTCCGGTAGCGTCGGGTGGCCGGGCATTTGAGTTTCCCCCCAGACACCCTGGCTGCCTTTCAGGATCTTGCCGATTAAATAGTTAGTTGCATCGGAATCTTTAGCATACTTCTGTGCAACCTGCACGTATGAAGGTCCGATAGATTTTTCAGTTTCTTTATGACAGCTCTTGCAATCAAGTGACATCACCAGGCCTTTGCCGATGATGTTGACTTCTCCCTGCTGATGTCCCAAAGTGGACGCTGCTTTATCATATCCTCCTTCGGCATAATCAACAGACACAAAAAGATTTTGCGGATCAAATTTAGCGGTATCATTTTTATCACTGACAATAACCTTATATTTTAACGGTTCACCTTCGAGGAAGAACGACCTATTGCCACCGGTAACTTCGATGACCACCTGAGGGGCTTCGTTCCCGGCATAGATGCTAATGGCATTGCTCTTCGCAACAGCCCCTTTGTTGTCTTTTGCTTCCACGGAAATTTTATAGTCCCCTACGGTGTTGAAGGTATATTCCAGTTGCGGTGTAGTGGTTTCTTTGGTAGTACCATTTCCAAGATCCCAGACAAAAGTAATTTTATCATTTTCCGGATCGGTCGCCCTGGTGGTTGCAGTGATTTTGAGCGGTAAAATGCCCGAAGTTTTATTTACATTAAAGGCCAGTATTTTTGGCGGCCTGTTACCTGCATTATAGTCGATCCTGCCTAAACCAGAGTCGGCGTTCTTGCTAAACCATCCGCTTCCGTATTCAAGCAGATAAAGTTTACCGTCTGGTCCGACCTCCATATCTATTAAAGAGTTCAGGTCCATGGAGGGAAAGAAGGGTTCCATTTTACTATAATCACCATTCGGAAACAGGGTCACTGCTCTTATCCAGCCGCGTATCCAGTCGTAAATAAAAAGTTTGCCGTTGTAATAATCCGGAAAGCGTGATTCTTTCGGAAACATATCCGTATAGTAAACCGGTCCAGCCATAGCGTTGCGACCACCGGTTCCTGCCTGAGGAAAATCCGGAGAGACTGTATAAGGATACCATATAAAAGCCGGTTGTGCTGGTGGCAACTCCCGGAGGCCGGTGTTGTTGCGGGAATCGTTGACAGGCTTTGCGGGATCGAAAGCCTCACCGCTTTTTCCGGTTTCATAATCAAATTCACGGTACGCATAATTATTTCCGACAAATAAAGGCCAACCAAAGTATCCCGCTTTGCGCGCCTGATTAACTTCGTCGTAACCACGTGGCCCGCGGGTTGACAGGCTGTCGTTATTGGCATCGGGTCCGACTTCACCCCAATACAAAGTGCCATTCTTCTGATCCACCGAAATGCGATAGGGATTCCGGTTGCCCATCACATAGATCTCGGGTCTGCTCCTATCGGAGTTTTCGGGAAAGAGATTTCCTTCGGGAATGTCGTAGGTAGCATCATCATTTACCTGGATGCGAAGGACCTTCCCTCGCAGGTCGTTCGTATTGGAAGAAGATCGGCGCGCATCGTATTGCTGATGGCCCGGTATATCGTTCATTGGTCCGAATCCGCTATTCACATATTTGACCCCGGGTTCATTAAAAGGTGTGGAGTTATCACCGGTGGAAACGTATAACAACCCGCCGGGACCAAACGCAATAGACCCTCCGGTATGACAACAGATCTCCCGCTGCGATTTAACATCGAGAATAACCTTCTCAGTCGAAAGATCGAGGGTATCATTTTTAAAAGTGAAACGGGAGAGACGATTGACGGAGCTGTCTACCGGACTATAGAAGATATAGATCCAGTTATTCTTCGCGTAGTTGGGATCTTTGGCCAAACCCATTACACCTTCTTCGGCATTGACATTGGGAGCAGTGGTTTTCCAATAAACATTGAGGAAGCCTACCTGTTTTACTTGCTTTGAATCGTTTTTATAGAGCATAATCTCTCCGCGTCTTTGGCTGATCAGCACATCCATGTTTGGCAGAATGGCCATTTCCGTTGGTTCGAAAAATTGACCAAATGACAGTTGTGTTTTTGTGAACCGGTCTTCATCCGGAGGAATCAGTGTTTTGGCCTGGCGGTAATTCATCTCCTCATTTTCACCTACGGCATATTGAATTCCTCCCAATAGATGTCTGAGGTAATTTTCTTCGGTATAGCTTTCTTCAGTGTGACCGAGTTCGGTGTAAAAGGCGCGGCCTCCGTCGTATTCATGATACCAGCTCATTGGATGGTTACCACCGTGCGAACCTCCTTCATAAGAGGATTCATCAACAGCAATGAGTACGTTAACATCGGGATTGAGATCCTTAAAGTTGTATAATTCATCGCGGCGCTGCCACACTGTATCCGCAAAAAATTCAGTTCCGGGAAAATTCTTGTCCTTAATAATAAATTTAGCATCCTGAGTGCGTGGATGACTTTTGAAATAACCACCCACTAACTTTCCATACCATCTCCAGTCATACTCAGTGTCTGTTGCAGCATGCACACCCACAAAACCTCCGCCTGACTGTATGTACCGTTCAAAGGCTGCTTCCTGACGGTAGTCGAGCACATTTCCCGTGGTATTAAGAAAAATTACCGCCGAATATCTTTTTAAAGAATCATCGTTAAAGTAAGCAGCATTTTTGGTTGTGTCGACCTCGAAATCATTATCCGATCCAAGCTTTTGAACAGCGGCAATACCATCAGGTATTGAGCTGTGAACGAAACCTGCGGTTTTCGAAAACACCAGCACCCTTGGCTTACCTTCCCGCTTTTTACTGCAGGAGAAATTGATAAGGACTAGACTTATAATTATTAAAAGAAAAATAATCTTTTTCATATAAAATTGAGATTCAGACAAGTCAGAAAGATAAATTTTAAGTGTAACACCGACAAGGCTTATTTAGTTAGTGGATCGAAAGCGTTTCTAATGGGTCACCTGTGTTTTTTCAGGCGGCAAGGATAGTAAAAAATGATCAATAAACATGGGATTCTTATTCCACAAAAGAACAAAAAACGGAATTTCGGTTATCAGTGACCGGGTATGCAAGGGTTAAGGGCTTATAATCCAACGCCCTTCAACCTTTTGAGTTTTTATCTTCGGTAAGATAGCAGTTAAACTCCCGCACGACCTGGCGGGCAAAGGAAACCTGCACCTGGTAGAGACCCTTATCTTCACATTCCACCTTCCCCCGGTGTGCGATCTTCCCTCTGAAAGCGATGGAATAAAACGCAAAAAGATCTTTGATGCCCAACTCAGGAAGCGGGGAGGCATATCCTGTTATGCCAATAGACCAGTCACTCGAAAAAAGGGAAAGGGCATGAACAGCCATCTGATCCGCAATCAGGTCGGAAACACTGTTACAGGCAGTGGCATGGATCGGGTTTACGTGAAGATGCCGTGATTTTTGGCCGAGGTTGTAAGCGGTGATCCCACCCTGAAAAAATTTCGATGCATCTGTCGCGAGCGAAAATGCAGCCTGTATATGGCCAGATGTAACGCTCTCTGCTACGCCCAGGGTATGGTGATTGTTGACCATGTAATCTTTAATCTGCGAAATTTCCTCGACGTTGTACATTTTACTGTTATTCCACCTGATGTTATCTCCTAAAATCATACCAGCAAAGGCAGGTGGGGGGCAGGTCTTAGCTGGCGGATGCCCGTCACAATTACTCCTTATCACATGGAATCTAATAAGATAAATATTTTAGGAGTTAAGGGCAGAAATTGTTGCTGTACTTATGCACGAGTTTGATCATTATATTGGATTTTTGACTAAAATAGTTTGAAACACACCCGCGCAACATGAATAGTCAGACAAAAACTTTCTCCATCGTGTTATTGCTCGCTATACTTTGCAGCTGCAAACCTTCGTCAGTAAGTGAAGCAGATTCCTCAAGTGAACAAGAACTTTTTCCCGAGGAGTTGACAAGTTTTGTAGCACATGGGAAAAATCCGTTGTTTACCGGAACGGGTGGTGATAGCTGGGATGAGGTGATCCGTGAAAGGGGTTACATACTGAAGGAGAACGACGGATACCACATGTGGTACACCGGATACAAGGAAGCCACCAATGAAGGAAGCATGGCATTGGGATATGCGACATCCCCGGACGGGATTGTATGGACGCGGTATCCGGGCAATCCGATCTTCAGTGAAAACTGGGTAGAAGATATGATGGTTGTAAAACACGATAGCCTGTATTTTATGTTTGCCGAGGGCAAGGGGGATATAGCCCACCTGATGACCTCCTCCGACAAGGTAAACTGGAAAGATCACGGCTCTTTACAAATTCAGGCGGCAAGTGGTGAACCTTTAACACCGGGGCCATACGGCACGCCAACCGTATTTATTGAGGAAGGCGTCTGGCATCTTTTCAATGAACGCAATGACGATGGCATCTGGGTTGCAACCTCCATCGACTTAAAGGTTTGG
>JBBDXJ010000297.1:0-72559 GCA_040902445.1 Cyclobacteriaceae bacterium | reverse complement strand
ATCTGATCGGCTGAACCGGATGCCGAAATCGGAATTGCCGAAATACCAGTTGTGCCCGGAAAAATTCTGTGCGCTTACATGTCCCACTATTACCAGGAATAACAGGAGACTTAACGTAAAATACCGGTTGGCCTGTTGTAAACGTTTACCCATCGCAATTCTCATCACCTTTGACAATAAATTCATACTTTAAAACGACCAAGTTCCTCTAAAGTATACAATTTGCCTAAAAAATACCGTTAATAATCAGTATTAAGCGGCCAAAGGTAACAAGCCATTAAAAACCACTTTAAAGCTGCGGAATAGTATTTTATTAAATTTCAGATATACCTTTAATTTGCCTTGATTGCAGACCTTAATTACTCGTTTCATGCGCACCAGAAATAGCCTACAGTCCACTGCTCATAGTCCGCGGTTCGGGTTCAGGTGTCATTCTATGCGGAGTTGGTTCAAAATGCAATGGGGCGCGGCGTTGGTGGCGGCCTGTGTTCTGATTTTTGGTGGAAATGGAACCGCAAATGGCCAGGATCCCCAGTTTTCGCAATTCTATGCAGCTCCCCTTTACCTGAATCCCGCATTTGCGGGGTCTACCAACCAGGCAAGGGTGGGGATAAATTATCGCAATCAGTGGCCGGCGATCGATGCCAATTTTACTACGATGTCTTTTTTCGCGGATTACTTTATTGAAGATAAAAACAGCGGGGTAGGATTTTTACTTACCCGCGACAGGGAAGGGCTCGCAGGTTTGCGTTCGATGAGTCTTGCTCTTCAGTATTCCTACGAACTTCAACTGACCGATTATCTCGGCTTTCGTCCGGGTGTTCAGGTTGGGCTCTACAACCGGGATGTGAACTTTGACAGGTTAACGTTCGGCGATCAGTTCAATCCCGCTACCGGGGAGTTCATTGATCAACCCAGCGCCGAAACTTTCACGACGAATTTCAGCAAAACATTTTTCGATATCTCTTTTGGCGGAGTTTTGTTTACCAAAGCAGCCTGGTTGGGAGTGGCCGCTAATCATTTGAACAGGCCCAATCAATCTATCATTGATGAGCGCAGCGAACTGCCGATGAAGCTTTCCTTTCACGGAGGATTTAAATTTTACATGAAGCCTGGCGTGGTGGGAAGTGGTGTCTATGCCCGCAACGCCGAACGCAGCATTGCCCCCGCAATCCAGTACCGCCATCAGGGGGCTTTTGATCAGATGGATCTTGGTCTGTATTTCACCTTTGAACCGCTTGTTCTGGGAACCTGGTACCGCGGCGTTCCCTTTAAAAATATCGACGGATTCGTCAACAACGAATCCATCGTGCTCCTGCTGGGATTCACCCAGCTCGGCGCCAAAGATGCTATCAACATCGGATATAGTTTTGACTATACGATTTCCAAACTCGGCCCCGGCAGCGGAGGGGCGCATGAATTCAGCCTGGTCTATACGTGGCCGATGAGAAATCCGCGGAAGCCACCGAAAGATAAACTGATAATTCCCTGTCCGGATTTTTAGGTGAGTTGTCAGTTGTGAGTCGCGACTGCAGCTCAGCGGGGTGGTCCTTTGTTCTTCACTTTCTCACAGGCAGATTAGCCTAATTTTGCCTGCTTGCTCAGGGCGGATGGGAAGGTTGTGAAAGGCGGCAAAACACGCCAGCCGCACTAACCCACTCACAACTGACCACACACCACTCACATTTTGAACCTTTTTTCGCAATTCTTCGTAAAAAGATTGGCGATTATAATAAAATATCGCTTAATTTTGCATAAGTGTATAAACAAAGCAACCGAATGGATTTTCTCTAACGTTAATTAAACTGTTATAAGAAATTGAAAACAACGTTCACCTTACTTACTGCGGCTATTGCTGCATACCATTCTTTTAGAACTTATCAGTTCTTTTCTAACGCCTGTTTGGTGACCAGGCGACCCCGACCCTCACGGTGCGCGCGCATTTAATCCGTACAACATTTGTTGACAAACTGAATAATGTCCGGGACATTGTTCTGCGTATGCCTGAAGCATCATCTGGTCATTTCTATTAAACACTTTTTTTTGAAACACATTGGAAAAAAACAATATCATCATCAGAGTGGCAACACCTGATGACACACATTATGCCGATACCATTAGCGCCGAGATGGAGGAATCGGCGAAAGCCAGAGGCACCGGAATTGCCAAGCGCTCTCCTGACTACATTCGCCAGAAGATGAATGAAGGCAAAGCGGTGATGGCCCACACCAAGGACGGCACCTGGGTAGGTTTCTGTTATATCGAAGCCTGGCAGCACGAGAAGTACGTCGCTAATTCGGGCCTTATCGTGGCTCCTTCTTTTCGCAAAAGCGGAGTCGCTA
The DNA here is from genome assembly GCA_040902445.1 of Cyclobacteriaceae bacterium. Taxonomy (GTDB): domain Bacteria; phylum Bacteroidota; class Bacteroidia; order Cytophagales; family Cyclobacteriaceae; genus Chryseosolibacter. The sequence goes on along the minus strand of JBBDXJ010000297.1, from coordinate 70,217 downwards.
CGGACATCAAACGGGAAGTGTTTGAACTTTCCCGGAAGAGATATCCACATGCAAAAATCTTTGGACTTACCACGGGTCTTGCAGTGATGAAAATCAACTCTGATCTGGGTTATGAGCCGGTGACGTACTCCGAACTCACCACAGATGAGGAGTTCTGGAAAGGTTGCCGAAGTTGTGTAAACTTTGATATCCTCACGGCGAAAGAGCGAAAGAATTGCTTTTGCACGGCTATGCTCTTTGATCCGGAAGAAGCCGCTGCCAAGCTGAATATGACCTTGCCTCCGCCCAAGGTAGCCGATACTGTTGTGACGCCGACCGGTGAACTGGTAGTAAACCGCAGCCATCACAGGTCTTTTAAAGGCAACCTCCGCCTTTTCGAACGCTGGATGCGCTTTAAACAATTCGTCATGCTCAAGTCCTTCCGCAAAAAAGAAAATGACGCGGGTGGTCCTGGCGACGATGAAAAAAAGCGCTCTCTCCTGGGTATTTTCTTCTGGTAAAAAGCAAAAAGCTTAGAGCAGAAAGTAGAGACAAGGCATGCCTTGCCTCTACAAATCTTTTTGCATTATTCCTTAAGCTTTTAGCTTTGCAAACATGAGTAAGAAAAAAGTTGTTTTGGCGTTCAGCGGAGGATTGGACACTTCCTACTGCGTTAAATATTTAAGCGATGAGAAGGGATATGAAGTTCATACCCTGACGGTGAACACGGGAGGGTTCGATGAGACAGAAATACGCGCCATCGAATCACGGGCGAGGAACCTCGGTGTCAGCTCACACAAGACCGTGGATGAAACGCGAAACTATTACGATACAGTAATACGCTTTTTGATCTATGGGAATGTATTAAAGAATAACACCTACCCTTTAAGTGTCAGCGCGGAACGTATGTCGCAGGCCCTCGCCACGGCTAACTACGCCAAGCAGATAAACGCCGACGCCGTTGCGCATGGAAGTACGGGAGCTGGTAATGACCAGGTGCGTTTCGATATGATCCTCAATATCCTCGTACCGGGAATCGAGATCATTACACCTATACGGGATTTGAAACTCTCCCGCGAAGAGGAGATCAGTTACCTGAAATCAAAAGGGGTGGAGATGAATTTCAACAAAGCCATGTACTCTATTAATAAAGGATTGTGGGGCACCTCTGTGGGCGGAAAAGAAACCCTCAAGTCACTGGGGATGCTCCCTGAAGAAGCCTGGCCAACGCAAATGACGAAACACGGCAGCGAAACTATTAAATTGTCCTTTCTCAAGGGAGAGTTAATGAAAGTCAATGACCGGGCTTTTGATCACCCTACCGGCGCCATTCAATTTATTCAAAATCTGGCAGGCCCTTATGGCATAGGCCGCGATATTCACGTGGGCGATACTATCATCGGTATCAAAGGCAGGGTGGGGTTCGAAGCTGCCGCGCCCATGGTGGTGATCAAAGCGCATCACACGCTTGAGAAACATGTGCTTACCAAATGGCAATTGACCTGGAAAGACCAACTTGCCCAGTTCTATGGAAACTGGTTGCATGAAGGCCAGTATTTAGATCCCGTGATGCGCGATATGGAAGCGTTTCTGACCAACAGCCAGCAACATGTCACAGGCGATGTGCATGTTGAACTATTTCCCTACCGCTTTGTGGTTACTGGCATTGAATCACCTTTTGACCTGATGTCATCGCGGTTTGGAAAATACGGTGAGATGAATGTCGGATGGAGTGGTGACGATGTGAAAGGGTTCTCCAGGATTTTTGGTAACCAGACGATGATCTATCATCAGGTGAAAGCAGAAAGAAAATAGTTTAAAGTTTAAAGTTTAAAGTTTAAAGTTCAAGGTTTAAAGTTTAAAAATTTGAAATTAAGAGCAGGTATCATTGGTGGAGCAGGATTTACAGGCGGTGAGACAATTCGTTTGTTGTTAAACCATCCCCAGGTTGAATTGACTTTTGTTCACAGCAGAAGCAATGCGGGCAAACCCCTGCACGCGGTCCATGGCGACCTCATCGGAGAAACGTCCCTGACCTTTACTGACTCTTTTCAGGAGAAAGCTGATGTCATCTTTTTATGCCTTGGCCACGGGGAGAGCAAAAAATTTCTCGGTGAGCAATCATTCGAACCTTCTATTCGCATCATTGATCTAAGCCAGGATTTCCGGTTGGGTGAATCTATACCGGGGAGAGATTTTGTGTACGGACTTCCTGAATTATATCGCGATCAGATCAAAAAGGCCAGGAACATTGCCAACCCCGGTTGTTTCGCCACCACGCTGAAGCTCGGGTTGCTTCCCCTGGCAAAAGCCGGGATATTGAAAGAAGTTTACAGCACAGGGATCACGGGTTCAACCGGGGCAGGGCAGAAACTTCAGGATACAACCCATTTTACATGGCGGGCAAATAACATATCGGCTTATAAAACACTTAACCACCAGCACCTGAGAGAAATTAATCATCACCTCAAAATACATCAGCCCTCCTTTAACGCGCCTATCAATTTTATACCGTGGCGGGGAGATTTTACGCGCGGGATCTTCGTCAGCTCCTGCACTGTGTGCGATCTTTCCCTGGATGCCGTCAGAAAAATTTATCAGGATTATTACAGCGGTCACGCCTTTACTTTTGTCTCAGACAGGCCCATTGATCTTAAACAGGTAATAAACACAAATAAATGCATCATTGGCCTGGAGAAGGAAGGCGATAAGCTCGTCATTCACTCCGCCCTCGATAACCTGTTAAAAGGCGCCTCCGGCCAAGCTGTGCAGAATATGAATTTGATGTTTGGACTGGATGAGCGGGCGGGGCTGTGGTTGAAGAGCACGGTCTTTTAAGATTGAAAGCAAGAAGCAAAAAGCAAAAGGAGCTGAATAGATAATCAAGTTTTAATAAAAAATGTAACCCTCTAAATTAATTGTTATGAAAAATTACAAAGACCTTATCGTTTGGAAGAAAGCCCATGAGCTTGTGCTTCTTATTTATCGAGAAACTGCTGGTTTTCCAAAAATCGAACAATACAATCTTACGAGCCAGATCAGGCGGGTAGCAACTTCCATACCTACAAATTTAGCTGAAGGTTGTGGAAAACTCACTCAATCTGACTTTGCCAGATATCTTCAGATTTCATTAGGATCTACTCAAGAAGTTGAATACCTGGCTTTTCTATCGCATGCGTTAGGGTATCTTAGAGAGGATCAATACAAACGAATGGATAAACAAATTAATGAGGTAAAAGCCATGCTCATCTGTCTGGTCACCAAAGTCCGCAAAGATTCGTCATCCACCTAACTTTAAACCTTACACGCTAGCTTTTTGCTTTTTGCTTTCTGCTTATGAAACTATTCGACGTCTATCCGCTCTTCAACATCACGCCGGTAAAAGCCCGGGGTTCCTGGCTTTGGGACGAGAAGGGAGAAAAATATCTGGACCTTTATGGAGGCCATGCCGTAATTTCCATTGGACACTCGCATCCTTATTATATTAAGAGAATCACAGAACAACTTCAAAAGATCGCGTTCTACTCGAACAGCGTTCAAAACAATTTACAGCGCGACTTTGCACAAAAACTGGGTGAACTTTCCGGTTACCCGGATTACCAGTTGTTTTTGTGTAACTCGGGAGCAGAGGCAAACGAGAATGCGCTGAAGGTGGCGTCATTTCTCACAGGTAGAAAAAAAGTGATCGCTTTCAAAAAAAGTTTTCATGGCCGGACTTCCGGAGCGGTGGCGGCCACTGACAATCCAAAAATTGTTGCGCCCTTCAATGCCGGACATGAAATCGTTTTTGTGCCGATGAACGACGTTCCCGCCTTTGACGCTGTCATGGATGGCGAGGTTGCTGCGGTGATAATCGAAGGTATACAGGGTGTTGGCGGAATTCAAGTGCCAGACGACGCATTTCTGCGGCACATGGAGGCGAAATGCCGGACGTTTCAATCCCTGCTCATTCTGGATGAGATCCAGTCGGGCTATGGGCGCACAGGAAAATTTTTTGCCCATCAGTATTCCGGCATAAAACCGCAGCTAATCACTACAGCCAAAGGGATGGGAAACGGTTTTCCGATCGGAGGCCTCTTCCTTCACCCGGATATTAAAGCCTGGAGTGGGATGCTGGGAACGACTTTCGGAGGAAATTATCTTGCCTCCGTGGCGGGCCTGGCCGTTCTTGAGGTAATGGAAAAAGAAAATCTCATTCACAATGCTGCCGAAATAGGCAGCTATTTTCTTGAGAAACTAAAAGGTGTGCGCAAGGCTACCGGTTTGCGCGGAAGAGGCCTGATGATCGGCATTGATTTACCAGAGGAATTTAAACATGTGCGGAGCAATCTGCTCCTTAAACGTCATATCTTTACCGGCGAAGCCAAACCCAATACCATCCGTTTGTTGCCATCGCTGGCAATGGCCAAAGAGGAAGCAGATATGTTTTTGAACGCCCTGAATGAAGAACTAGCATGAGGAATTTTATTTCAGTTCACGATGTAACCGATATCAACGCGCTGGTAAGAAAAGCGCTGGCTTACAAATCCGACCCGCACAAAGACCGGATGATGGCTGCCCAAAAAAGGATCGGGTTACTTTTTTTGAACCCCAGCATGCGTACGCGGTTGAGCACACAGATTGCTGCTGCAAATCTCGGCATGGAAGCGATCGTTTTTAATGTGGGCCAGGAAGGCTGGTCTCTGGAATTTGAAGACGAGGCCATCATGAGTGGAAGCACCGTCGAGCATGTCAAGGATGCAGCCCCTATTCTCGGAAATTATTTTGACCTTCTGGGAATACGGACCTTTCCCACACTGAAGAATAAGGCCGAAGATTACAGCGAACTCTATATTAAACAGTTCATAAAGTATGCCGGTATACCGATTGTGAGCCTGGAGAGTGCTACGCTGCATCCATTGCAAAGCCTCACCGACATCATCACCATCACTGAGGTCTTCAAGGAAAAGAAACGGCGTCCTAAGATCGTGCTAACCTGGGCACCGCACGTGAAAGTTTTGCCGCAATGTGTTGCAAATAGTTTTTCTCAATGGATCAATACCTGGGATCACGCTGACTTCGTGATCACCCATCCCGAGGATTACGAATTGGATCCGTCGTTCACGAAAGGTGCAGCCATCAGTCACGACCAGGACTATGCTCTTAAGGATGCTGATTTCGTTTATGTTAAAAACTGGAGTACTTATAGCGACTATGGCCGCGTCTATTGCAATGACAGGGAGTGGATGCTGACCAACGAGAAACTTTTGCTTACCAATCACGCAAAAGTAATGCACTGTTTACCCGTGCGCAGGAATGTTGAATTAAGCGACGAAGTACTCGATGGTTTTAGCAGCATTGTTACGCAGCAGGCGTCTAACCGGGTTTGGGCAGCCCAGGCGGTCCTGAGCGAGCTACTGGCGGGCAAATCAAGCTAGCACGAAAGGAGCATTGAATATGGAAAGAATTTTCATCATCAAGATAGGGGGCAACGTACTGGATAACAGCGAATCGCTGAGTAGATTTCTCCGGGATTTTGCGGGGATAAAAGAACCCAAAATTCTCATCCATGGTGGTGGAAAAATTGCAACCCGGATCGGGGACCAGCTTGGAATTACCTCGCAGTATGTGGAGGGCAGAAGAATTACAGATGAACCCACGAGAGATCTTGTGACCATGGTATACGGTGGCCTCGTCAATAAACAGATCGTTGCCTCATTGCAGCGCCTGGGTTGTAACGCCCTGGGGCTAACCGGTGCTGATGGCAATGTGATCGGGGCGGTCAAACGTCCTGTAAAAAATATCGATTATGGATTTGTGGGCGACATTATTCCTGAGAAAGTAAAAACAGGCTGGCTCAGGGCGTTGTTGAAAGACGGATTCGTTCCTGTCTTTGCGCCTCTTACTCATGCACAGGGAAGTATGCTTAATACCAATGCTGACACCATCGCCTCGGTGTTAGCTGTAGCTTTGAGTATATACTACCGCGTCCGGCTGATATATTGTTTCGAGAAGAAAGGCGTGCTCAGGGATGTTAATGATCTTGACTCCGTAATCCATCACATGCCAAAAAATTTATATAACGAACTGCTGATAAAAAAAGCTCTTTTCAACGGTATCCTTCCAAAATTGGAAAACGCCTATGCTGCTATCCAGGCTGGAGTGAACGAGGTTTTGATCGGAGAGGCAGGAGATATTATCAGAAATACCGGAGAAGAAACCGAGGGTACTTTAATCACCGCGTAACCTTCTCCCTGATCAGAATGAAATATGAAATTGCAACCAGACGAAATAGCGATAAATCTGTTAGAGCAGCTCATTGCGATTCCATCCTTCAGCAAGGAAGAAGACAAATCCGCTCTCATTCTTCAGGGTTTCTTTAAACAGTTTGACATACCAACCGAGCGAAAGACAAATAACATCTGGGCCCGTAATAAGAATTTCAAACCGGAACTTCCTACCATCCTCCTGAATTCTCATCACGACACGGTAAGGCCCAACAGCGCCTATACACGTGATCCTTTTCAGGCTGAGATCATTGATGGAAAGCTCTTTGGGCTGGGGAGCAATGATGCTGGTGGACCTCTGGTATGCCTCATCCTCACGTTTCTGCATTACTATGATCAACAAAATCTGGATTTTAACCTGGTCATAGCCGCTACGGCCGAGGAGGAGACTTCCGGGAGTGAGGGGATAGAAAGTATCTGGGGATTGTTACCCCGAATCGATTTCGCCATTGTGGGCGAACCCACCCTTTGTCAGATGGCGATTGCAGAAAAAGGATTGATGGTTTTGGATTGTATCGTTCGCGGCAGGGCTGGCCATGCCGCGCGTGAAGAAGGAATGAACGCTATCTATGAAGCAATGAATGACATAGAATGGCTCAAGAATCACAGGTTCCCAAAGATTTCACCAACACTGGGAGAGGTAAAAATGACGACTACCGTAATTCACGCGGGAAAGCAGCACAACGTAGTGCCTGCTGAATGTTACTATACAGTCGATGTTCGTGTGACAGATCAATACAGCCTGGAGGAAGTTCTTGAGATCATTAAACACAATGTAAAGGCTCATGTTACTCCTCGGTCTCTGCGCATGCGATCCTCCGGCATTCCGTCAGACCACACCCTGGTTGCCGTTGCAAAAAAACTAGGGATCCCGTTATATGGTTCTCCGACTACGTCGGATCAGGCACTGATCCCCGTACCCTCAGTAAAAATAGGGCCTGGTGATTCTGCCCGTTCTCACACCGCAGATGAATTTATATATGTAGCGGAAATTGTGAAGGGAATTGATACTTATATTGCATTGCTGGACGAACTCGAGGTTTAGTCACCAGGTACCGGTCGCAAGTTGCAAGTTGCCCCGCCTGCGCTAAAGCTTCTACGGCGGGCAGGCAGTTGCCGGGGTGAAATTGGATAAACCCTACTTAGTACCTGGGTATAAAACGAATTATTTTAATAGAATTATAGCGATTTCAATAGTTAATTGTTACAAGTCAATATTGAGAAAATGGCTTTACCCGGAAACCGAAAACTGGAAACTTGCAACTGAGATGAAATTGTGGCAAAAAGACAAAACTTCGTTAAAGGAAGTTGAAAAATTCACTGTGGGAAAAGATCGGGAGATGGATCTTTTTCTGGCGCCGTTCGATGTGCTGGGGTCTCTAGCACACATTACTATGCTGGAATCAATCGGGTTGCTTACCCGGGAGGAACTGCAAAAACTATCGAAAGCCCTCAAACAGATCTACGCCTCCATTGACCGCAGTGAATTCAAGGTTGAGGATGGTGTTGAGGATATTCATTCACAGGTAGAACTCGAGTTAACAAAACTTCTGGGCGACACCGGAAAGAAAATTCACAGTGGCCGTTCAAGAAATGATCAGGTATTGGTGGATGTGAAACTTTTCTTGCGGGCGGAAATTGATTTTGTAGTCACGGAGGTAAAGAATTTGTTTGACCTTCTTCTTATCCAAAGCCAAAAGTACAAAGATCATTTGTTGCCAGGCTATACTCATTTTCAGCTTGCAATGCCTTCTTCTTTTGGTTTGTGGTTTAGTGCCTACGCTGAAAGCCTGATCGATGATCTCGTTACGGTAAAGGCTGCCTATGAAGTTGTTAATAAGAATCCGTTGGGGTCTGCGGCTGGTTATGGATCGTCTTTCCCCCTCAACCGGAAGCTGACCACGGAATTACTGGGCTTCGCGGATTTGAATTACAACGTGGTGTATGCGCAGATGGGGCGCGGAAAGACAGAGCGAATTGTTGCGAGCGCCTTTTCCAATATTGCTGCTACGCTTGCGAAACTTTCCATGGATGCCTGTATTTTCCTCAATCAGAATTTTGCGTTTATATCGTTTCCCGATGAGTTTACAACTGGATCCAGTATAATGCCGCATAAAAAAAACCCTGATGTGTTTGAGCTGATCCGCGCCCGTTGTAACCAGTTGTTGTCCCTGCCGAATGATATGGCTGTCGTTACCGCCAATTTGCCGTCGGGATATCACCGCGATATGCAGCTATTGAAAGAACTCCTGTTTCCCGCCATCCAAAACCTGAAGGAATGCATTCGGATGACCCAGCTTATGCTTGAAAATATTCAGGTCAGGGAAAACATACTCGCCGACGACAAGTACAAATTTCTGTTCAGTGTGGAAGAAGTGAATAAACTGGTGTTGGCAGGGGTTCCCTTCCGCGACGCATACAAGCAGGTGGGGCTGAATATAGCCGAAGGTAAATATCATCCCGATACAACTGTACAACATGTCCACGAGGGGAGTATTGGTAATTTGTGTTTGGATGAAATCTCATTCAACATGGAGAAAACCATCCGCGATTTTGGCTTTAACCGCTATCACCACGCCATCAGCAACTTGTTGAAGGAATCTGAATAATTGTCCTTGTAGAATTAGCTCCGCACGATTTTATCGGATTTATCGATGAATTACCGTTGGCAAAGTTTATTCACCAAAGCCGTTATGGCATGCAATTTTATCAGTACCAGGTAGCGTTGGTTAAAAAACAACGGTAGGTTTAAACTACAGACGTATGCAAAATGACAAGATAAATATCAAGCGGAATAAAAGACGCAATGATTTTCCGGAGCTGCACGTTGGGTTCCCCGAAAGAAACGATGTTAGTAATCCTAATATGGAAATGGAAAGGATACACGTTGATTTTGAAACCCTGGGGATATCTAAAAAAAGCGCAGCCGAGATAACACGGGAAATCAGGGGGACCTAATGTCCCTCAAGCATAAAATCAACGGTTAATCACCATTGCTTGATCAACAGATGCAGCCAGGGAGGTGGCTCATCTGTTGTTTTAGTTTAGGGGGGTTTTCTACATTAAGGTATATAAAGACTATCACACTTCGGATCAACAAATGGTATCGCATATAAGTCAGATAGTCATCTATATTCTAGGTTATTTTATCATTGCGGTAAGTCTGGTCCCCTTGATCCGAAATGATAACTGGATGTTCCGGGTGTTTGAGTATCCCCGGGCTCAAAAACTGGTGATCAATGTTATCCTTTTGATCTTTTTTCTTTTAGTAGCTGACTGGGATGAAAAGCATTCCATCATTTTTACCTGCCTGCTCGGTGCCAATTCGCTGTATTTGTTTTATCAGGTCTTCCCGTATACGATTCTTGCCAAGGCGCAGATGAAAAGGCAAAAGATTCCAACTAAAGACAAATACTTCAAGTTACTGGTGTGCAATGTTTACCAGGACAATCGCGACGTTGCGCGTTGCCTTGATTGCATTGAAAAAAATAGACCGGACATCATTATCCTGGTCGAAACTGACCTCTGGTGGAAATCGCAACTGGTTTCACTTGAAAAGCACTATCCGTATCGAGTCATGAAACCACTGGAAAATACTTATGGGATGCTGCTTTATTCCAGGCTTGAACTCCTTGAACCCAAGGTCAAATTTCTCATTGAGGAGGGAATACCCTCTATTCATACGCGGGTTAAATTACCTGCCGGCGACATTTTCCACCTGTATTGCATTCATCCCCAGCCTCCCGTTCCCCAGGAAAATCCCAGGTCGACAGAACGGGATGCGGAAATATTGACAATTGCCAAAGAAGCGAAAGCCTGCAAACTGCCGGTAGTCGTGGCAGGAGACCTGAACGATGTTGCCTGGAGTTATTCAACTGAATTGTTCCTGAAGGTGAGCGGCTTGCTTGACCCCCGGAGAGGACGCGGGTTTTTTAATACTTTTCACGCTCATTATTGGTTTCTGCGCTGGCCTCTTGACCACATCTTCTGCTCAAAACATTTCCAACTCAACAATCTGGAACGGCTTCCCTCCATGGGTTCAGATCATTTTCCCATTCTCGTTGAATTAGGTTTAAATCATCATGACACGAAGGAAAATGAAAAGGAGCAATTGCAGGCTGATCAGGCAGAGAAAGAAGTGGCCGAGGAAAAGATCAGGAAGGCCCACTAAAAAAATATTCGGCGCTGGGACACAGGCCGGATACTAAAATCCTCACTGACCACTCACTGCTATGGATTCAGCGATGAAGTGATCGTCTTATTATAATCTTCCCAAAGGTCGTACAATTTAAAATCCTTCATGGCATCCAACGGTAAAAGGTAAGCACTGCTAAACATCAGATCATCACGTTGTTTAGTCTCGCCTGATTCATCTTTCCACCGGAGATCACAGGAAATTTGATCACCGTATTTTTTCACGGGCACAACCACACAACTTTGAATGGGGATTTCATAGTGTTTATGATACTGTTTGTGTTTATGCTCGCTAACTTTGTAGGGTTTCCCTAAACGGATGTTCTCCATTACTTTTACCTTTTTAATTGATTAATATAAGATTCTCTGCAAATAACGACCTGGTTATGAGCATCCGGGTATAAGCGGGGAAAAAACCGGTATCAGGGTTTGTTAAACCCAGTCTTTTCGGAACGACTAAGGTAGTAAAAATAGTTGAACAAACTACCCCGAAATATCAAAAGTTCCCCCTTAATCCCTGCTTATCTGTGCGCAAGCTATCAAACTTATAAGTCCCTCAAAAATTTCTAAAGTTACCCAGGTACACGTTAGACACTGAGCCTTGGGGCATGGCGTAACTTCGCACTGGCGGGCTTTTTGCATTCGGCTTCAGCTTTCTGCTTTTTTTTTGTAGCATTGACTTTATGGAGCCAAAGACCATTTTATACATCATTGTCGGCATTGCAGCTTTTAGTTATCTGTTTGACCAGTTATTGGATTATATTAACCTCAAGGCCCTTCGGACCGATATTCCCAATGATGTAACCACATTTTATGACCCTGCGAAGTATCTTAAATCACTCGAATATCACAAAGACCTGACTAACTTTTCGTTCCTCTCTTCCGCTTTCAGTTTTTTGCTTTCCATAGGCATGTTACTGAGCGGAGGTTTTGGATGGCTTGACGACCTGCTCCGCATTCATATTCAAAACGACATTCTTCTGGCACTTACATTTTTTGGCATTTTGATGCTGGCTTCCGATCTGTTGACGCTGCCTTTCCAGCTTTATTCCACTTTCGTCATTGAGGAAAAATACGGGTTTAATAACACCACGCGCCGCACTTTTTTTATGGATAAAATAAAAGGATATGTCCTGGCTGCGGTTATCGGCGCTCCTTTGCTGGCACTGCTCATCTATCTTATTGATTCCATCGGCCCGAACTTCTGGATATGGTTTGCCCTGATCGCTGCCGGCTTTATTCTTTTTATGAATATGTTTTATACAACGCTCATCCTACCCCTATTTAATAAGCTGACCCCCCTGCCGGAGGGCGACCTAAAGTCTGCAATTCAGCATTTTGCCTCCAGGGTCAATTTTCCCCTCGATAACATTTTTGTAATTGACGGTTCAAAACGCTCGAGTAAAGCCAATGCCTTTTTTTCGGGTATTGGCCGCAAAAAAAAGATTGTTCTTTACGATACACTGATTCAAAAACATACCACGGAAGAACTGGTAGCGGTGCTAGCGCATGAGGTAGGACATTTTAAAAAGAAACACATCGTCCGGGGTTATATCCTTTCCATCATACAAGTATTTTTTACCATGTTTATCCTGTCTCTAATCATTTACAACGCCGACCTTTCCCTGGCGCTGGGAGGAAGTCAGCAATCAATCCATCTGAACCTTATTGCTTTTTCGATCCTCTTCGCACCGATATCCGGGCTTACCGGTCTGCTGATGAGTATGTACAGCCGCAAAAATGAATTTGAGGCCGACGCCTATGCGCGCGAAACCTTTAGCGGGTCAGCTTTATCGGAAGCATTGAAAAAACTTTCCGTTGACTCCCTGAGTAACCTCTATCCTCATCCTCTGTACGTTTTTTTTCATTATTCACATCCGCCCTTGCTGAAAAGACTGGAAGCGATAGATGCCGTCAACGGTCCACAGACCACTGACCACGGCCGTGTTGGTTAATTTACCTTCTTGTTTAACCGCGAGGGGAAAGCAAAAAGAACAATTTGATTGGTTATCAAAAGCCAATGGCCAACGCCTAAAAGCTAAACTTTCTTCGTCCTGATCTCATTGCCATTGCTCAGGCTCCAGTAAATACTTCCCACCAGAACGATGAGCACCAGCCAGGAGGAAGCGGTGGTAACTTTATTTCCAACCGTATAGGGTTTTGGTTTAAAAGTAAATTCAATAGTATGGTTTCCGGCGGGAACTTCCAGCGCCCGAAGGATATAATCAACCCTTGCGATGGTGGTTTCTTTACCGTCGATTGTAGCTTCCCATCCCGGGTAATAGATCTCGGAGAAAACAGCCAGTCCGTTGCCTGAAGACTGACTTTCGTATTTTAGATTTTTCGGGCTGCTGTCAATCAGTCTAATGGTAGCTGCACTGTCTGGTGATATACTTTTCACCTGGAATTTCGACGTATCGATTACGGCCGTCGTCCTGGTGTTTACAGAACAGGTTTGTTCAAGTTCGGCTACGGCATCCCCCGTTGTGACGATCTTCTGAACAAACCATGCATTGCCATATGCTGATGGGTTGGGTAAGATGTTTTCCCGCTGGGATCCGATGACAATATATTTAACATTGAGCATGTTGAAAGCGGGCAGATCAAAAGTGGTGTTACCCTGGGTAACCTGTTCGACAAACTTTTGTGTCTGGGTTACCATACACGAGTCGTAAAATTCCGCGTAACGGCGCATCTTTGCCGCGTGGTAGCCTCCAATGGAATGGTGGTAATAGGAGGTGCGGGCTTCCCCAAAAGTATTTGCGCTGCTTCCCGTCAGATAACTGAGATTGTAGACCCTGTAATAGGACTTGTCTTTTAAAATTTCCTGATCGGCTTCTGTGATAGCGAAAAAAGTATTATCGCGGGTTCGTCTAAAATTCTCCGCAGTGAAGTATCGTTTGTCCACTACGGCCAGGTCTACCGTCACGATAAAGATCAAAAATGCATAAAAACCAATGGCTGAAACTCTTTTATGCGCGCCAAAATATATCGCTAAAAATACAGCGAGGATAAAGAAAAACGACCGCAGCGCATCAGCGCGAAACAGGCTTTTCCTGTCGTCGGCCAGGGCGTCAGCGAACCATGCAGGGAGCTGCGTCTCCATTTCCCGGGTGAAGCTAAATATCCCGGCGAACAACCACAGCACCAGACACAAGCCGCCGGTGGAAGCAAAAATGATTAGTAGCCTGTGTTTAGCTTTCTTATCCATGCCCGCCAGCAAAAGTCGTTCAAGGCCCAGTAGCCCCAACAACGGCATGGCAAACAGTATCAGGATTAAAGTAAAGGTCACTGACCGGAAATTATTATAACCCGGGAAGTAGTCGTACATGAAGTAATTGAAGGCTGAAAAACTACTACCCCAGCTGAGCACGATTCCAAGCGCACTGATCGAGACCAGCCACCATACATACTTTTTTTCAGCGAAAACGATCCCTAACACAAAAAGAAAGATAATGACAGCGCCGGCGTAATACGGAACGGCTATGCGTTGATCACCCCAATATGCCCCTGTAAAATTAGCTAGTCGGTTGGCATTTTGCTGATCTCCCGAACGCACCAAAGCCTGATATACTCCGCTTTGCCGATCGGAAACCAGAAAATTAAAACTGCTTCCCCCGTAGAAGTTGGGGATCATCAGTGTAAATGGCTCCAGTATTCCGTTGCTGAATTCGAAAGCGTATTCTTTTGTCATGCCCATCGCGTCTTCCTGTCCCTGATTGGATGGGCTAGCGAGATCAGATTTGCCGCGTGTGGAGTAAGCGCCGTACTCCTTAAGTGCCCAGAACTGCCCGAAGAAAGTACCGGCTCCGAGCAATACTGCCAGCACCAGCACGCCCACTACTTTCAACAATTCAGGGAACGATCTGTTTTTTATTGCGTCAATCAACCGGATCAATCCATATACGAGTACAATCAACAGTAGATAATAAGTTATCTGAACGTGGTTTTCGCGCAGATGAAGTGCCATGGCCGCGGCCGTAAGTCCAAATCCGAGGATACGTCGTCCCGTAAAAGTAAGGTGAATGCCGGCCATGACTAAAGGCATAAATGCGATTGCGCCGATCCGACCATTATGGCCCGCGGCAAGCCCGACGATCATGTAAGAGGATAAACCGAATGCAATGGCGCCCGCAATAGCAAGGAAGGGCCGGATACCGAAACACAGCAACATGATATAATAAGACACAAAGGCAATAAAAATATTAGCGATAGGGTGTGGCAACAAGAGGGTCATCACCTTTTTTATGTAGGCGATGGCTTGATTACCCCATTGTACGCTGATCAGATAAGCGGGCATTCCGCTGAACATTGAATTCGTCCACAGAGGTTCCTCGCCTGTTGCTTTGCGATAATCTTCAATCGCTTTCGAGGAGCCAATGAATTGCTGGATATCCTCTTGCTGCAGTGTTTTATTTTCAAAAAAAACGGGATTGAAAAAAAAGATAGTGATGATAAAAAAAACTGCAATGGCTACGACATTGGGAAGAATGTGCGTGGTGAATTCAATTTTCTTCATGCGTTGTACATTAGTAGCGCAAAATAGGAAGTAAACGTGATTAATGGGTAATTTAAAAGTTCATTATTCAAACGGTTAGAGATTCCGGTCTGACCGGTTCTTTCACAGATGGTCTTTCAGGATCTTGATCGCAGCAATGAAGATCACAAGGGAAGTAATTCTTTTAATATAGAGAGGATCGAATTTACGGGCGCCCAGTCGCGACCCGATCTGGCCTCCGATGAAAACCGCGACCAGGAGCGGGCCAATGACCCTCCAGTCGATTTCCTGCGTTCGGGTAACCTGACCGGCCAGCCCGCTGATCGAATTCACGAGGATAAACAGGCTTGCGAGGGCAGATATTTTTTTTGCCTCGCCCCAATTCAACAGGTGAAGAATGGGCGAGAGAAAAATTCCTCCCCCGATGCTCACCATCCCGGATAAAAATCCGATACCCCCTCCGAGGGTTGCATTTAGAAAAGGATTGTTAAAATGGTAACGTTCCCGCGGCACGGATTGGATCCACAGCAGAAAAGAAGCGATGATGAGGCAAATCCCCAGCAGAATAAAAAAAAATGTAGCATCCTCAATTGTCCATAATCCGCCGATAAAAGCGAAGGGTATACTAGCGCATAAGAAAGGCCAACTCTTTTTTAGATCCAGGGCTCCCGATCTCCAGAAAATATACGTGCCTCCACTGACAACGATGATATTGCACATCAAAGCCGCGGGCCGGATGATGTCAATATCCAAACCCATCACGGCAAGTAAAGCCAGGTAACTTGATCCGCCTCCGAACCCCACTGAAGAATAAATCAGCGCTATAATAAAAAAGCATGAGACCAGAATAGTGAGATCAGTATCCATCAGGTATTAACAGTGCAGGTTAAAAGAAGATTGAGCAGCTGAGATAATTTAGCCACCGATAGTCGACATTGATTCATACGCCGGCTGATGATCCTTCCGGTTTATCTCCGCTTCAAAACCATCCTTGGCGCGGTGGTTGAACGCATGTACCAATTTCTGTTTTAGTTCTTCGTTGGATATTCCCGACCGAAGCAAATCTTTAATATTCAAGACCCCGTCATCGTAAAGACAGGTTTTCAATGTTCCCTGGGCTGTCACCCGGATGCGGTTACAGGTCCCGCAAAAGGTGCGTGTGAAGGCGGCGATAATTCCAATGGTTCCCTTAAAACCAGGGATCCTGTAATGGCTGGCCGTGGAGTTTTCAGGATCGTGGGCCTTGTGAATGGAAGGGAATTCCGCCTGAAGATGCTCGAGAATCTTTTTATGGCTCCAGACCAATTTTTCGTCGTGTTTGCCTTCGCCATTGAAGGGCATTTCTTCAATAAATCTTATTGTGATATTGTTCTCCCTTGTAAGCTGCACGAGGGGAATTATATCTTCGATATTTTTACCATCCATCACCACGGCGTTGATCTTAACCGGGATTTCATGCTCGAGCAGTAAGTTTAATGTCCGAAGAGTGCTGTCAAACTCGTCACGCCGGGTAATATTTTTAAAACGAACTTTGTCCAGTGTATCAAGGCTTAGATTAACGGAAGCAATTCCCAACCTTTTTAATTCCGGAATATGGGGAGCAGTAAGTATGCCATTCGTGGTCAGGTGAAGATCTTTAACGCCTGGAATTTCTACCATCCTCCCGATGAGTTGCATCAGGTCATTTCTGACAAACGGTTCGCCGCCTGTAAGCCTTATCTTGGAAATGCCCATGCTTGCCATAAGAGAAACCAGCCTTGTAATTTCTTCAAAGGTGAGTAGCTCTTTTTTTGGCATATAATGTATACCCTCTTCCGGCATGCAATAAAAGCAACGCAGATTACACCGGTCTGTGACTGCGAGCCGGAGGTAGTTGAGCGGACGTCCGTGGTTATCGAATAAGGTTGCCAAATTGACTATTTGATGGTCAAAATTAATTTAATCTTTATTTTTGACTTAAAAATACGGAACATCACAGTTATTTCTGTATTTAATCACTTAAATCCTTATCAGACTTCCGCATGGCTAGATACGTAATTAAAGCATTTGGTATCACAAAAGATATACTCGGGGCCAGGGAATCGGTATTTGAACTGGAAGGGGAGACGGTTGGATCTCTCCGACGGGCTTTAAAAAACCGCTATCCCAAACTGGTTGAGATCAAGTCGCTGATGATCGCCGTCAACAGCGCCTATGCTGAAGACAACCTTCCGCTCGGAGAATCGGATGAAATTGCCCTTATCCCACCTGTAAGCGGCGGATAAGAGCGGCGGTTTTTCTATGCCGCCAGCCCGACCTGATGACCTGAGAAATTTTAAGTGATGTTCGTAAGGATGTTCTTGATATTTGCTATTTATATCGTTAGATTTATTCATTCTCTTTTAATCCATTCAACCGATCTCAAATGATTAAAATCACAGAAAAACCAATTGATGTACAGAAGGTCATCGACACTGCATCGAGCCTGAGGGCAGGTGCAGTAAATGTGTTTGTCGGTACAGTGCGCAATACGGCTCACGCCAAAAATGTATTGTGGCTGGAATACGAAGCTTATGAAGCTATGGCGGTTTCAGAAATCAAAAAAATAATTGAAGAAGCTTCGCACCGATGGGGATTGTTAGGGTGGGCCGTCAGTCACAGAATAGGTACATTAAAACCCGGTGAGGTTTCTGTTGCAATTGCTGTCTCCACGCCTCATCGGAAGGATTCTTTTGCAGCGTGTCAGTTCATCATCGACAACCTCAAAGAAAAAGCGCCGATCTGGAAAAAGGAGGTCTTTGAAGATGGTGAAGAATGGATTTCGGCGAGCCCGGCGGGAGCAATGGTTCAAAGGTGATAATTAATAAAGAGTTAAAATTTTTATGTCCTCAGGTAGCCTTTGAAGCTGGCTATTCATACAAATTATTGTATCAGAAATGTCTCCACACACTGGGGACATTTTTTATTCTATTTAAGTTTGAAGCCTTTCTTTCCTCCTGTTTTCTCCAGCAATTTGATTTCTTTAATAACGATTTCATGCGACAACGCCTTACACATATCATAAATAGTAAGTGCAGCTACCGTTGCCGCCGTAAGCGCTTCCATCTCGACACCGGTTTTTGCGCACAGGGTTGCCGTGGAAGTGATCACAATTTCTTCTCCCGTTGCCCGGATAGTTATCTGGCAATCATCCAGCCCTAACGGGTGACACAGCGGGATCAGATCGGAAGTCTTTTTTGCTCCCATGATACCTGCAAGAATGGCCGTCTGGAATACCGGACCTTTTTTTGTGGTGAGCTCATCTCCCTGGACCAGGCTGATAATTTCCCGACCAACATTCACAACCGCTTGCGCCCTGGCCATGCGCTTCGTGACCAGTTTTTCAGAAACGTCTACCATCGAAGGATTACCCGACGAATCCACGTGCGTTAATTTGGAGTTTTTCATTTTGTTCTAGCCTCGTTATTCTTTTTGCCACAAAGGCCCGCCTACGTGAGGCACTTCGGCGGGCGAGGCACTAAGACACATGTATTCGAAAGAAATTGTCAACTGAAAAATTGGTATTAGTATCTTAGTGCAAAATTACTTTTATTTTACTCATTCCAATTTATAATTTAGATCATGGTAACGGTTAGTGAGGCAAGTACGATTATTTTTGATCACCTGTTCAAGCCTGCAAGCACAATTGTTAAAGTACAGGCGGCGACCGGGAGAGTACTCGCCGAGCCCGTAATAGCTGATCGCGATTTTCCGCCTTTTCACCGTGTTTCCATGGATGGAATAGCCATTCAATATCAGGAGTGGCTCAGGGGGAGGCGTGCGTTCGCCATCGAGGCAACACAGGCCGCGGGTGAAAAGCAAAAAAAACTTTCAGATGCATCGCGCTGTATTGAGGTCATGACAGGAGCCAAACTGCCAGCCGGGTGCGATACAGTAATCCGATACGAAGATCTGAAAATTGGTAATGCCGAAGCAAAGGTGACCACGGAAATAGTTAGTCAGGGGCAAAGTGTCCATCAGCAGGCAATGGATGCGCGCAAGGATCAGTTACTTCTCGAGCCGGGTATCCTGCTGGCGCCTTCGGAAGTAGCCTTGTTAGCTTCAGTCGGAAAAACGGAAGTGAAGGTAGCCGGCCTTCCCCGCGTAGCCATCATTTCTACAGGAGACGAACTGGTTGAGATCGAGGCTGTTCCTACGGCGTATCAGATCCGGCGCTCAAATTCCTATGCGCTTCAATCAGCGCTGTTCGATTTGGGTGCAGACGCCACCTGCTTCCATCTTGAAGATGAAAAAACAGCAATGGAAAAAAGTTTAATTGATATCATAAGAAATTTTGATGTGCTCATCTTATCGGGAGGAGTTTCGAAGGGGAAGTTTGATTTTGTTCCCGTGGTGCTCGAAAACATCGGCATCCGGAAATTGTTTCACCAGGTTAGCCAGCGCCCCGGAAAGCCTTTCTGGTTTGGAAGATCTGACGCTGGTATGGTAGCCTTTGCGTTACCGGGAAATCCTGTCTCAACTTTTATGTGCTTTTATAAATATGTCAGGCCATGGATATTAAGAAGTTTGGGGGCTTCAGCGGAGGAAGCATTTGCTATACTGGGCAGGGATTTTTCTTTTCCCAGTCCGCTGACTTATTTTCTCCAGGTGGCGGTAAAGAATGAAGGGGGAAGGTTGATCGCTTATCCTGATCCAGGTGGTGGATCCGGAGATTTTGCTAACCTGAAAAAGGTCAGTGGCTTCCTGGAACTGCCGCTGGAAAAAAACGATTTTAAGGCAGGGGAAGTGTTTCCATACATTTCCTTTCGACAATGAAAAATAGTTAACTTTGGACCCCGTTATGAAACGGAATGGCTTTGGAGGAGCATTGGAGTAATGCGGCCTCGTAGCCAGGAAAAATTAATCACCAACACGCAGGCAGGTCACTATGTTTGATAATTTAAGTGTAAAGCTGGAAAAAGCTTTTCAGACACTGAAAGGTCAGGGTAAGATCACGGAAATAAACGTGGCTTCCACCGTAAAAGAAATTCGCAAGGCCCTAATTGATGCTGACGTAAATTTTAAGGTTGCGAAAGAAGTTACTGATGAGATCAGACAGAAGGCTTTTGGCCAGGATGTGATCACCGCCATATCACCTGGTCAGTTATTAACAAAGATCACCAATGATGAATTGACTTCCCTGATGGGAGGGCAGAGTGAGGACATAACCGTGGAAGGAAATCCCGCGGTGATCCTCATTTCAGGTTTGCAGGGTTCAGGAAAGACTACCTTCTCAGGAAAACTTGCGCTGTATCTTAAGAAACAGGGACGCAACGTCCTGCTTGCTGCATGTGACATTTACAGGCCAGCGGCTATCGACCAGTTAAAAGTACTTGGTGAGCAGGTTGGCGTTGAAGTGTATGCCGAACCTGAAAATAAGGACGCGGTAAAAATTGCAAAAGCGGCAATTGAACACGCCAAAAAGAATAGTCATAAAGTCGTCATCGTGGATACAGCTGGTCGGCTGGCAGTTGATGAAGAGATGATGAATGAGATAGCAAGGCTCAAGGAAGTTTTGCGTCCTTCAGAGACTTTATTTGTTGTTGATTCAATGACGGGCCAGGATGCGGTAAATACTGCCAGGACCTTTAACGAACGCCTGAATTTTGATGGTGTGGTTCTGACAAAACTTGATGGCGATACCCGTGGTGGAGCTGCCTTATCTATTCGAAGGGTAGTAGAAAAGCCGATCAAATTTATCAGCACAGGTGAAAAAATGGAGGCCATTGACCGGTTTTATCCCGACCGTATGGCCAGCCGCATTCTCGGTATGGGCGATGTGATTTCCCTGGTGGAACGTGCGCAACAAGCTTACGATGAGGACGAAGCCAAACGTCTGAACAAAAAGATCCGCAAGAATCAGTTCGACTTCAATGATTTCCTGCAACAGCTTCAGCAGGTTAAAAAAATGGGCAATATGAAGGACCTGCTGGGAATGATTCCGGGCATGGGAAAAGCTTTGAAGGGAGTAGACCTCGATGACAATTCTTTTAAACCTATCGAAGCAATTATCAGGTCGATGACCATGGAGGAGCGTGAAAATCCTGACGTAATAAACGGGAGCCGGAAGAACCGCATCGCAAGGGGCAGTGGGCGCACTGTTCAGGAAGTAAATAATTTGTTGAAACAGTTCAGTGATATGCGAAAATTGATAAAGACCATGAATAAAATGGGCGGGGGTAAAAAAGCGCTTTCTGCGTTAAATCCTTTTGGCCGGTAGCGACACATTTTTTAAACGGTCAAATTTCAGGTTGATCAGTCAAACCTTTCCGGGTATTAAAACGTTTTATTAAAAGTTTACAGGTAATTTTAATTAACCACATAAAACGCCCTCCGGACCCATTCGGGGGGCTTTTTACTTGTCCGCCGAAGCTTTAGCGCAGGTGGGCTTTAAACCATTAACCCTAATTAAAATCTTTATGAGAAAATTAACATTGCTTCTTTTTGCTTTGGCAGTTTGTTTTATCGCATTGCCAGTCCAGGCGCAGCAACGTACCAGTCCGAAAGCAGAAGCAAGCGGAACGGTAGGTGGCGCAAAGGTCGATATAGTGTATTGCAGACCATCAGCGGATAAACGCAAAATAATGGGTGGCCTTGTCCCATACGGGGAAGTCTGGAGAACCGGCGCGAATGCGGCCACGACTATTGAATTTGATAAAGCCGTTAAGATTGAGGGTAAAACCCTTCCCGCAGGAAAATATGCATTATTTACCATTCCCAATGAAAATGAATGGATTATCGTTATCAATAAGGATGTCAACCAACAGGGTGCATACAATTATGATGAAAAAAAGGATGTTTTGCGGGTTAATGTGAAACCTAAAAAAACCGATCAATATGTAGAGACCTTCACCATCACTCCGGAAAAAGACATGGTCAATTTGAAGTGGGAGAATACACAAGTGGGTTTCAAGGTCAAATCCTGAAAAAGTTCGAAAATATATTGAAAGAGCCCTGCTTTGGCAGGGCTTTTTTATTTTAAATTGATTAAAAATCCTGCATGCACAACCTGGGCAGATATGACCGCGTTGACCTTCCGGAACTCGGCCTCAATGATATCCACGCTAAGATTGATACAGGGGCTTATACCTGTAGTCTTCATTGCCACAAAGCCGAGGTGGTGGATGGAAAACTTGAATTCATTTTGCTAGACCAGGAGCATCCTGAATTTACCGGTATGAAATTCGTGTTCGCGACTTTTGAAGAAAGAGACATCAGGAATTCCTTTGGTGAAGTTGAAAAACGTTTTGTTATTGTAACGTCGATAACAATTTTTGAGGAAGTAATTACCACTGAGTTCTCCTTAAGCAACCGTGGCTCTTTGAAATTTCCAATATTGATCGGGCGTAAGATTTTACGTAACAGGTTCCTGATCGACGTGACAAAGAAGAATGTTTCCTTTAAAGAAAAGCGAAAAAATCGTATTGCCCTTCGCAGTAAAAACCGTTAATTCAGTTATCACTTTATGAATATCGCTATTCTCTCCAGAGATCCAAAACTCTATTCGACCAAACGCCTGAAGCAGGCTGGAGAAGAAAGAGGTCATCACGTGGAAATTATTGACCACATGAAATGCGTCCTCTTTATTGAGAAGAAAAATCCCATGGTTTTGTATCACGGTAAAAGGCTCGATTATTTCGATGCTGTGATACCCAGGATTGGTGCGTCAGTGACCTTTTATGGTGCCGCTGTCGTCCGTCAATTTGAAATGATGAAAGTTTTTACAGCGGTAGAATCACAGGCGTTGATCCGTTCGCGGGATAAACTGCGCTGCCTCCAAATACTGTCGCGCGCAGGGTTGGGCCTTCCAAAGACAATTTTTATGGATTATTCCCGCGACACCGAAGGGATCGTGGAAGCCGTTGGAGGTGCCCCTGTTGTCATTAAATTATTGGAAGGTACGCAGGGCCTGGGGGTGGTTTTGGCCGAAAGTAAAAAGGTGGCAAAATCTATTGTTGAAGCTTTCCATGGCATCCATGCGCGCATCATTGTTCAGGAATTCATCAAAGAAGCAAAAGGTGCGGATATACGGGCTTTCATAGTCAACGGTGAGGTTGTGGGAGCAATGCGGAGGCAAGCCAAAGAAGGTGAGTTCCGATCCAATATACACCGGGGCGGTACCGCAAAGGTTGTGAAGTTAACCCGGCCGGAAAAAACTGCTGCGCTCATGGCCGCAAAAAAAATGGGCTTGGGTGTTGCGGGGGTGGATATGCTTCCTTCGCAGCGCGGACCGCTCATTCTGGAAGTCAATTCCTCTCCCGGCCTGGAAGGTATTGAAGGCGCTACCAAAGTCGATATCGCAGGCAGAATATATCAGTTTGTTGAAAAATTTGCCGGAAAACATAAAATCCAAAAGGATAAGGTCAATGCCTGAGGCGGGCAAAGGGAATAAGGGAAGGAAATAAGGACATAAGGGGAGTTCGCTAAACTTAAAACTTATAACTTACCACCTTAGAACTTAAACGTCAGCCATTTGAAACAGGTGACCATCGCAAATCAGGTAATTCAGCCCGGCGAATTCAAGGAGATCAATATTAATATCGCAAGGCTCCCCTCGCATACCCTGATCGATACACCCATTTATGTTTCGCGCTCATTAAAGGATGGGCCCGTTCTGGCTCTGATCGCCGGAATGCATGGCGATGAATTGAATGGAATGGAAGTGGTGCGGCGGATATTGGACCGGGGCTTACACAAAGTAAAACGCGGCACTGTGGTCTGCATGCCGGTTATCAATGTTTATGGCTTTCTGAATTATTCGCGCGAGGTGCCGGATGGTAAAGACGTAAACCGTTCTTTTCCCGGACGAAAAAACGGATCCCTGGCCAGTCGCGTTGCTTATTACCTTATGCACGAAGTTATTCCTTTTATCGATTGCGGAATTGACTTCCATACCGGTGGGGCTATGCGTGCAAATTATCCCCAGGTGCGCGCCGTTTTGCGCGAGGACGGAAACCTTGAACTCGCCAACGCTTTTTGCGCGCCTTTTACGATCGACACGCCCTTCCGCCCCAACTCCCTTCGAAGGGAAGCTTCCCGCAAAGGAAAAAGGATCATCGTCTATGAAGGAGGAGAATCGCTGCGCTTTGACCCTCAAGCTATTGAAGAGGGTGTGGCAGGTACATTGCGCTTGATGAAACACCTCAATATGATCGACAGCGCTCCGGAACCCAATGAACAAAACCGCGTGATCTGGAACACCGCCTGGATCCGGGCAAAACACGCAGGACTTTTCCAACCCAATATTCAATGTGGACAACTAGTCCATCGCGGCGAGTGGGTAGGTACCATTACCGATCCTTTCGGAGAATTCAAAGAGGAAGTCAGTGCGTCCCAGACAGGTTATGTTATTGGTCTGAACAATGGACCGGTGATCAACGCGGGCGATGCACTGATGCATCTGGGAATGGACAACTTTTGCAGGCTGGATGACAATCGATTGGATTAGGGCATAAGGGATTGGGTTTCACCAACAACTAATTTTCGTTATTTTTTGACGCTGCTTTATTAGTAAGATCTGATACAACGCCGCGGGATAATCTCGATTCTGCCTGCCAGCCTCTTAAAGTTTGATTTTCACCTGTTACGGCTTCGGGCAAAAGCGAATTTGCTACGCTCATTAAAAAATTAACCCACCCTGGTGCCAGGCCTTTGACGAGGTTGGCAACTTTTCCAGTGAGGCTCAAGGTTACTTCCGATTCCCCATACTCAATTGCCTGGATTATTCTTTCTGCAGTTCTTTTGGGATCCTGACTTAGCAATGGATTCGAATCAGCGTGCTTAAACCACGCGTACTCTTTTTCGTGATCGCCTTTAATATCAGCATTCACGGGGCTGCCTGTCCGCATCAGATTCGGCACAACGGTGGTGACCAGAATATTGTACCTTTTCAGTTCTGCATGCATGCCTTCTGACAATCCGACTGAGGCAAATTTGCTGGCTGTGTATGGAAGTAGATGAGGGAGTGCGATCTTTCCACCGATGGAAGTGATGTTTACGATTCTTCCTTGGCCGCGGTCAATAAAATGCGGGATGACAGCTTGCATCGCGTAAAGCTGCGCCCAAAAATTTGTCTGCATGGCTACCTGGTATTCCTCGATACCCATTACGTTCTGCGGACCAACCTGGATTATTCGCGCATTATTAATTAAAACGTCAAGTCTGCCGTAGCGATTGATCACATCGTGGACCATTGCCTTCACCTCTTCGTTTTCTGTTACATCAACAGTCATGGCGATAACTTCGGCGCCAAGGGCATCAAGATCTTGCCGGGCAAGTTCCAGGTCATCTGCTGACCGTGCACAAATGGCGAGTCTGGCACCTCTTTTCGCGAGGTGTCTCGCCAGTACGAGTCCGAAACCCCGGGATCCTCCGGTGATGAGTACGACTTTTCCTTCGAGGCTAAGTTTCGACAACTGTTTTACGACGGCATGTGCTACCAGGAATACACCCACGCCTGCCGCTGCCCATCCTAAGATTTTTTTTAGTGGTGAATCAAATGTGTTTGGTCTCATATTTCCTCTGCCTGAAAAAAAATAAACGATAAATAGAGTAAGGGTTACCGGTAGGCATCCCTTACTCATGATTTCATTTGAAACACGTCACTTCTTAAGCAAGCTTGCGCCAAATAATATCGTAATGATAAAAAGCGCCAAAAATATGAAGAACAAAACTTTCGCGATGGAAGCGGCTCCTTCAGCAATACCTCCAAATCCGAATATGGCCGCAATGATAGCGATAATAAAAAAGATAACTGACCAACGTAACATAACCTATTATTTAAAATGTAAGAATCCCGAGAGGAATTTTCCGGCTCCTCTACCTGCCGGTTATGGTATATTCTGCACCACAATTAATTATTGAAATCTTTATACCAGGCTTAAACGCAAGCGTCGAAGGCCTTAACTGTAGATTGTTATCTACGTAATGCCGGCACTTATTCCTCCACGATCGGCCTGCCTTCTTTATTGAATCTGTGGGTTGTGGTTTTTCCACCCTCCTTAAATTCAACCACGTATTCGTCTTTGTTCTTATCGTGGTAGATCATGGCCTTTTGCCAGTCAGTATATTGTGCACTGCCTTCCAGTGTCACTCTAACGGGATCCGGAATTTCTTCAGGAGTAATGCGTTTTTTGTCGTCGACATAATCCAGTCTCGGTGGCAGCTGCCGGACAGCTGGATCGCCTTCCTGAACAGGATTGGGAATTGTATCGGAATCAGGAACCGGATTCTGGGCAAACAGCGCTGTCGATGCGGATAATATTGAAACAAGCGAAAGGAAAATCAACTTTTTCATAATGTAAGATTTTATGGAATGTCTGAATAATACCATGCCCGCAATATGGTTGCTTCAAAGATTTACAGGTGTATTTTTTGGATGTCTTTATAATGGATCAGCTGAAACTAAGCCAGCCACTTCTGCTATCCTCATGGTCGCTTGCTCACCGAGGGCACAAGATTTTCTCACACCAGTGATCATGGGTGATATCATTAAATGGCCTGCAGAAAATTCACCGCATATGGCTATCATATGGAGGCCTTTACATACACAAATTCCAGCAGATGAAATCGAAAAAAAATAGAACTTCTGACCAGACACAGGATGACAGAGAACGGAATGATGCACTGAACAAAGCCGACAACAATGAGCGGGACGGCAAACTTCCTGGTGAATATCCGCCGCAGGAGGATATCATGAACCGCTTGAATACGCAGCGGGTTGGAATGGATGTGGAAAATTTTTCGAGCGCGATCGGAATAGAAAACCTGAACATCAACCAACCGGTTATTACAGATCCCGAGAGTATTGAAGAGGATCCTCTGTTTCCGACAAAGGACGTGGAGGATCGATTGGATAATGTTTCAATGCAACATCCGATACCCAAAGACATCGATAAAGAGCTTGACATCGATAGCCAGGAAAGAAATGAATCCGATGTTACAGAGGAAGACCTGCAGGCGCTCGGGCCAAAAGATCTTAGCATGGACATGGGTGACGATGAACAGCTGCTCAAGAACCGTGTATGGCCGGTTGATATGGCCGGTAAGGATCTTGATATTCCGGGAGCTGAACTCGATGATGAAAATGAGGCTATCGGCTCGGAAGATGAAGAAAATAATTCTTACAGCCTTGGCGGGGATGCCCACGAGGACAACCTGGAAGGAAAATAAATTCTTTGTCCTGGTCTATAGAAACCAAACAATTCGCGTAATTGTTAGTTAATTATGGACCAGATAAATAAAAATAGAGCACTGGGCTTATTAATAATGCTCGCTAGTTTGATAGCGTCAATCTTCTTTATAGCCCGCATTTTATAGTTTGTTACTCAGGCGATTCAAAACCTGCCCTAACGAGCAGGTTTTTTTTATTCACTTCGCAACGTTTCCGATGGATTAGACATCGCCACTTTTATTGTTTGCGTGCTGACGGTAATAAGGGCTATGATGATCGCTGCTGCGCCGGACAAGATATACAACAGGAAATTACTTTCAATCCGGTAAGCAAAGGTATTCAGCCATTGATCCGTAAAATACCATGCAACAGGCCACGCGATCAGATTTGCAACCAGGATCAGTATGATCATCTCTTTGGATAACAGTTGAACAATGTTTCCAACGGAGGCCCCTAGTACTTTGCGGATGCCGATTTCTTTTATCCGCTGAAGCGTGTTAAAGGTGGCGAGACCAAACAAACCCAGGCTTGCGATGAAAATTGCTAATCCGGAGAATGTAATGAATAGCTGTCCCTGTTTTTTCTCCGCTTCATACAGCTGTTCATACTGCATGCTGAGAAAACTATATTCAAAAGGCCTGTGAGGAATAAATTCTTTCCACAACTTTTCAATGTGAGCCAGGGCTTCCTGGATTTCATTACCTGCCACCTGAACTGAAATATTGCCGTAAAAGCGCGCAGGGTGAAAAACCAGCGGCACAATGGGTTCATGCAGTGATTCAAAATGAAAATCCCTGACAACGCCAATCACCCGGCCTTTCACACCGCCGTATTGAAAATCCCCGGTGAGGATCTCTTCCGGCGTCATACCGATCATGGCTACAGCGGACTCATTGAGAACAAATGCAACCGAGTCATCGCTTTTAATGTCTTTGGAGAAATTTCTGCCTGCAACAAGCGGGATCTGATAGGTATCGAAGAATTCATGATCGATGCGAATGTTTTTGAGCACCACATCGGTATTGGCCAGTGAGTCACCTTTTTGGACCTGTGCCGAACCCTGCGAGTCTAGTAGCCTTGCAGTTGGTATACGACTGGAGCGGCTTGCATTGCGGATAGAGGTTTGTTTTAACAACTCATTGTAAAATGCATCATAGGATGAATTAAGTTCAGCAAAGTTGCGCAGTGTCACCACCCGGTCTTTGTTGTATCCAAGGTCCCGGCTGTTCATGTATTGGAGTTGCTGAAAGGTGATCAGCGTAGCGATGATCAGAATAATGCTGATGGAGAATTGTGTCACGACCAGCACTTTTCTTAATCCTGCCTTTCCTTTTTTTCCGGACCCCTGCTGACCTTTTAATATTGTAACGGGTTTAAATGACGAGATAACAAATGCGGGATATAATCCTGCTATGATGCCTACTGCCAGAGCAAATAGTAGTAGTAGAAGAAACAAAGCGCCGTCCTTCCAGAAATCCCAAGGCAGGGTTTTGCCGGTAAATTCATTGAGCCACCCTATGGCTACTGTGGTCAGGCCGATAGACAGAACGAGAGCAAAGAACGAAATTAAAATTGATTCGCTTAAGAATTGGTTGATCAGCTGGCTTTTGTAAGCGCCGACAACTTTTCGCAATCCTACTTCTTTCGCCCGTTTTGTGGCTCTGGCTGTAGATAAGTTCACAAAATTAAAGCACGCGATCAGGATGATGAACAAACCGATCACGGCCATCATGTAGACATTGTTGATGTTTCCATTGGATTCTATCTCTGAATCCAGGTGGGAGTGGAGGTGGATGTCAGTGAGCTTTTGCAAAAATAAAGTTGTCCACGTGGACGGCATGGTCTCGGTTTCCCCCATCGCTGGTCCCATGTGTTTATTCAGAAACGCCGGAAACTGCATTTCTGTTTTTTTAACATCGAAAGGTTCTTTAACAAGAATATAAGTAGGGAATGCATTATTTCCCCACCTGGTTTCAAGATTTCTTTTGCCGTAGATGGTGCTGTCATTCAGGGTTGAAAAAGCAATGAATATTTCCGGATGCCAGTGAGATTGGGCTGGAAAATCCCTGAATACTCCGCTTACCACTACATCGTACTGGTTTCCCACACGAAGGGATTTCCCAACTGCATCCTGATCACCGAAATATTTCTTAGCTGTCTTTTCCGATAACATCATCTGAAACGGGTCTGACAAACCTTTTTCAGGGTTCCCCTTGATTACAGGGATGTCAAATACTTTGAAAATTTCAGGCTCGGAAAAAAATGCATTGTTTTCATTAAAGAGTTTTTTCTCTTCTCCGTTCTCCTGGTAGGAAACCAGGATCCTGTTTTGCAATGTCCTGACAACTTCTTCAAAATCCGGAAAATCATTTTTTAACAATGGTCCGAACGGAGGCGCAACGTGCCCCAGGTGCAGGTTCACCGACCCGTCGGGTGAAAGGAAGTTTCGGGTGATCCTGTAGATGCGATCGGCTTTGCTGTGATGGCGGTCATACGACCACTCATCCTTTATAAACAATACGATGAGGAGGCAACACGCCATAGCCAGAGCAAGCCCGGCAATGTTGATGAAAGCGGTAAGCTTGTTTCTGAAGATTGAGCGCAAGGCTACTTTGAGATAATTTTTTATCATAAGCAGGGTTCTTCCAGTGTTAACTCCGTCGGAGGGTCATTGTAACGCAATTACTGTGCTTTTTTTCAAAACGTCGTTTTACGCATAAAAGCGAGGTCATTTTTGGACTCAATGTTCAAATATGAGCGACGTATGTTCAAAATCGTACGTTCGGGGAGATTTAACACTCACTTGCCTCCCATCTCTATTAAGTTTTCAACATCATTGTTTACGGCCAGAATCAGCAGGCACGTCGCCGTACAGAACACCGGACTGGTAATACAGTGATGTCCTTGCCAGCTTCCGTCATCGTTTTGAATTTTCAATAAGCGTCCGCTCATATTGTTGTACCAGTTTTGCCAGCTTTCATCTTTGTTGATGATCATGCTCTCACCGGTTTGCAAATAGCTCAGAAATTCTTCACCCCCGTTATTCCCAAATCCGCTCATCACATCTTCGCGTTGTGCCTCTACTTTTGCTGATTGATAAACTTCATAAGCGGTTGCGTATTGGAGAGCATCGTCTTTTTCGAAACCTATCTTCTGTAGGTTTTCAGCGGATGGTGCCGCGCTCTGTGAAAGTTTTCCTTCTTTTCTTGCTTTCACCATTTCTTCTTCTACTTTCCGCGCTTGCTTTGCGCTTGCGCGAACGGAACCGGTTACGGAATACAATACGATACCTGCGCCAAGGTCGGTTTTAACATCACCGGTTTTTGCATTGTAATTGTCCTTCTGAAACTTCCTGGCCTTGTCGAGGGCTTTTTTATCTACATCTGCTCCGTTTGCTTCCGCAGCTTCGAGGGCGTTTGTTGCAAAGGATGATTGCAGCACACCGGCCCAGCCCGATCCTGCGATGCTTCCATTGCCGTCTTGCGCGCGTTGTATTTTCTGGACACAGATCTCCTGGCATTTTTTTACCCGTGCTGTCAGATCCGGATCGTGGCTTACATAAGGTTGGATATTAGAAAGAAACTGTGAGGTGAGGATTACGTCAATATTGCTTCCAAGCTTTGTTTGGATCTGCGTACCGGTTTGTTCGGTGATATTAAGGCTTCCCGGAGCAGATGTTTCAACGACGTTTAACAAATGTTTTAATGCTTTCCGGAGGTTTTGTGTGTAGTTTCCCTTTGATAGTGTGGTGCCGCTTCTCAGCATTGCCATGGCTACCATTGATGTCGTTGCAGGATCCGTTTCAACCGCATGAGGATTTGTTATATCCTGACGATGATGACTTCCTGCACCCCAGCCACCATTGGCTTGCTGCGCTTCTATGATCCAGGACAATCCGTGGTCGACTGCGCGCTGTACGTTCTCCGGGGTTTTGTGAATGAAGTGATTGACTGACGCCTCTTCACCCATAATGGTGCGGAACACACAACCCTTCGGTGGTGCAAACGGAACTCTCTTTTTTACAGGGTCCGCCCTGCGAAAAGTAAAAGCTAATAACAAGATGATACTAGTCATGACCAGCACCATCATACCAGGTAATCTCCAGGTCTTCATAAAATTGTTTGTTTGATATTGATATGACCAGGATGCGGGAGCCCCGGGGATTCCATACAGCAATACATCTTTTTTTTTAGCGACTAAGGCACATAGCCACTAAGTTTCTATATTTGTCGGCATTGCTGAACAAGTGATGGAACTTGATTTATTAGTCACTAAGACCCGACTGCGTGAGGCCCGCCTACGTGAGACACTTCGGATGGGCAGGCACTTCAGCGGGCGCCGTAACGTTCTTAATAGCCTTTTTTTCCATCAGTTTCAGGGCTTTTAAGGCAGCATCCGGAAATCCGGTTGATTCTTTGCGAAATGAGTAGGGGTAAGTGCAACCTTTGTTGTCTTACATCAGTCTATCAAAAAGCATAACTGAATGAAAAAACTTACCCTGATTTTCGCCCTTAGCTTCATTGTGATACTGGCCCACAGCCAGGAAATCGAAAAGAATCTCAAACATTTCACGCGGATCGTCGCTTCTCCGCGCATAAATGTAATCCTTACAAAAGGTGACGTTGAATCGATCCGGCTCGTATATCACAATGTGAGTGAGAACAGGATCAACATTGATGCTAACAGAAGGACATTAAGGATCTATCTGGACAAAGCACAAAAAATCGAACGAATGAAACCTCGCGAAAACCGTTACGGACGAAGAGAAGGCATGTACGAGGGTGCATCCGTCACAGCCTATGTAACCTATAAGGAATTGGAAATGCTCGAGATCAGAGGCGAACAGGAACTCACCTGCAATGACGTTATTGATTCAGAACATTTCACATTGCGCGCTTATGGTGAAAATGAAATTACTCTTGCTTCTCTGAAAACCGGCTATTTCAAGGCAAAACTGTATGGAGAAAATCGTCTGCATATTAAGCATGGCAGAACGATTGAACAGAAATATATGCTGTACGGCGAAAATAAAATTGATACCCAGGAGATGCGAAGCGATTATATTGTCACAAGTATATTCGGCGAAGGATCATTAAAAATAAATTCAACTGAAGAAGTCCGTATCGATGCATTCGGTGAACCGAAAATTTACGTCGACGGTGGCGCCCATATCAACCGTCGGCTTGTTTTCGGAAAGGCAAACATTGTTGAGGATTGATCTTCCCACGTCACCATGAATTTTGCCACTAAGGCCATTATTTTGGTAATTTAGCCTGTGACCAGGCTATTTTTGTGGTCATTGGTGGACAGGAAAGTCCGTATCCGGGCGTGTTTCTTTGCTAAAACTACTCCATGCTGAAAGAACTCTTCACCCTTCTGATGGGACATTATTCAAAAGATACCTTTCTGGTAACCAAGCTCCGGAAGAAGATCGAAAATGCATTTGGAATATATTATAGCCGACCATACTTTTCATTGGTGACCTTGATTTCATGCTTTTTATTCATAGTTCTATTTGCCGGCTGTATTTCTTCCGATAAACAAAAAGGGCAAGCTGTTTCTCTTTTTACCGTTGACCACAATAAGACTGAGGGTACAATATCCGTATTACGCGCCAATGGTAAAACATTGGTACTAACGCAAAATGCCAGGGCTGGTATCCGGCCGTATATCCATCCGGTTGTTGCTCCGGACGGGAAAGGTCAATTGACGGAGTACAGTCCGGCGCATCACAAGCATCAAACCGGACTTTACTGGGGATTGAAACAGGTAAATGGCCGCGATTTTTTTATGAACTGGAGGGAGGAACACTGGCGCCGGATCTCCGCGGATGTGCTGGATGCAAATGGTCCCCGGGTTAAATGGCGAACCGTTTATCAGCTTCTGGATGAAAACGGCGGTGCCATACTTGATGAAACTCAAACATGGACTTTTGAGGAACGCGAAGGCAAATATCTTTTGAACCTGGAATGGACAGGGAAGGCAAAAATTGATCTGACGATGGGGAAATTTTATGTCGGAGGTTTATTTGTGCGTATGCCATGGCGACAGGGGATGGTGGGTGAAGTAGTCAATGCCGCGGGACAGCGCAACGGCATGGCTGAAGGACAACGCGCCATCTGGAATGACATTGGTCTGCAGGTCAACGGCCGGAATGATCTTGCTCATATCGCCATCCTTGATCATCCTGATAACGAAGTATTTCCCACGCCCTGGCGAGTAGATAACGAGTTGGGGGTTGGGCCTTCCCGTCAGATTCTCGGCGATTGGAGCTTAGCCCAGGGCAAGGCGGAAATCTTTCGCTTCAGAGTAATTGTTTACACCGGCGATCATAATCCTGCGGAAGTGAACCGTATCTGGAAGGAATTCGTGTGTGAATAAGTTGTAAGTTAAGTGATAAGTTGTAAGTAACATCCGACACATCAACACATTCTTTTGCATGAGACCATTCACGCTTGTTTTACATATAATCGCTCTTTCCTTATCAATTTCGTGCGATCGAAAAGGGCCGGTTGATCGGGCGACCTCTCAGGATCAAACGGATAAATACGATAACTATACCGACTGGGCTATTTACCGCGGCGATAAAAAATCAAATCAATACGCTGAGCTTGGGCAGATCAATGCTGCGAATGTCCATAAGCTCACACCGGTTTGGGAGTATCATACCGGAGACCCTAACGGACCTTCTATGTATTCAAACCCTATCGTTATTGAAGGCCTGCTCTATTTCACCACTCCGCGACTCGATGCTATTGCTCTGAATGCCGTCACCGGCGAAGAAATATGGAGGTTTGTTTCGTCAGAACACGAGCCGGACAAAAAAGTTTTTCGCGGGCGCAGTCGGGGTGTCACGTACTGGGAAGGCGCGGAGGGCCAGCGCATTTTTCATTTTGTAAATAATAAAGTATATGCTCTGGATGCGAAGACTGGGGCGATCATTTCTTCCTTTGGCAGGGGAGGATTTATTGATCTGCGCCATGACCTAAGTGTGGATTCTGCGAGGGCCTCGATTGAGGTCACTACTCCCGGCATCGTTTTTAGAAATTTTCTGATCGTGACTTCGCGGGTGCCGGAGGAATATAATTCAACCCCGGGAGATGTGCGGGCATATGATGCAGTTACAGGTAAATTCAAATGGATCTTCCACACGGTGCCGCGGAAAGGAGAATTCGGATACGATACATGGGAATGGGTCGAAGGAGAAACTTATGGTGGAGCTAATCCATGGGGAGGATTTTCGGTGGATGAGAAAAGAGGGTGGGTGTTTTTTGCTACGGGATCGCCGGCAAACGACTTCTACGGAGGGTTCAGAAAGGGAACGAACCTGTTTGGAAATTGTGTGATCGCGCTCGACGCTACTACCGGTGATCGAAAGTGGCACTACCAGACTGTCCATCATGATATCTGGGATTATGACAACCCGCCGGCGCCTATTCTGGTAACGATCAGAGATGGGGATGTATCCAGGGATGCCGTTGTACAGCTTACAAAAATGGGTTTCACTTTTGTGCTGGACAGAGATACCGGCAAACCGTTATTTTCCGTGGAAGAGATTGCCGTTCCTCCTTCCAAAATTCCAGGTGAGGAAGCCTGGCCCACTCAACCTTTTCCGCTGAAGCCACCGCCACTGGTGCGACTGTCGCTGAACGAAGCTGATCTTTCCAATGTCACACCAGAATCGCGCGCGTCTGCGATTGAACAATTCCGACGATATGAAACCGGTCTTATTTACACACCGCCTTCTCTTCAGGGCACGATCACGATGCCCAGCCATCAGGGAGGGGTGGAGTGGGGAGGAGCTTCCTTCGATCCCTACTCCAATGCAATGTTTGTGAATGCAAATGAGGCTCCCTCGATCAACACCCTCCGGATGTTTTACGATATCGATAAAACAGATGCGACTCCGACGCAAGTTGGAGCACTGATATACAGGAAGAATTGTACTTCGTGCCACGGCCTGGAACGGCAGGGAAATCCTCCCGTGTATCCCGCGCTGAAAGAAATTCAAATGGATGATGCTGAAATCAAAAATATACTACATGAGGGTAAAGGTATCATGCCGGCGTTTCCGCAGTTCTCCAACAGGGACCTGAATGCGATAGTATCTTTTTTGAGAAGTAGGGAAAACATAACAGAAGGCGATACAACCGGTAGCCGTCTACGTTATTCCGTGGAGATACCATTCTTTGTCGATCCTTTCGGGGCGCCTGCCATTTCACCGCCATGGGGGACACTCAATGCGGTCGATCTCCGGAAGGGTTCGATATTGTGGAAAGTACCACTGGGTGAATATCCCGAGCTGGTCGCAAAAGGTGTCCGACATACCGGGGCGAAAAATTTTGGTGGTCCCGTCGCTACCGCCGGGGGAGTAGTTTTTATTGCAGCGACTCCCGATGAAAAGATCCGGGCATTTGAAAGTCATTCCGGTTCTGTTCTATGGGAGTATAAATTGCCGGCAGCAGGTTACGCTTCGCCCAGCGTTTACATGATCGATGGAAAACAATATCTGGTGATTGCTGCGGGCGGCGGCGGAAAGAACGCCACCAAATACGGTGATTCTATCATTGCCTTTGCCCTTCCCGACGAAGAGGATCAACCAAAAAGAACATCCGGAGATGACTGGTCGGACCTGTTTGATGGAACTACCCTGAACGGTTGGGTTCACCTGAATGGATCGCATACCTATACCGTTGAGGATGGCGCGATCATCGGAAGAACCGCAGCAGGTAGTCCGAATTCCTTTCTATGCACGACGCAGGAATTTTCGGACTTTGAACTTGAACTCGATGTTATGGTCGACAGTGTTACAAATTCAGGGATACAGATCCGGTCGAAAGCAAGACCGGTTACTGTAGGAGAGGGTCGCGACCTGCGCGCAGGACGAGTAAATGGTCCCCAGGTAGAATTGCAAAGGAATAATCGCCCGGGAACGCCCACTACAGGACTTATTTACGGAGAGGCGCTCGGTACCGGCTGGCTTTCATCCGAAGAAAAAATAAAGAATGGCCACCATTTCTTATTTAATGAAGGCTGGAACAAGGTAAGGATCGTGGCACAAGGTTCGCGCATTCAGACCTGGGTCAATGGCCATCCGGTGGAAGACCTTTTTAATGAGGAGGTTTATAAAACCCATTCCCGCGGATTTATTGGTTTGCAGATGCATGGCATGGAGAATGGGCGATTGTATACCATGCGGTGGAAGAACATCCGAATCCGTCAGTTGTGAGTGGTCAGTCCATACTCCTTTGGAGTGGTGAACGGTGAGTGCGATTTGGGCTAAAGCCCTCTGATGTGACATGAAAAATCCACTCGCTAAAGCTAGTGGCAATTGATGTTGGAGTTGTGTGTTCCAATGAATTAACACACATTGTTTGGAAATTGAAATATCCAATGGATAAACCAATGGCCGAAATATCCACTGGCTATTGCCAATGGCAATTGATGTCAGCGTGCCTAATTCCCCAATGCCCAATGTCTTCTTCTCGACTGGAAGGATTGGAATGAAGTTCCACTAATCCTCGCGATCCCGTTTAATTTTGATTTTCGCTTGCGGACCAACCTGGATAGGTACTTTTTCAACTTCGAGATTGGCAGCTTCAATACCGTATAATTCTTCGGTAGAGAGACTGTGGGATTTTAGCATTCGGTAGCCCTGGATGATGAGGCGGTCAAAGTTAGAGATCACACTGTCGGATGAAGCCCAGGAGTGGAGGATGATGAACTTAAAATCCGCCATCATGCTGTATTTATGCAGGGCAGGGTAAGGGCTTGTGAGGTCGATCTCTCCGGAGTCCGCCATCTCGTGAATGATCTTGTTGTAGATCAGGTTTACGCGGTGATCGGTCTTAAACCCGAGCTTGATCCTGACGAAGAAACATTTTTTCGGAATGATGGTATCGACAACGTACTTGCTGGTGAACGGATTGTCAACGGTTTCAACATGGATAAACCAATATACGTCCGCGCGTTTAGGTCTTTTCTTGAACAAAGAGTAGATAATGTTGGAATCGATGTAACGTTTGCTGTCGGCCATGGCAAGGTAAACCAGATTGGTCGCTTCTTTCGGGACGGTTTCATCCGACTGAAGATCCTGTATCATTCCGACATAGTGTTTCAAATCCACGAATTCCGTATGTCGTTCCCGCAGCTTGCGCGCGTGCAGCAGAATATACATCATAATAAAGAAGAGCCCGGCGATGGTGAAAGAAAACCATCCACCATGGGCGAACTTACTGAGGTTGGAAACAAGAAATGCACCTTCAATGGAAAAGAGCAGCACACCCAGCAGTATGGCGCGAAACGTTGATTTACGGGAAACTGAAAAATAAAACACCAGCAGGGAGGTTGTCATCAACATATCAAACGTGATGGCCAGCCCGTAAGCGCCTTCCATCCGGACAGACTCTTTGAAAATCAAAACCACCATTATACAACCCAGCATTAGTATCCAGTTGATCGCGGGAATATAGATCTGGCCTTTTAACTGACTTGGATACCTTACCCTTGTCGAAGGCCAAAGCTTTAGTTTCATTGCTTCATTCACCAGCGTGAAGGTACCCGAGATCAAAGCCTGACTTGCGATAATGGTCGCCATCGTAGCAATTATCACCCCAAAGATGAGGAAGGCTTCGTGCTGAGGCATGATCTCAAAGAAGGGAAGTTTGGTTCCGAGTGTCTGGCCCTGATGCTCCAACAGCCATGCTCCCTGACCAAAATAACTTAGTAACAGTGAAACTTTAACGAACCCCCAGCCTACTCGTATGTTGGTCTTACCCACATGTCCAAGGTCCGAGTACATTGCTTCCGCCCCGGTGGTACAGAGAAAGACGGCTCCCAAAATCCAAAAACCTCCCGGATATTTAACCAATAGATCAAAAGCATAAACAGGATTGACGGCTTTTAATATCTCAGGTTTAAGAATCAAATGAGAAAAACCAATGACAGCGATAAATGCAAACCACAACATCATCACCGGACCGAACGTGCGTCCGACAACAGTACTGCCGAACTGTTGGAAAACAAAAAGAGCGACCAGGATTATAATTACGATGGTAATAATGGTGTTTGTAGAAATATCAGGATCAATGACACGCAATCCTTCAATGGCAGAAGTAACACTGATCGCTGGTGTTATAAAACCATCCGAAATAAGGGTGGCACAACCAATTATAGCCGGATAAATTACCCAACTCGATTTGTACCTTCGCACCAGCGCATACAAAGCAAAAATACCGCCCTCACCTTTGTTATCGGCGCTAAGCGCAAGGTAAACATATTTGAAAGTGGTGATGAGCGTCAATGTCCAGAACACGCACGATAGTCCACCGAGAATGAGGTCTTCGGTAATTTCGTGTGCTCCTACAATAAACCGAAAAGTATAAATAGGTGACGTACCTATATCTCCATAGATGATACCGAATGCGATCAGGACACCGGCAGCGGATAACTTCGTTTGATGTTTACTCGATTCAGCCATTTTTATTGCACACCGTCTTTTGGACGAGCGATAATAAGCCGGTTGCTTTTGTCATATGAGAAGTAACTGACGAACCAATCAATGAAAACGAAAACTTTATTACGGAAACCGATCAGCATAAGATTTCGTGGTGATTAATTTGGGATTGACTATTTTGCTGTTACTCCGAATCTTAGCGCTGGCAAATTTAAGTGCCTTTATCGAATGACAAAAAGAAAGGACCAGAATGTTGGAAATGACAGATTTGGCACGCCCATGCCATTCCCGGCAGCTAAACATCCCTGAAAATTTTGAGGGTTCCTTAACAACAGCCCGGGAAATTCCTATTTTTGTTTTTCAGAACCCCAAACCTCACAACTATGTCCCTAAAGTCGCTGTATCTTGTACTGATACCCGCCTTCCTGATTTCCTGCGGAACTCAGGAAAAAGAAGCGCTCCAAAATCAGGTTGATTCATTGAAGACCGAGCTTGATAAAAGTCACCAGGCTTCTGAAACCCTCGCTGAAATTGGTATCCTGCTGGATTCCATCGATGCGTCCCGCCAACTGCTCCGCGTGAACCTGGTCGAAGGAACACCCTACGACGACTATAGAGGCCGAATGGAAGACCTGAACGAATACATTAGAGACACTCAGGAGAAAATAGAAAATCTGGAGAGATCTTTACAAACGTCGAAGGCCAATTCTAAAGCTTTCACAAAGACTATAAACCAGCTCAAAGCTGAACTCGCAACCAAGAGTAAAGAGATGGCTTTCCTGCAGGAACAGGTGGAGAAATTTAGAAATGAGAACGAAAACCTCATCATTACAGTGGATTTGCAGGACGCTGAAATTGCCGATAAACAATCGCAGATCGAAACGAAATCACAGGAACTTGCCCTTATCGAAGCGCGCGTTCAGGAACTGATGATTCAATCAAAAGTGAGCGAAGCCGAAGCTTATTATACCCGGGCCCAGGCTATTGAAACAGCAGCCAATCGCACAAAACTTGCGCCCCGGAAGAAGAAGGAAACCATGCGGGAGGCCATCGAATTGTATAAAAAGGCCTTATCGCTTGGTAAAAACGAGGCCCAGGCTAAAATTGCCCTGCTGGAGAGCAGACTTTAATTGTTCTTTTAGTTTTTAGCTACTTTAGGGCTGTTTAGCGACAGCCTTTTTTTCGCTTTTTATGATATTTGATATTTTCCTAACCCTCTTTCTTGTTCTCCTGAATGGTTTTTTCGTAGCTGCGGAGTTTGCCATCGTAAAAGTCCGCGCCTCTCAAATCGACATCAAAGCAAGAGAAGGTCACCCGATGGCCTCGCTGTCAAGACACATCATTGTCAACCTGGATGAATACTTGTCGGCCACTCAATTGGGTATCACCATCGCCAGCCTGGGCCTTGGCTGGATAGGAGAGGATGTGGTGTCAGTGTTGATCCTGGATCTTTTTACCACTCTTGGCCTTGCGTTAAGTCCGGAAACCGCCCATAGGATAGCGCTTCCTATTGCCTTTGGTATAATTACCATACTTCACATTGTTTTCGGAGAACTCGCTCCGAAATCCTACGCCATCCAACGGCCGGAAAGCACCACCCTTTGGCTGGCTGGCCCCCTCAATGTTTTCTTTTGGATTTTTAAACCTTTTATATGGGTATTGAATGGTTTCTCAAACTGGATTTTGAGATTGATCGGCATCACTCCCCTGAAGGAAGCGGAAGTTCATTCTCCGGAAGAACTGCGTCTCATGGTGGAGCAGGGAAAAAAAAGCGGCGTGATCGAAGCGCGCAAATACGAGATCATTCGCAATGCTTTCGATTTTGCAGAGCGAACGGCGCGCCAGGCCATGGTTCCGCGAACGCACGTTTTTGCTGTGAACAAAACCGCGACAGTAGAAAAGATCATCGAAAAAGTGCTGGAGAACGGTTACTCCAGGGTTCCGGTTTTTGACGGCACCATTGACCACATTTCCGGTATCATCTTCACGAAAGATCTTTTGTTAAAACTGCATTCCGGAAAACCATTTTCCATCGAAAGCATCCTGCGCCCGGCACATTATATTGCATCAAACAAAAAGCTGATCGATATCATGCGCGATTTTCAGAAGCAACATGTTCAGTTCGCCATCGTCGTTGACGAGTTTGGAGGAACAGAAGGAGTTATCACCATGGAAGATATCCTGGAGGAACTGGTGGGAGAGATCCAGGATGAATACGATACGGAAACCCCCCTGATAGAAAGAACTGACGATCGCAAATACCGGGTGCAGGGATCGGCAACGCTAGTCTCATTAAATGAAAAACTCCCCCGTCCGCTTCCGGAGAATGAAACCTATGTGACGCTCGCCGGAATGTTGATCGATATAGTCGGACGTATACCAAATGTCGGTGAAAGTATCGAACACGATGACTATGTTTTTACGGTGATCAAGCGCATCAAAAACCAAATAATCCTCGTCGATGTTTTTGACCGCTACGTCGAACCGGAGGATTAAAAAGTTCAAGGTTTGTCCATAGGACTCCCATGGAGAAGTTCAAAGTTGTGCGCCTCGACAGGTGTGCCTTGAGGCAAATGTGTGCTTTTCACAATGTGTTAGGAAAGTTCAGTTTTCCATGTCACGGCTCGGCCAAATTCGGATTATTAGAATAAATGGCGCCAATCTATGAGCATGAAACTTAAACTTTGAACTTTGAATTTTTCAGAACCAGCGCTTGTATTTGAAATATGACACCATTCCGCCGGCCAGGACCAGCATCACCACCCATACCGTGGCATAGCCGTAACGCCAATGCAATTCCGGAAAATGTTCGAAATTCATTCCGTAAACACCGACAAGAAAAGTAAGAGGAATGAATATCGTCGAGATAATGGTGAGCACGCGGATTACTTCATTCAGCTTGCTGTTCTGAATGTTGATATATTGATCTGTTAATCCTGAGGTAAGATCCCGGTATGTATCCAGTGAATCGATGAGGTGGATCACATGGTCATAGACGTCGGAAAAATATGGCGTGTTTTCTTCCTGTATAAAATCACTTTCGTCTTTTAATATCTTACCCAGGGCATCCCGCAACGGATACAAAGCCTTATGAAGATAGATGAGTTCTTTTTTGATGCTCTGGATCTTTTGAAAGATCTCATCGGAAGTTTCGGTGCGGATAATGCCTTCAATTTCATCAATGTGTTCGCCGATGTTGTCCAGTACGTTATAATAATTTTCAACGGTAATGTCGATTAGACGGTACATCAGATAGTCCGATTTCTTTCTCCTCACACGCCCCTGATCCTGACGAATGCGTTCGCGGAAAGCATCGAACAGATCTCCTTCTTTTTCCTGAAACGTAAGCAGATAGTTTTTGCCAAGTACAAAACTTATTTGTTCATAATCAACCTGAGGACCATCTATGCGGTAAAGCATTTTCAGTGTGACAAACAGATAGTCCTCATACTCTTCGGCCTTCGGGCGCTGATCATTTAAGATGTCCTCAACCAATAATGAATGCAGGGAGAAATGTGCCTGCAATTTTTCAATGATGGAGGAATTGGATAACCCGTCGAGGTTTACCCAGTTGACTTGTTCAGGTTCTATTCGTGCGCAAATGTCCGCCACATCCGCGGTCACAAACCTGTTGTAATTCTGCCGGTCGTAGGTAATGATTTCCAGGATTACACTTTCGGGAGGCGCGCTTTCTGTTAAAGAGTGCGTGTGCATTGTGTTAGTTTTCGGGGTTTATGCGGGATGTTCGGGCCATCTTCCCGACCTGGAATGTCTTCATTTGACGTCCGGATTTTCAGGAAAATGTTTATTTCCCTAAAATAATTAAAATACCATCGCTAAGCTGTAATTGTATCAAAACTGTTTTCGCTACCCGGATACCGGGTTCCTTATCATCCGCCAGATCGAGCAAGCGAATGCCATTCAAAACCATCGCCTCATTCAAAAAACATCTAAAGTTTTCAGGACTTAAAAAACCTTGCGTATAATTGTGGTTCATGTCCTTACGTCTAGAAGATATTAAAGCCCCCATTGCGAGAGAAATGCAGGAATTTGAGCCCAGGTTCAGGGCGTCAATGAAAACGCGGGTTTTATTGCTGGATAAGATCATGAGTTATATAGTGAAGCGCAAGGGCAAGCAGATGCGCCCCATGTTCGTTTTCCTTAGCGCCGGTACCTGTGGCAGCATTAATGACTCAACATTCCGCGGCGCTTCGCTGATTGAACTTCTTCATACCGCTACACTGGTTCACGATGACGTGGTGGATGAGGCCAATTACCGCAGGGGTTTTTTTTCGGTCAATGCATTATGGAAAAATAAAGTAGCGGTATTGGTCGGCGACTTCCTGCTTTCGCGGGGGTTGATCCTCTCTATCGAAAATAAAGATTTTAACCTGTTGAGGATTGTCACCAGCGCAGTAAAAGAAATGAGCGAAGGAGAACTTTTGCAGATTGAGAAATCACGACGGCTGGATATCAACGAAGAAGTTTATTATGACATAATCCGCCAGAAGACCGCGTCACTGATCGCTTCCTGCTGTGCCGTCGGTGCAAGTTCTTCGGGTGCATCGGAGGATGTGGTGGAAAAAATGAGGCTCTTTGGTGAAAAGATCGGAATGGCTTTCCAGATAAAGGACGATCTGTTTGACTACGGGGAGATGGAGATCGGAAAACCATTGGGCATTGACATCAAGGAAAAAAAAATGACCCTGCCATTGATTTATGCCCTTTCACAATCGGGTTGGATGGAAAAAAGACGGATCATCAGCATTGTAAGGAACGAAAGCGAAAAACCAAAAAAAGTTAAAGAGGTCATCGCGTACGTAAAACAATCCGGCGGTTTGCAATACGCGGTCGGGAAAATGAATCGCTACTACGAGGAGGCTATGGCTATTTTACAATCCTTCCCCGAATCTCCTTATCGCAATTCGTTGAAAGACCTGGTTCAGTTCACGATAGACAGAACGAATTAAAGACTAACATTGCAGTTGCGCGAGGCCTCGCATCCCTACATAAATAAATCCCGCCCTGACGGTGGGCGGGATAACCTAAACCTAATTGCAGAAACGCGCGATGAAACGTGTCCATGCAATTTTCTTCAATGTATTTTTAGTTTATTTCTGCCTGCTTCAAGCACAGCATAATCTTTTAATGTCTGATAAGTAGAAGGTTCTAAAGCCTCCAGCGCCGGGCCGGTGTTATCGGGCTGGAAATTTCCCTGGGTTTCCCACCATTTTTTTGCGTTGTCTTTCGCAGACATACGGTCGATGTGCTCAAATAAATTTATACAGGAATCGGAGATCATCCATGGTTTCTCAATACTGCTGTATTTTTCAAAAATCAAACTGCGCATGTGGGTGCCGCTTTCCTGATTCCTGAAATGCGAAACGGAATAAGAAAGTGTTTCAGGCTCGGTCATGATCATGTCCCAGTACTTTTTGGAAGTAATGACCTGAGCGGTCGTGAGCAGGTATCCAAAGCCTTTCTCAATTTGCTCCTTCGTGATAGGGCAGCGGGCTTTTAATTCAGGTTTTTTCTTTCCCAATAGTTTTTCTAAAAAAGCCATATTCGAAATTTTAAAATTCTGGATGCATTCTACTTCATTAGATACTCCGCGAAGGTGGAATAGTTGCATATAAGTCTAAAAAAAATGAAAAATGTTACAGGTTATTAATATTCAATTGTTTACAAACGCTGAAACAAATCAAAAATTGGCTTAAAGTGTTCAAAAATGAACTATATACTGTCCATTATTACCTATTAAAGCTTTCCGGACGCTCTTAGCCGCTGGATTTTCTCGTATTGCGTCAGGAATTCTTCCAGTTTTTCAGCCGGGATCTTTTTGCCAA
The DNA here is from genome assembly GCA_040902445.1 of Cyclobacteriaceae bacterium. GTDB lineage: Bacteria > Bacteroidota > Bacteroidia > Cytophagales > Cyclobacteriaceae > Chryseosolibacter. Next base: position 25,789 of record JBBDXJ010000297.1, on the reverse strand, counting down.
TGATCTTTTTCTGATTATCCAGCACATATAGAGTAGGCGTGGTATTCGCGTCATAAAGGTCCTGATAAGGGCGACCTCCGTAAATGCGCGGCCCATTCACCGTGATCCATTTCAATTTCATCTCCTTTATATAGTCTCGCATCTTTACCATGCTGGTATCGGCGCTTACAGCATACACTTCGACATCAAATTTCTTTTTATTGTAAAAGTCAACAAGCCTCGGTGTCTCCTTTTTGCACGACCCGCAATCCGGATCGAAGATATAGAGCACTGTATATTTATTCTTGATATCATATAAGGCTCTTAGTTTGAGATTCAAATCCTGCATGATGAGGTTAGCGCCTTTTTGTCCGATGAGACTTTTTCGCAACCGGTCGGCGTGGTCGCTTAAATTCTTCCGCATGGCGGCGTTCGCCCAGAAAGTCATTTCACCTGAAGCGAAATACGTATCGTTCAGATGAACAAATATCTCATCCAGCCCCATGATCTCCGGATTTTGAAATTTAAGCACACTCACCCACACAGCGTATTTGTAAGTTTCCTGATTTTTTTTTGCCTTTGTGACAATTAGTTTCAACGCTTTTTTCAGGGTATCGGCCTGGGGTGCGTAAAGTTTGTCGAGGTATTCATTGACCTTTTCCTGGTAGATAGGACGGGGCATGCGTATCAGTGCATCATCGGCGAGATCGAAATTGTCAAAGAAATGCTCGCGGTACCACCTCAACTGGAAAGTTGAATCAATACTTCCATCTGCTTTTTTCGGGGGATCCGGTATCGCGATCACTTTATTCGCCTTGAAAATTCTTGCGGTCAGGGTTGTGGGATGCTTTTTAATGACGTTGTCCTGGTAAGCGAGCACTTTTTCATTGATCTTCCTGAAATTTTCACGGGCATCTTTTTTCTTATCCTCAGCGAGGGTACTGTCCTGAATGATTTTGATATAGGGTTCGGCTTCCTGGTGCCTCTCCGTATTATAGATCATGTTTTCAAAGAAGAGCGTGTTGTCAATGTCACCAGTGACTTTCATGTTCCTGATGTAGTCTGCCGTGGTTGTTTCCAGCGAAAAAGCCTGGGCCTGGCCCACAACCATTTCAAAGATCCTTGTTTTATTGAGTACGAGGAAATATACGCCCTGGGGAAGCGGCTGGTTGCCATCAAAGACAAATTCTCCGGTATGATTTACTTTTGCAGTATCCTTGACAAAAGTACTTTCACCATAATAATATCCTAGATAGGCTGTTGTATCTTTCAATCCATCAACTTTGAATCGGATCTTATAGCCGGTTTGAGACAGGCACGAGACGGAGATCGATAGAATTAAGCTTAGCAGGGCAATGCGCATAGTCTGAGTTTTTGACAAATTTCCGAAATTCATTTCATCATTTCAATGTGATTGCAATTAATAAGCCGTTTTTTGGTCAGGTAACAGCGTGGTTAACAAATATTAACACATTCTTGCTCGTAGAGACAAGGCCTGCCTTGTCTGTGTATTTTTATATTTTTAGGGAACAATGTCTTTAATCGTTGAAAATCTTACAAAGGAATATGGTCTGCAGAAGGCTGTGAATGATATTTCCTTTGAGGTGAAAGAGGGCGAGATTGTTGGTTTTTTGGGCCCGAACGGCGCTGGAAAATCTACTGCGATGAAGATTGCCACCAGTTATTTGCCACCTACATCCGGACGGGTAGTCGTCGGGGGATTTGATGTTGTAGTCAACCCAATGTCGGTAAAGCAGATTACGGGATATCTTCCCGAACACAATCCGCTATACCTGGATCTGTACGTTCATGAATACCTGCGTTTCGTGGGAAAACTTTATGGTCTCTCGGGTGCCAGGCTGAAAATGCGCGTCGAAGAAATGATCAGCTTGTGTGGCCTTGTTCGCGAACAAAACAAAAAGATCGAAGACCTCTCCAAGGGGTATCGCCAGCGCATAGGAATAGCGCAGGCGCTTATCCACGATCCGGCAGTGCTCATTCTGGATGAACCAACCTCCGGGCTGGATCCCAACCAGCTTCTTGAGATCCGCAAATTGATAAAGGATATCAGCGCAGACAAGACGGTCATTTTTTCCACACACATTATGCAGGAAGTGCAGGCACTGTGCGAACGCGTCATTGTGATCAACAAAGGAGAGATCGTCGCCAACGACCGTTTGGATTCGCTCCTGTCACAAAAAGGCACGCATGCAAGTATTATTGTAGAATTTGAATCATCTGTTGACACAGCTGAAATTTCAAAACTTCCCGGAGTTTCGGAACTGGTGCCGCTGGGGGAAAATCGCTACAGAATAAATATTCACCCAGGAGTTGATATCCGCCCGGAAATATTTCGCTTTGCGGCGGATAAGAATTTATCCCTGATCGGATTGCGACAGGAGGAGAATTCACTAGAGCATGTTTTCCGGGAACTTACCGAGGGTTCGAAGGAGCTTTGAGAGACAGGTTTGAATCCAAGCTTTGCCCGGCGAAGCTAGCGCCGGGTTGGTGAGGAGGAGCGTAGTTGGGTTAAAGACAAGTTGAATTGAGGCGTGCCCGACGAAGCTTAAGTGGGTCTGGGGGATGGGAGCGTAGTTGGGTCAAATGGTTCGAAATGGGAAAAAAGAAGCGTCGGGGGCCAACTTTAAACTTTATACTTTAAACTTTGAACTTAAACTGCTATCTTACTAAACTAAATAAGATTTTTTATTTCATACTAACCTGTAATTATGAAAAAAGTAGCGGATGTTTTAGCACACAAAGGAAGGAGTATCATTTCTGTCACCCCTGAAGCTATTGTGATAGAGGCGCTGAAGATCATGTCGGATAAGAACATAGGTTCAGTTTTGGTGATGGATGGTCCGACATATGTCGGGTTGCTGACGGAGCGCGATTATGCGCGGAAAGTAATTTTGAAAGGCAAGGCTTCATCCGATGTTCGGGTGAAGGATATTATGTCTACCGGTCTGCCTTCGATCCTGCCAGAAACTTCCATTGAGGTCTGCATGAAACTGATGTCTGATAACAACCTTCGGTACCTTCCCGTCTTTGAACAGTCAGTGGTGATCGGAATTATTTCCATCAACGACGTGATTAAAGCCGTTATCGCCAACCAACAGGAAACCATCCAGCAGTTGGAGAATTATATTCACTCCTGAGCTGCCCGCATGCCCATCGCGCTTGTGAGTGGTAAGTGGTCAGTCCATAGGACTCCTTTGGAGTTGTGAGTGGGCAATTGCGACTTAGCGGATATTCGCTTTGTTCTTATTGATCCTGGCTACCTTCGTGAGTGGTGAATTGTGAATGCTGCGACTAATTCGCTTTTTTCACTTCGCTAAATGTGGAGCGCTCGTTATTCCCTTATTTCCCTTATGCGCCCTATACCCCTATGCCCTTATGTCCCTTATCCCTTATGCCCTTATTCCCGTATTTCCCTATTCCCTATATTTAGGCGATGATTCAGGTTTTATCCAAAGAATTTAACAGCTTTCTCAATTCCCTGATCGCCTATGTGGTGATCGGGGTCTTTCTTACTGGCATTGGATTGCTCATGTGGGTGTTCCCGGAAACTTCGGTGATGGAGTACGGATATGCCGATATGGAAACTTTATTTTCTCTGGGCCCTTACGTTTTTGTTTTTCTTATTCCCGCCATAACAATGCGGAGTTTCGCAGAGGAAGCAAAGGGCGGAACGCTGGAATTACTGCTCACCAAACCGCTTTCCGACTGGGATATTATTCTGGGTAAATTTTTTGCCTGTTTTTTTCTCGTGGTGTTATCCCTCGTGCCTACGCTGATCTATTATTTTTCGGTTTATGCGCTGGGCAACCCCGTTGGAAACATTGATACACCGGGTGTAACAGGGTCCTATCTCGGGTTGGTCTTGCTCGGTGCTGTTTTTTGTGCCATTGGAATCTTTGCTTCATCCATCACCCACAACCAGATCGTGTCTTTTATTCTGGCCGCATTTCTCTGTTATCTTTTGTTTGCAGGATTTGACTCCCTTTCCCTTTTGAATGTATGGTCGGCCAATTCGCTTTTCATCAGGGAACTCGGCTTGCTGCACCATTATGATGCACTGAGCAGGGGCCTCATTGATAGCCGGAACCTGGTGTACTTTGGCACTGTGATCACCGGAATGTTGTTGATTACAAGAATTGTTCTGGGGGCGCGCTCATGGTAAGCTGGAGGAGTAAAAAAACGGGTGATCTGCTTTTGCTGGCTAACGGAATCCTCGCACTGGCGCTGATCAATCTTCTTTCCTCACAATTTTTCTTCCGGCTTGATCTCACGGAAGAAAAACGGTATACCATCCATAACACGACGCGCGAAATGCTGGCGAATCTTGATGATGACGTTTATGTCGAAGTTTTCCTGGAAGGGGAATTGAATGCGGGCTTCCGCAGACTTCAAAGATTCATCCGTGAAACGCTGGAGATGTTCCGGATCCATTCCGGAAATAAGGTTCAATATTCATTCACCGACCCCGCAACTGCGCTCAGTCAGAGAGCGCGATCAGAATTTATGGCGGAGCTCGCAACAAAAGGAATACAGCCCACCAACGTCATCGACACACGCGATGGCGAACGGATAGAAAAGATTATTTTCCCAGGCGTGGTAGTTTCCTATGGAGGCGCCGAGAAAGGAGTGATGTTGCTCAAGGGCAACAAAGCTGGCACACCGGAGGAAGAGATCAATCAATCCATTGAAGGGATTGAGTTTGAAATTGCCAATGCCATTTATAAACTTGCCGAGACCGATCCCAAACAAATCGGATTTGTATCCGGGCACGGGGAATCGGAAGGAGTAAACATTGCTGCTTTTGAGAACGCTGTCTCGGAATTGTATCAGGTAAGAAAAGTTAATCTGAGCGATGACGCAGTTTCCGGGTGTGAGGCCCTTGTGATCCCCAAACCTACTCGGCCATTCTCCGCACTGGATAAATACAGGTTGGATCAGTACATCATGCGTGGAGGCAAGGTATTGTTTTTAATCGACAGGCTCGATGCGAGTATGGACAGCGCCTCCCAGGCAAATTATTTTGCTTTTCCATACGAGACCCAACTCGAAGACCTGCTGTTCCGCTATGGAGTAAGAATAAACCCCGACCTGATCCAGGACAGGTACTCGGGGAGGTATCCCGTCATCACCGGGCAACGACCGGATGGCACACCGCAAATCCAATTGATGGAATGGCCTTTCTTTCCTCTTATAAACCGGTTCACGGGACACGCTATTACCCACAATCTCGACAGGGTGCTAACGCGTTTTGTAAGTAGCATCGATACGGTAAAAGCTGAGGGTGTTTCAAAAATCCCTTTGTTGTTCACTTCACAATACTCCCGGAAGCTTTCAGCCCCGGTCAATGTAAATATTAACGAACTGCGGCGCGATCTTTCGGCCGCACAATTCCCGGAGAGTTTTATCCCTGTAGCCTATTTGCTGGAAGGACAATTTACTTCACTTTATAAAAACAGGTTTCTGCCCGAAGGAGCCGAGGAGAGCACTTTCAGGGAGCAAAGCGTGAGCACTAGCCTTATCGTTGTATCCGACGGGGACCTTTCACGAAATGAAGTGAACCGTCGCACCGGTCAACCCCAGCCTTTGGGTTTTGATCCGTTTAACAACTATACCTTTGCCAACCAGGACCTTCTCCTGAATATGATCGCTTATCTGATTGACGAAAACGGATTGATCCGCGCCAGGAATAAAGAGATCCGGATCCGGCCCCTGGACCGCGAACAAATTGCTTCAGAAAAACTGAAGTGGCAGATCATTAATTTAGGATTGCCATTTGTCCTGCTGATGATTTATGGCGTTATCCGGGCTTACGGGCGCAAAAGAAAGTTTGCAAATTTTTAACCGTGCAGGAAACAAAAAACAAAAGGCGTTTTATTTTGCTGGCCATTCAGACAGTGACCATCCTTGTATTGTTTTGGTGGATACAACCGGAAAACCGTCTGGATGTAGATCAGGATATTTTTCAGGTTGAGGATCTGAATAGGATTGGTAAAGTTGAAATCGTGTCTGATACCAGCGCGGTCAGCCTCGAGTTCAATGGCGCACAATGGCGCGTCAACGAAAAATACGATGCAGATGGAGACATGATCAGGGTCTTGTTTGCCACACTGCAGCAAGCGCGACCAAAACGGGCCGTCGCCACTCCGAGGCAGGATTCCATTTACAGCCATCTCGAAAAATCGGGCGTGAAAGTTTCCCTTTTTGAAGGAACAGAATTGAGGAAGCAGTTTTTTGCAGGTGGCAATAAAGCAAAAACGCAGGCTTTTTTTGCCGATGTATCATCTAATGAAGTATATGTAATGACTATCCCCGGCTACCGGGTGTATGTTTCGGGAATTCTCGAGCTGCCTGAAAGCGGTTGGCGGAATAAATTCGTCTTTGGATTTAACTGGCGCAATTTTAAAAGTCTGAAGACGGAGTTTTTGCAATCACCCTCGGAAAATTTTACTGTTTCCATGGGCCGGGATCAATTCGGTATCGAAGGAGTTGCGCAATCCGACACCGCAATTTTGAATACTTTTTTGGATGAGGTCTCTCTGCTTACGGTGGATGAGTATGTAAATGAACCCGGGTTAAAGGATAGCCTCCTGCAAACCAGACCGCAAATGGAGATATTGATCACCGATATCGCAAACCGGACGTACAGGTTGCGATTATTTGATCAGGGCCAGTCATCACAGGTTTTGGGTATCCTGCAGGATTCGCAGGCAGCGATTTTCAGCCGAAGGAAGATTCAGCCTTTATTAAAGCCGAAATCGTTTTTTAGGAAAAAATAGTCTAGATTTTGATCAGAAATGCCGGTTTTATAATTCGGTTTTCTTTATAACTTTACCCCCGCTTTAACTCAAACCACTATTTCCCAATGAAGTTTATCGTTAACTCTGCTTACCTGCTCAAGCAACTTTCCAATATTAATGGTGTCATAACAACGAATCCTGTTGTACCCATCCTTGAGAATTTCCTGTTCGAACTGGAGAAGGGAGGTCTCACGGTGACTGCGTCGGATCTGCAGACGTCGATGATCACTGAGCTTCAGGTTGAATCGAAAGAAAAGGGAAGCATTGCCGTGCCCGCGCGCATCCTGCTGGATACTTTAAAAAATCTCCCCGAACAGCCCGTCACTTTCTCGATCGATGAATCGACCTACAGCGTGGAGATCATTTCCGATAACGGACGATATAAACTTTCGGGAGAAAATGCCACTGACTTCCCTAAGGTTCCTTCCGTATCCAACGATTTCACGGCAGAAATTTCTTCTGATGTATTATCGCGCGCTGTAAACAATACCATCTTTGCTACGAGCAACGATGAACTTCGGCCCGCCATGACCGGTGTTTACGTCAATCTTGGAGATAAGAACACAACTTTTGTCGCCACCGACGGCCATCGCCTTGTGAGGTACAGGAGAACGGATGTTAAGTCCGATAATGGCAATGCGATAATCATTCCGCGGAAGGCGCTAAATCTGCTCAAGGCCACATTGCCTGCTGAAAACACAGAAGTGGTATTGAACTTCAATATGGCAAACGCATTTTTCAAATTTGGAAATATTCGCATGATCTGCCGGCTGATCGATGAGCGTTTTCCTGACTACGAAAATGTGATCCCTTCAGGAAATAACATCAAGATGACCATTGGCCGCAATGATTTCTTAGGGGCAATGAAAAGGATATCGATCTACGCCAACAAAACCACGCACCAGGTAAGGTTAAAGATAACGGGAAGCGAACTTCAGATCTCGGCCGAAGACCTGGATTTTTCCAATGAAGCAAATGAAAGACTGAGCTGTGAACACGACGGAGAGGATATCGAAATCGGTTTTAACGCGAAGTTCCTCGTAGAAATGCTCGGCAACATGGATTCTGACCAGATCAGGCTTACCATGTCCGCCCCTAACAAGGCAGGTGTGATCCTGCCGGCGGAGAAAGATCAAGCGGAGGATATCCTGATGCTTGTCATGCCAGTGATGCTGAACCAGTATGTTTAATGGTTTGAAAGGTTTAAAAAGTCTGAGCAGTTTGAGAGGATTGCAAATTTTAAACTTCTCAAACTTTTCACACTATCAGTCCACGCCTGCCTATTTCAATCACCTCCATATCCCTCACCTCCTTACCTGATATTTCAAAGCGCACGAGTGTTTTGGTATGATGAAAACCCTGGTTGCCCGCCGCGCCGGGGTTGATGTACAACATACCTCCATAGGCGGGATCTTTCGCGATGCGCAAAATATGGGAGTGGCCGCAAATGAAAATATCCGGTACCCTCGAATGCAGTATTTTTTTGATGCGGGGATTATATCGCGGCGGCGCGCCGCCTATATGCGTTATCCAGACAGAAACCTGTTCACAATTAAAAAACAGGTCTTCCGGAAACCGGATCTGAATATCTTTATCGTCAATGTTGCCGTACACAGCCCGGAGCGGCTTAAAGGATTCCAGTCTCTCAACAATCTCTATATCGCCAATGTCGCCACCATGCCAGACCTCATCGCAATTGCGGAAATGCTCAAATATTTTCGGATCGAAATAGCCATGCGTATCCGATAATAATCCAATTTTCATATCCGCAGCTTAGTAATAAAACAGCCACAAAGACACTAAGACACTAACTTTTTTTGTAATTCAAATGCGATCTCCCAACAGTTTTAGCAACTAAGACCCGCCTGCGTATGACACTTCGTCGGACATGGCACAAAGACACAAACCTTTTTCTCTGTGGGATTTAAGGCGGGCTATTAAATATTTCTGAGTGCTACCTAACGGCTTTAGCCACAAAAGATTTTTCAGGAGCTCCTGGTGCCGAATGAATTGTAAATTCAGAAAGGTAGAAGGAGTCGGGGCATCTGATAGAAAGATTCCAGGTTCAACCATTCAGAAAGTTGTTGTGGCGTCGAATATATTTATAACTTATTTTTTGTGTCTTAGTGTCTTCGTGGCTAAATTCATTGTTCCCCATTCTAAACCTAAAAAAAAATGAAACATAAAATTGGTGTTATCGGATCAGGACAGGTTGCCCGCGTGCTTGCTGGTGGTTTTGCAAAGCATGGGCATTCGGTAATAATTGGGTCAAGGGATGTGCAGAAATTGAATGAATGGAAAAAAGAATCGAAGGCTACCGTGAATACCGGTTCATTTGCAGAAGCCGCTGCTTTCGGAGATCTGGTCCTTCTCGCTGTGAAAGGAACGGCAGCGCTGCAGTTGGTAAAAACTCTCGCTATTCCGTTGGCCGGCAAGATTGTTCTGGATACGACCAACCCGATTTCAGAAGAGCCGCCCGAAAATGGTGTCCTGAAGTTTTTTACCGATCTCAACGAATCGCTCATGGAGAAACTTCAGAAAGCAATTCCTGCCGCGAAGTTCGTGAAAACTTTTAGCAGCGTTGGAAGTGCGCTCATGGTAAACCCAAAGTTAAAGGATAAGCCCACTATGTTTATCTGTGGAAATGATGCGCCCTCGAAGCAAATTGTGGAAGCCCTCCTCAGTGAACTGGGATGGGAAACCGCTGACATGGGAAAAGCAGAGGCAGCGCGCGCTATTGAACCCTTGTGCATCTTATGGTGTATCCCGGGTTTTCTGCACAACGAGTGGAGTCACGCTTTTAAATTGTTAAAAAGCTAATCAAAACTGTTCAGCCGTATCTTGCAGGTGCAAAATGGCGAATTGATCTTTAAGAAAAAGACCTGACGAAAAGGAGGCTCCTTTGTCATATCACCGAATGTCGAACAAAATTGGTACCGGCAATACCGGTGATCCCGGCGGGCGTTTAACATATTTTCTTAAATTTTGTTAATTCCTGTGTCATCGGACAGCCGCTAAAAACCGTGAACCGTGTTTTATCGGCCATTTTCTCAAAGTACCGACTAAATCGAACACTAATTCGTTTTCTCTTGGTTACGAAAATTGATTGCGTTTAATTTGCAGGCTTAATAAACCTTATTTTCAAAATTCTTATGAAGCGTACCACTATTTTGTTGATTTGCGTGTTGGCCGTTGTTGGTGTCTCTGCACAAACCGCTAGCGATGCATTGGAAAGAGATAACCAGACGCTGCGCGAACGCTACCTGGTTATGAAAAACAAATCGCAAAATTATCAGGAATACAAAGTTATCAAGGAGAATATCCTTGATGGGATGTGGCGGATAATTCAGGACTCCCTGAATCAGAAACAATCTTCCATCCGCCAGGCACACGCTGAAATAAGCAATTTAAATAAGGAACTGGATCAGAATAAAGCAGCTTTAAAAGGAAAGGAAGAAAGCATGCAGGATGTCATGTATGCCAGTACGCACATTTCCGTGCTTGGAATCGACTTTGACAAGGGCTTCTTTGCCGGTCTGATAGGCGTTATACTCATTCTCCTTGGTCTGGTAATCGCGGTAATCTATTACACCTTGAAAATGATGCGGAAAAATCTTGCGGAGAAGATCGAGCTGATGAATTCAATCAGCGCGGAATATGAAGATTATAAGCGACGCGCGATGGACAAGCAAACGAAATTGTCGCGCGAACTTCAGAACGAAAGAAACAAACTCCAGGAACTGGGAAGCCTTTAGGTGAATGGTGAATGGGCCCGTGCGTCTCTTGTTAGGGGCCTGGTTGTTGACTTTTCTCAACAGGAAAGGTTAGGAGCCTTTAATGTGAATTGTGAATGGCGTGTGCGCCATCTTATTTTGGATCCTTGTTATTGACTATCCCCAACTGAAAATTTTAGGGATTGATGAAAAACCATGAGTGGGATAACCCATTCACAATTCACCATTCACTACTCACCAACTCACTGATACACACGTACATAGTCAACTTCCATTCTCTGAGGCCAGATATCGGGATCAACCCCTTCGGCGCCACCCCAGTTTCCTCCTACGGCGATATTCAGGATGAGGTAAAACCGCTGGTCAAAAGGCCAGCCCCGATAGTCATCCGCCGGATCGCGCCCGCACCTTCTCCCCAAGTTTAAGAAATCAACCAATATCTTTGTAACCTTTGATGAAACCCATAGTTTCCCTTCTTGAAAACTTTTGCATCCGGTTTGAATTCACTTGGAGATAATGCCTTGATGATCAAGGTTAAAGATGGCGATCTTGACAAGCTTGGGCTATTATTCGAGCGTTATAAAAAACCATTGTTTGGCTTTTTTTACGGACTTAATAAGGATGTTGCTTTAAGCGAGGACCTGGTGCAAAATGTTTTTCTCCGGATACTGAAGTACCGCTATCTCTTCCGCGGAGAAGGCGAGTTCAGGACATGGATGTTTCATATTGCGCGGAATGTGAGCCATGATCATTGCCGGAAAATAAAATGGAAGGGCAGGGACGATCTCGAACAATGGCAGGACCGGCTTAGCAACGACGAAAATCGGCAAACAGAATTCCAGCAGGATGAAGAATTACAGATGCTCTCCATGGCCATGGACAGACTGCCGGAAGATAAACGTGAAATTCTGCTTCTGAGCAAGTATCACGATAAAAAATACCGCGAGATAGGCGAGATCCTGGGCTGCACCGAAGGCGCGGTGAAAGTAAAAGTTTTTCGGGCCCTGCAGGAATTAAAAGAAGTGTACAGAAAATTAGAAAAGCATTCATAACAATGGAAAAGCAAGACATTCAGCGATTGCTCGCCCGGTTTAGTTCCGGCGAATCCACCGAGGCATACCGGAAGGAAATAGAAAAGTTACTGGAAGCCGGTTTGGTGAGCATTGAAGACATTGAGGGCTTGCATTTTTTGGATCAGCAAATTCTGAAAATGGAAACGCCATCGCCTGGCGCAAGCCTGGATCAACGCTTTTATCAGTTGCTTTCTTCCGAGAACAGGAAGAAGGAATCTTCTTCGTGGAAATTGTTCTTTTCGTGGCCCGAATTTGCGCCAAAACTGGCGATGGCATCCCTGACATTAATTCTCGGTCTTGTGGCAGGCTATCTTTTACGGCCCCCTTCAAACAATCCGGGGAGCCAACAGATCGAAGTCTTAAGCCAGCAGGTTTCTGACCTCCAGGAAATGATGATGCTCTCACTATTGGAGAAAGGATCCGCAACGGACAGGCTAAAAGCGGTAAACCTCACGCAGGAAATGAACGAGGCCAGCATGAAAGTCACCAATGCCCTTATACAGACACTGAATCAGGATGAGAATGTAAACGTAAGACTCGCTGCCCTCGATGCTTTAAAGCCCTACTCCCGAGACAGCAGTGTAAGGGCAGCCCTTATCCGCTCTATCAGCAAGCAAGAATCACCTCTGGTACAGATATCCCTCGCAGAGCTGATGGCGGCTTTACAAGAACGATCGGCAGTGAAGGAGTTTGAAAAAATTGTCGAGTCGGACAACACGCCCGCCGATGTGAAAAAGAGAATTAAAGAAAATATGGAGGTCTTAATTTAAGAAACTATGCAAGCAAAAATATTATTGTTGGTCCTTGTGCTGGGACCAGCAACCTATGCCCAGAATTTTTCCGAAACGATTTCAAAGGAACTTACTTTCGAAAAAAAATCACCTGATAATGCGCTGATGATCTCGAACATTTTTGGAAATGTAAAGGTTGTCGGGTACGAAGGGCAAAAGATCCTGTTGGAAGTAAAAAGGTCTATTTATGCAAAAACGGATGCGCGGCTGGAAAAGGGCAAGCAGGAAGTTCAGTTAGGGATTATCGACCGGGCCGACACGATTATTGTTTATGTCAGCGATGGCTGCAATCAATTCCGGAAAAGAAGTAATCGCTCAGGTCAATCCAACAGGCATGACAAGGGCTGGGGTTATCATTCCGAGTGGCAAAATAATTGTCATATCGACTATGACTACAAAATGGATTTTACCCTCAAAGTCCCGGCCTCTCTTCATCTCCTCGTCAGCACCATCAACGACGGAGACGTGACGGTTGAAAATATAAATGGTATTGTCAAAGCGGGAAACATTAACGGCAGCATCCGGTTGACAAATCTCAAAAGTGAAGCTGATGCCCACACCATCAACGGCGATGTGGATATTGAATATGCGCAAAACCCTGGAAGAGATTGCCGGTTTTATACGCTGAACGGCGACATCAATGCTTTATTCCAACCCGGCCTCTCAGCCAATATGAGCTTTGAAAGTTTTAACGGGAGCTTTTACACCAATCTCAATTCTTTGGAAACACTTCCTGTCAAAGTTGAGAAAGCAACCAAGGGTGACGGAATCAAATACAAGATTAATGGTAATCGATATCAGATAGGAAGAGGAGGGGCCATGCTCGATTTTGAAACTTTTAATGGCAACGTTTACGTGAAAGAAAAAACTAACTAAAGTCCAATTCAACGAAAAATATCATGAACAAGAAATTCTTAATTATTAGTCTTATACTGATCATCTTCGGGCTGGTCCTAATATCAACTTCCATTTCGCAGGCACAATCCAACAATGAATTTACTGTTCCATTAAGCGATCCGGCGAAACGCGGAAAACTAAAAGCTCATCTGAATTACGGATCAATTACCGTGAAGGGCACCGCGCGTAAAGATGTGCTGGTTAGATACGCTTCCGCGGAGGATGAAGACGATGATGATCAGAAAAAAGGGAATCAAAACAAGCAAGGGAATCAAAACAAGCAAAATGAGAAGAATTCATCCAACTCAAGAGACGGACTAAAACGCATAGGCGGCGGGGGTATGGACCTGGAGGTAACGGAAACTAACAATGATGTGACGGTAAAATCGAATTCATGGCATCACAGGATCAATCTTGAAATTGAAATTCCCTCCGGAATGGACCTGAACCTTCACACCTATAACGGAGGTGACCTCATGGTGACCAATGTGCAGGGTGAACTGGCCTTGTCGAATTACAACGGGGAGATCACAGCATTAAACATTTCAGGTTCAGTGGTAGCGTCCACTTATAATGGAGAGATCAAGGCAACTTTTGATAAAGTAACGGATGGAACACCCATGTCTTATTCAACATATAATGGGGATATAGATCTGACGTTTCCACCAACCCTGAAAGCAACTATGAAAATGAAGACTGAACAGGGTGAGATCTTTACGGGCTTCGAGGTGAATCTCACCAGCAGCGGCCCTGTTCAAATGAAGGACACAAAAGGCGGAGTCACAAAAATTGTGATAGATGATTGGAAGCGCGCCGAGGTAAACGGGGGAGGTCCTGAATTCACCATGAAGAATTATAATGGCGATATCCTTATCCGAAAAAAATAATTCGTAGGGGGACGGTTTACCCGTCCCCCTCTACTTTAAACCAGGGGACGCGTGAACCGTCCCCCTACGGTTTGATCGCTTTGTAAATAATTTCTCCCTTAACCAACCCGTATCGTTTTCGTTGTTCTTCGGGTAGGGTATTGACAAAATCCTCTTCGACAGCTTTCAACCCCGCCTGTTCAATTCGTTGTGAATAGTCTTTGCCATATTTGCGGACATGGTCATGCTGACCGTACATTTTTTCGCGCAACTTTCGATCTGTAATGGCAGGGTCGGAGATGGTTTTTTCAGGAACCGGATGAAAAAAAGGAACCTGAAGAATTGCAAACCCACCTGGCTTCAAGACGCGGGAAATTTCCTTCATCGCGACAATGTCGTCGGCGACGTGCTCCAGCACATGATTGCAAAGTATTGCTTCAAAGGTATTATCCTTGAAGGGCATCTTGTGGATGTCCATTCTTACTTTCGCCAGAGGCGACTCGATATCGGCGGTGATGTATTGCTCCTGGTGAATATCTTCAAAGCGCCGAATAAAACAGCCCTCGGGCGCAATATGAAGAACCGGTTTTTTCCCCTGGAAGAATGCAGTGCGCTCTCTTAAGTACAACCAGATCAGTCGGTGCCGCTCCAGAGAAAGGCAGCTGGGGCACAATGCATTGGGCCGCGGATTGATTCGACCATACGGAAGAAACTTCCGGAAACCTTTCGAGCAAATGGGGCAGATCACCTTCTTTCCAATGAGGAAAAGGCCCGCAATTTTTAATCCCGGGCCGCTGATCCTTTGAAGGTATTTCCTGGGGACAAAGCGAATAAGAAAGGAAATGAGCCTTTTCATACACGGCAAAGATAACCGTTCGATCTTACCGTCTTAAAAAATTATCCCGAACCAAAAACCCCCAAAGCTCTCTGACTGCGGTAAGGGACAATACCGGGCAAACCAGGTAAAAATAAAGTTACTGATTTAAAACTTTTGGGCGACCATGTCCATCATTATAGGGAAAACGGACCGGAACCGGTATTTTTAGGGCGAGGATAGCCAAAACAGTGATTATGCATGCAGAAAATCTACTGGACATAGCCATGATGCATTCGGATACCCTCATTGTCAGGGCAAAAACAGGGGACCAGGCTGCCCAGGGGAAACTTGTACAGTTGTGGTACAAGCGTATCTACAATTTTGGATACAAGTTCTTCCTGGATCACGACATGGCAATGGAGGTTTCACAAAAGACTTTTATATCCATGTGCAAAAACCTCGAGAGTTTGCAGGATATCGCCAGGTTCAAGCCCTGGTTGTATAAGATCGCGGTCAATTATTGCAGGGAAGAGGTCAGGAAGAAAAAAGGCAGCCGTTCGCTCCCTTTTGACCTGGTCTGGAACAGGGATGCAGAGGACTCACCGCAATGGGAATCATCAGGACAGCGGTATGATAATCCTGAGCGCCAGCTGCAGCAGGTCGAACTTTCGGATATCCTTCAAAAAGCACTACTGGAACTGAATGATGAACAGCGTGAGATTGTAATTATGAAGGAATATGAAGGATTGAAGTTCCGCGAGATCGCTGAGATCCTTAATATTTCGGAGAATACAGTGAAGTCAAGAATGTATTATGGTCTTGAGGGATTGAAAAAAATTTTAGAGAAAAAAAATATCAATAAAAATACCATAGGCTATGAGCTATAAACCGGATGAAAAAGACTGGATGGCTTACCTTTACGGGGAGCTGGACGATGCGGAAAAGCGCAAATTCGATCAGTACATTCTGCAGCACGCGGAAGCGCGTCAGGAGCTGGAAAAATATCAGAACCTGCGCAGAATGTTGTCCAGCGCCCAGGACAAGGAAGTTATTGTTCCACCGATCTTTTTCGCCAACAACTATCCGGCCGGCGGTTCTGGTGCCCTCCGCTTGCTCCGGAACTCTCCCTATTTTAAGATCATCACAACGGTGGCAGCCTCTCTGCTCCTGATCATTCTCGTGGGAAATCTCACCGGAACTCAAATAATAGTTTCAGATCATGAATTCAGGTTGACTTTTGGTGATAATCCACCCGACAACCCCATACAGGAAGCCCCGGCAGTAACTCCCCTTTCGCCGGAACAGGTACAGCAGATGATCAATACTTCCCTGGACAGAAATAATACTGTGGTGCAGGCGAGCCTGGAGGAAACTCAAAACAAACTGAATGCTTCGATCCGGAGCAACCTGGCGCTTAGTTCCGGAAAGATCAATCAGCTTGTCAGGGAAGCTTCCACCGCATCACAAGAACAGATCAGACTGTTTGTAGATGGTATCCGAACGGAGAATATGGAACAGGTAAAGGATTATTTTCAGCTTACCTCCACAGAACAAAAGAAGTATATTGAAAACCTGCTGGTCGATTTTGCAAAATACCTGCAGCAACAGCGCAACGATGACCTGCGGCTTGTACAAACACGCATGAACAGTCTGGAGCAAAATACCGACTTGTTCAAGCAGGAGACGGAACAGATCCTTTCCAGTATCATTACCACGGTTGGAAGTCCGGTCTCAGGCGAAACGAAAAACTAGAGCCCCTAAATCCCCTGAAGGGTACTTAATAAAAAGAAAAAAAATTATGAAAAAGATAATGAAGTTTTGGATCATCGCGATCATTGGGTTGTGCTTTCAGTCACACGAAACTTTCGCGCAATTGATAGATGAAGAACGCATGAACCGCGATCTTGAAGTGGCTGAAAATGTTTTGGCCACACTCATCAAACAAGAAATGGGGCAGCAAAAGACTCTTTTTGGGATGGATGTTAAAGCGTCCTATCAACCTGGCTATGGCGTTACTTTCAGGTTGCCCTCCGACAACGCAATGCCCTTCGTAATCAATTTGGGTGGGGATGACTTTCACGGAGCTACGGTGATCTCGGATGGCAATGGTTTCCAGTATTCGATCAGGACAAACGGGTATGGGACACCTGCTCCCGGTAAAATTGAGTTTAAATCTGATGAAGATGAGGCTAAAGCGATCGAAGATGAGATTAAAATAGTCGAAGGTGACGTTAAAAAAGTAGAAGGTGACATTAAGAAGATCAAGGCGAAACCATATAAGCTCAAGGAAAAAAAGGAAATGATTGTGGATAGTGTGCAGGAAGTTTATTTCGACCGCCTGATCCAGGCTGCCCAGAATTTCATACTCAATTACGGTGACTTCCTGATCAGCCAGCTTGCGCCAAACGAAAGGATTGTCGTCACTAACCAGCACGATCGTCCGAACTTTTATTTTAGATCGGGCAAACGCACCCGCATTTCAGTGGAGGGTACAAAAGCAGATATCACGGCACTAAAGCAGGGAAAACTCACCCGCGATCAGGCGCTGAAAAAAATTACAGTGGTCAATACGGAATCTGTAGATACGAGGGAACCGGACATGGAGATGATCTCGAGCATTTTCACCAGATTGTACCGTCCCGATTTGTCGAAAACGTATTTTGTGCAGGGCAATGTATATTACGAGCGGCTGAAAGATTACGGAGCGATATTCTACATGCAGATGCTTAGCAGCGAAGAGAAAAGTCCGGACAGTTTCACCCTGCCTACCATCGGGCTTGCCGACCTGGATCAGAAAGCGCGGGATAAAAAAGTCACTGAATTATATTCGGCTTTTGAACAGGATGTAAAAGAAAATATCCTGGAATATGGCAGGACGGTGAAGAGCCTGAAAGACGATGAAATTCTCGTGTTTAACATTTCATTAACAAAATGCAAAGGTTGTGGGATACCCAGTACGTTGGAAGTAAGTATCAAGAGTTCTGTCTTGAAGGATTTTGGATCTGCAAAAATCGACAGGAATGCAGCGCTGAGTAAGTTCGTCCTAAAAAAAGGAGCAAAGCAATAATTTCGGCTGACGCGATTCGTTCGTTAAATATGCTGATGCGGGGCATTACTCCTTCCATCAGCATTTTTGTTATTACATAGCTGGAAAAGCATTTATTTAGGTGGTTAAAGGAAATGTAACCTTTGTCGTACTTTTGCTGTTCTAAATGCCATGGGTGTCATGAAGAGTGACACTACCCTATTACAAACGATAAAAAACCCATTATGAAAAGAAACCTGATCATTGGTGCAGGGGTGGTAGTTGTGTTGCTGATAGCCTTTTTTGTGGTAAAAGGCAATAAATCAACGGAGACAGCTGACATCATCGCGAATGTCAAAACCGGCCCGTTCAAGGTGGAAATTGAAACCACCGGAGAACTGGAAGCAAAGAACTCGGTAAAAATCATGGGGCCAGCCGGCTTGCGCGATTTCAGGATCTTCCAAACTACCATACAGAGCATAGTCGATGAGGGTACGGTTGTCGCAAAAGGCGAATGGGTGGCAACCCTTGACCAGTCTGAATTTGCGACAAAGTTAAACGAGAAGAAAATCGAGCTGGACCGCGAAAATGCGGAATACACACAAACACAACTTGACACTACTCTGGAACTTCGGGAAGCGCGTGATCAGCTGATCAATCTGCAGTATGCGGTTGTGGAAAAGGAAATAATTTTTGAGCAATCCAAATTTGAACCGCCCGCTACCATTAAACAGGCTGAGATCAATGTGGAAAGAGCGCGGCGGGAACATTCGCAGGCTTTGGAAAATTATAAGATCCGCAAACGAAAGAACGCGGCAAAAATGAGGGAGCAGTCAGCCGAATTGCGGAAGGTTCAAACTGAAAACGATGCGATGATGGAAGCCATTAAAGGTTTCCGGATCTCGGCACCCGAAGCGGGAATGGTGATCTACCACAAAAACCCGTGGGATGGCAAGCCTCTGAAGGCCGGATCACAGGTCAATCTGTGGGATCCAACCGTTGCCACACTGCCGGATCTTACTACCATGATGTCAAAAACCTATGTCAATGAGGTTGATGTGCGCAAGGTAAAACCCGGCCAGAAAGTAGAAGTTGGTCTGGATGCGTACCCTGATAAAAAGCTGGTAGGTTCGGTAATACGTGTAGCCAACGTGGGCGAACAGCGCCCGAATTCTGATGCAAAAGTTTTTGAAGTTTCTGTGGAGATCAGCGGTACCGACCCTACGATCCGGCCATCGATGACAACCAGTAACAAGATCATTACGAGTCTTATCGACAAAGCTGTATTTGTTCCACTTGAATGCCTTCACAGTCATTTCGACACTGTAACATATGTTTACAAACGCGAGGGGCTTAACACGATCAAGCAGGAAGTGATAATGGGCGAAACCAATGCCAATGATGCCGTGATCATTGGTGGTCTTGAAGTTGGGGATCGTGTCTACTTATCATTGCCTGTAGGCCAGGAGGATAAGGAAATCAGGCTATTGCCTGAAATGAATGGCAAACGCAAGAAGAAAGAAGAGGAGGCACCTGTTCAACCCGAGGTTGGACCCAATCAAATAGGCAGGGCTGGGCGGCCTGGACCTCCAACCAGGTAATCATGGTAGAAAGGATATTAGCCAACCTGTATATTGCAATTGATGCAGTGATCTCCAATAAAATCAGGTCCCTGTTAACGGCGCTGGGTATCATTTTTGGAGTAGCCGCTGTGATTGCTATGCTTGCGATCGGTAATGGTGCCCAACAGGAAATACTGGAACAGATCAAACTCGTCGGAGTAAATAACATCGTTGTTAAACCTGTTATCGAACAGGAGGAGGAGAAGATAGAGGAGAATGTGGGCCAGAAAGAAAAGAAGAAATTCTCTCCCGGACTAACCATGCGCGATGTTGCGAGTATTCAGCAAACAATTCCTGCTTTAACCAAGATCAGTCCAGAGATCATTCTCGAAACCACCGTCGTGCGCCAGGGTTACCGCCGGTCTGCGAAATTGGTTGGTGTAGAGCCATCTTATTTTGAAATCTATAATTTCGAACTGGAGGAGGGCATGATGTTCACCGATGCCCAGCGCAAGGCGGGATCGCCAGTGTGCATTATCGGTCAATCTATCAGAACCCGTTTTTTCCCGACCGAAAATCCGATCGGTAAAAACATCAAGGTAGGACCGCATTGGGTATCGATCATCGGCGTCCTTAACGAAAGATTTATTTCAGAGAACAGCATCAGTAAACTTGGTATCCGTGATTTTAACATGGATATCTATGTTCCGTTGCAGACCATGCTTGTCCGCTATAAAGACCGCGATAAGCTTACATCTGCGGAATTGCGTCAGGCTTCGGCATCAGGTCGCAGCAGGGGGGGACCGGTATCAGCTGCCACCACCCAGGCTGATCCAAATGATCCTGAAACGAAAAATTATCATCAACTTGACAGACTGGTGATCCAGGTTGATCAGACGCCATCGCTCCAACCATCCGCGGAAGTTTTATCGCGCTTGCTGAAACGGAAACACTATGATATGATAGATTTTGAAATCGAGATCCCAGAGTTATTATTAAAACAGCAACAGCGCACAAACGATATTTTTAATTATGTCCTGGGCGCAATTGCAGGTATTTCACTGCTCGTCGGGGGAATTGGTATCATGAATATCATGCTTGCCTCTGTGCTTGAACGGATAAAGGAGATTGGTCTCCGGCTCTCAATCGGCGCCAAGAAGAGTGATGTGACACAGCAGTTTTTATTTGAGGCTGTGATGATCAGCGTGTCCGGTGGTCTTATCGGTGTGATACTTGGAGTTACAATGGCTTATGTCGTTTCCGAGTTTGCAGAGATACCCACCCTAATCAGTTTTAGTTCAATAGTTTTATCTTTTGGCGTGGCCGCTACAGTAGGGTTGATCTTTGGGATTGCCCCCGCACGAAAAGCCGCCAGCCAGGATCCAATTACCTCATTGCGATATGAATAAAGTTTTAAAACCCGTTTTCGTTTTTTATTTTCTTATTGTTCCCCTCACTTCATCAGCCCAGCAGACCCTTACACTTGACGACATCATACAGCGGGCGAGAACTCAATCTCCCGCTTCTAAGTGGGCAGAAACAAGAAAGGAAACCAGCTTCTGGACTTATCGGACCTTCCGTACTGATTACAATCCTCAACTGAGATTGGAAGGCCAGCTTCCTTTTTATTACAAGAGTGTCAATCAGATTATTCAAGAGGATGGAACCCGGCGGTATATTCCTGTGCAACAGACCAACAACGAAGTTACCCTCGGATTGCTTCAGCCTATATCATTTACAGGAGGTACCATCTCCGCTAATTCCGGCCTGGGCTTCTTCAAAGACTATAATGATGAATCCAGCCTTGCAGAACAGTGGAGTGGAACTGTATTCAATGTCAGGCTTAATCAACCGTTGTTCGCTTTTAACCGCTATCGCTGGGATAAGAGAATTTCGCCCCTGGAATATGAAGAATCCAAAAGGGATTATGTGGAGGAGATGGAAGGCATTGCGCAAACTGCAGTGATGCGATTCTTTAACGTGCTGGAGGAACAGATCAATCATCAGATCGCCAGTTTTAACCTCGTCAACAACGATACGATTTATAAAATTGAGCAGGGTCGCTATAATATAGGGACGACTTCACTAGATAAACTATTACAGGTAGAACTTCAGTTGCTGACTTCCCGGCAGCAGGTTGCGGAAGCAAGCCTTGATCTTGAAACGGCCAGGCTGCAGTTGCGCTCCTTTATTGGATTAAATGATGGAGAACAATTTCAATTGATATTACCGGAAGCAATACCTCAGTTTTCGGTAACCGTTGAAGAGGCATTGGAGCATGGCATGAAAAATCGCGCAGACTTTATTGCGTTTCAACGGCGCAGGCTGGAGGGCGAGGAGTCAGTTGCCCGGGCCCGCGGCAGTCGGTTTCAGGTAAATGCCATGGCTGCCTATGGTTTGAATAATAGCGGACTCATTTTGAATCAAGTTTACCAGAACCCAACCGAACAACAACAGTTCAATCTTACTTTCGCCGTCCCTGTACTGGATTGGGGAAGAAACAAGGCTAATATGAGAACTGCCCTGGCCCAAAAAAAATTAATTGATTTTCAAATCGCTCAGGACGAAGTTAATTTTGAACAGGGCATTATGACCCAGGTGCGCCAGTTTGAAATGTTGAGACTTCAGCTGGAGATCACGAAGAAATCCGATGAGGTGGCTGCCGAACGATATAATGTTTCCCAGAACCGGTATCTGATTGGCAAAATCGATATCACGAACCTGAACATCGCCCTACAACAAAAAGACGACGCAAAACGCAGCTATATTCAGGCCCTTCGTGATTTTTGGATCGCTTATTTCAACCTGAGAATGTTAACGCTGTACGATTTTCATGAGCGGAGATTGTTATACACACCTGAACCGGAATAGCTTGATAAATTTTTCCCTCCTTAACCAGGAGGGGCAGATTTTGGCTTGCCAAAATCAGGGTGGTGCCGCTATTTCCCCGTGTAATTAAACGGTGTGATTTCTTTTAACTTCTTTTTCACCTCAGCCGTTATCTCTAAGGCATCTATAAAATCCGCGATAGTCTGGCGCGTTATCTTTTCATTCTTTCGTGTCAGGGTTCTTAAGGTCTCATAAGGATTTGGATATCCCTCTTTTCGCAGAATGGTTTGAATGGCTTCCGCTACAACAGCCCAGTTGGAATCGAGGTCATGGTCGATGGCGGTCTTATTTAATTCAAGTTTTAATAAACCTTTAAGAAGGGATTTATACGCGAGGTAACTGTGCGCGAGCGGTACCCCGATATTTCTCAGGACCGTAGAATCAGTGAGATCGCGTTGTAATCTCGAAACCGGTAACTTCGCCGACAGATGTTCAAATATTGCGTTGGCAAATCCCAGATTTCCTTCTGCATTTTCAAAATCAATGGGGTTGACCTTGTGCGGCATCGCTGATGAACCGATCTCTCCTTCTTTTATCTTTTGGCGGAAATACTCCATCGAAATATACTGCCACAAATCACGGCTTAGATCGATCATGATGGTATTGATCCTTTTCAGATTGTCGAACATGGCAGCAAGGTTATCGTAATGTTCGATCTGGGTGGTGGGAAAACTTCTGGATAATCCCAAATGCCGGCAAAAATCATCGCTGAACTTATTCCAGTCAATGTCCGGAAAGGAAACGTAGTGCGCGTTGAAGTTTCCTGTGGCGCCTCCAAACTTTGCAGAAAAAGGAATACTTTTCAACATGTCAACCTGCTTTTCAATGCGGGTAGAAAATACGGAGATCTCTTTCCCAAGCCGGGTAGGAGAGGCCGGCTGCCCATGCGTGCGAGCAAGCATTGCTACGTCGCGCCATTCCATTGAAAACTTTTTGAGCTGGCTGGTCACTTCGTCTAAAAGGGGCAGATAATCCGCGGAGATAAATTCTTTCAGGGATAGTGGTATGGCAGTGTTGTTAATATCCTGTGAAGTGAGGCCGAAGTGTACGAACTCCTTGACGAAACCCAATCCAAGTGATTCGAATTTTTGCTTGACAAAATATTCAATTGCCTTCACGTCATGATTGGTGGTTTTTTCAATGTCTTTGATCGTCCTGGCGTCGGCTTCAGAAAACTTTTTGTAGATGGTCTGCACATCAACAATTTTTCCCGAGGGAAATTTTTTCAGTTCCGGCAGTACCGCAGAAAGCGCAAGCAGGTATTCAACTTCCACGCGAACGCGGTAGCGGATTAGCCCGAATTCGGAAAAATAAGGGGAAAGTGGCTGCAGGATCTCAAAATATCGCCCGTCAATGGGGGAGATGGCATTTAAGGGATTTAATGACACGGTGGTGATGTTAAGGTGTAAAATTAAACCAGTGAGGCAATTACCCAAAATCTTTTGCCGATTGAACCCTTTTTACCCTGTTTTTAAGTGCCTAAATAGGCTTAAATTTAATTTTTTGGACGTAAACGCCATGAAATGGGATTCTTAAATTGAGCGGATTTTTTGATCTGACTCAGCAAATGACTCTTTCTAATCATTTATTAAATCAGTCCGGAAGTTATTTTTGTATCAGATGATGGAAACCAATCGCTTAGAGCTTGGTTTATTAAACTGGTATTAAATTTTATTTGTTGAAGTATAGTTATCCTTTACACCAGCTGCAGGTGGAGTGTGTTAAAAATTGACATATTGCCGCTCATGGGTAATTCGTCTTTCTTAATTCGTAATTCGTAATTTGAACTATGGCTTTTAGTTTTTTTAAAAAATCAGATAAACCAGTAAAAAAAGAGGAAACTCATGGCGGGCCGAAATACCACGACCTCAGGGTAAAGGAAATTGTCCAGGAGACCCGGGATACCATTTCCATTGTGTTCGAGCAACCTGAGAATCCCATTCAATATAAATCAGGCCAGTTCCTGACGCTCATCGTGCCTGTGAAGGGTAAAGAAGTGAGAAGGGCCTATTCGCTTTGTTCCTCACCGTTTGTGGACAAGGATCTGGCTGTCACTGTAAAACGTGTAGAAGATGGGTTAATGTCTAACTGGCTTCCCGATAACCTGAAAGCGGGTTCAATGGTGAAAGTGATGGAGCCAATGGGCCAGTTCACCACTGAATTTTCCAGGGATGGTAAACGTCATCTCATTATGTTCGCAGGTGGATCGGGGATCACTCCGATGATGTCGATCTTAAAAAGTATACTCAGTGGGGAGCCTGACAGCATTGTCTCATTGATCTATTGCAACCGCGATATCGACAGCATTATCTTTAAGGAAACGCTTGATGAAATGCAGACGAATGACGAAGGACGACTGCACGTGATACATGTGCTTGATAACGCGCCCATGAACTGGCAGGGATACTCAGGCCTGCTCAACCATGACATGCTCACCAGACTTTTCGAGCGCGTGCCGGACTGGGGTATCGAAAAAACCACTTACCTGATGTGCGGGCCGGAGGGCATGATGAAAAATGTGGATTCCCTGTTGGCGATGCGCAACATCCCCAAGGAAAAGATCTTCAAGGAAAGTTTCGTGCAGGGCATCATCGACAAAGAACAGAAGAAAGAAGGGGTTATGCCTGCCTCCGGTGAATTGAAAGCCAGGGAAGTCACCATTCGGTATGATGGTCAGGAGTATAAGGTTATGGTTCCGCCCAACAAAGCAATACTTGAAACTGCCCTTGACCAGGGCATTGACCTTCCTTATTCCTGCCAAAGCGGACTCTGCACTGCCTGCCGCGGCAAAGCGCTGTCTGGAAAAGTAAAGCTCGATGAAGAGGAAGGACTGTCGCAGTCGGAACGCGCGGAGGGATATGTGCTTACCTGTGTAGGGCATCCGCTTACGGATGATGTAGTGATTGAGATAGGATAGTCCGCGCTCGTGCCAGCGCGCTTTGTGAATGGTGAATGGTGAGTTGTGAGTAGGGCGTGCCGTGGGATATTCTTGGGTTCTATCGCTAAATTCGTGCGGATTCTTTTGTGAATAGTGAATAGTGAACGGTGAATGGAGTCTGCCACTCATGGGTTTTTTGCGCTGATCTTAATTTTCTTTTATTCTTCTCATCAATTATCTATGGCCGCTGGCCATACGTGGAGTTATTTTTTTAACGCTGCACAAAGCTATCAGCACAACCTGTGGGCAGCACCATTCACTATTCACCATTCACTATTTCACTGCAAAATAAATTCTGGGCACAACCAACGGGTCGCACGCACTACTCACCACTGACCACTCACCACTGTGTGTGCCTGAAATAAGTTGACCTTTTTTGTTAAGTGAATAATAGGTTTAG
>JBBDXJ010000296.1:0-13817 GCA_040902445.1 Cyclobacteriaceae bacterium | reverse complement strand
ATGTCGCGGAAGCATAATATAAGTACACATACGCTGGCCGCAAAAGCAGGAAACAGACGCAGTATTGTTACATACAATTATGGTTTCGGAAAAATAGCAGTAAATACTCCTTACTGCGATTACAGTTCCGGCGAAAAAAAGACCATTGATGAATATCCAACCGGCAGATGGGTGGAAGACGGCGTACAATGGTTTTTGTTCACCTATCTCGGTGAAAAATGGGCGGGTAAAGGACAGCAATTCGAAACGGACTCGCTGGTCGCAAAGGCCGAAAAAGTTATTACCAATGGAGGTGTTTTATGTCTCGAAGTGGTAACTAAACCTACAGGGGAAATACTTCCGCATCATCTGAAGCAGATTGATGCTGTAGGGAAAAGACTTTCGGAGATTAAACAACGTGAAAAATGAAAATGAACCGAAAGAATAACGTTCACCTGCAACATGTGGTGATGTCTACATGACCAATGATGGACAGAATAACAACATTTCCGAATCAAAAAAAGATAAAACCGTGAACACAAAATACTTTAAAGCAGGAATTTTTGCACTTGTTACACTAATAGCATTAAACTGCCGAAGCACCAAGCAAGGAAGATTGGGAGCCTTGGAAGGAAGAGAAACTTCAAAGGTGGTGCTTCCTACAGCTCGCCAGGTCGAATGGGCAGACGCCGAAATAGGGGTATTGATTCATTTTGATATTAATGTATTTGAACCCGAGTACAAGTGGCGACAAGCATGGGATTATAATCCTGATCCAAAGATTTTCAATCCTGCAGAATTGGACACGGACCAGTGGATAAAAGCCGCCAAAGATGCAGGGGCGAATTATGCCGTCCTGGTGGCCAAACATTGCACCGGATTTAGCCTTTGGCCTACGGAAGCCCATGATTACAGCGTGGAGAGTTCTCCCTGGAGAGACGGAGAGGGCGATATAGTGGCCGATTTTGTGGCCTCATGCAAAAAGTACGGCATAAAACCGGGCATCTATGCCAGCGCAGCCGCAAACGGTTATTTCAAAGTAGACAATCCCGGGCTGGTTATCACCGGAGATAGCGTTGCGCAGGAAGCATACAACAAAGTAGTAGAAACCCAGCTTACCGAGCTATGGTCAAATTATGGTGATCTTTTTGAAATCTGGTTCGATGGAGGTGTTCTGCCAAAATCCAAGGGAGGGCCGGATATCGTACCCATCTTGCGAGAAAAGCAGCCCGACGCAATAGTCTTTCAAGGCCCGTATGGCACCAAAAACCTGATACGCTGGGTGGGCAATGAAGAAGGACTGGCTGCTTACCCGTGCTGGGCAACAGCCGATAGTACTACTAAAGCAGACGGAACTGTAGTCGTTGAAGGCCTGCATGGAAACCCCGATGCACCCATTTGGTGTCCTGGAGAAGCAGATGCCCCGTTACGTAAAAACTCGTCCTGGGAAGGAGGGTGGTTTTGGCGAAAAGGCCAGGACGACATGATCAACTCCCAGAGAGAAATGATACACAAATACTATCATAGCGTGGGACGTAATACTAACCTGTTGATAGGGGTGGTTGTGGACACACGAGGACTCGTGCCTGATGCAGATGTCAAAGCCCTGAAAGCCTTTGGCGATGAAATCAAAAGAAGGTTTGGTACCAGCTTGGCGGAGACTCACGCAGAAGGATCTGAAGTGGTGTTAAAATTTGAAGCGCCTACAAAAATAAACCATGTGGTGATAATGGAAGAAATTGCCAAAGGAGAGAGAATAAGAAAGTACAAGGTGGAAGGTATGGTAAATGGAACGTGGGAGCTACTCGCTCAGGGCGAAAGTGTGGGACATAAACGAATACAGCAATTTGAGCCTGTAGAAGTAAGCACCCTGCGATTGAGCATTCCCGAGTCTACAGCTTTGCCCAAAATTAAGAAACTGGCAGCACATTATATTGAATAGCTTGCCTATGAGTTGACTCATGACTGCTGAAATAAGGAATCCTGAATTTATTTACCATCTCTATCGTCAAACTATCATTATAAGCTGCTTGAAATAGAAGCCTGAAAGTATACAACTAAAGTAATTACTGATCACGAACAATATACATTTATGAAGAGTAAGAAATTATTTCCCCTTTCATTTTTAGCAATGCTGCTGGTGTCTTGCGCAGGCACAAAGCATGCCCAAAAAATGGAGCTGAGCTGGGAGGAAAATTTTAGTCAGCTTAATGGTTTCGATACAAGCCGGTGGTCTAAAATACCGCGGGGAACCTCAGACTGGGAAAAGTGTATGAGCGATTTTGACAGTTGCTATGCCATGCGTGATGGTAAATTAATATTGCGTGGTATTGTTAACAATAGCTTGCCGAACGATACTGCCCAGGTATTTAACAGGTGGCGTATACACAAAAGACAAAGTCGGCTTTGATTTTGGCAGATTGGAGATATATGCGAAGCTGAATGGAGCACGTGGTGCGTGGCCGGCTTTCTGGTTGTTATCGCAGGGTATGAAATGGCCGGATGGTGGCGAAATAGATATTATGGAAAGATTGAACTTTGATTCTATCGCTTATCAAACGGTACATTCTCATTATACCAAGAAACTGAAAATTAAAGAACCAAAACCGGGAGCAACCGGAATTATCGATCCCAATGGCTTTAACAATTACGCTGTGGAGTTGCACCGGGATAGCCTGGTTTTTTTCATAAATAATAAAAAAACGTTCGCTTATCCCCGAATTGAAACAGAGAAAGCAGGCCAATTTCCTTTTGATCAATATAAGTATTACCTGTTGCTGGATATGCAGTTGGGCGGCAGTTGGGTTGGTAAAGTTGATCCCGCAGATCTGCCTGTTGAAATGGAATTGACTGGGTGAGGTTTTATGCCTTTAAGGAGAAACGTTAAATGTATGATGCGTTTTATCTCGCAGCACCGGAAGTTAGAGAAAGACCGAAGGGCATTAAATGTATTCAACGGTATACTATTTAATGTTATTGATCAGATTGTCCGGTAATCATCGAAATTTATTTTTCAAACTAGTTTTTACATCAATGAATAAAGTGCTTTCAAATTCAATCCAACAAACTTTAATGCTGTTGAATGGGCCCAATTAGCGAAAGATGCAGGTGTAAAAATACTTGGCGATAACAGCTAAGTAATTGATGGAAATTTTGGCGCGACCGCAGCGCTCTTGGATCTGCTTGCTGGTGAGATTGGCATTAATTAGTGGTTGACCCGAAGTGCATTGTGTTCCGGTGCTGCTGTATCGCCCTTGGATAAAAATGATAAAAATGGCCTCGTAATTCAGCATCGTTTTTTAGTCCATATTTCAATTTTCTTCAATGCCCCAACTACTCCCTCCTCTGGATTTTCAAGTCTATATTGTTAGTTAGGATACGTGTGCTCTCCCGGATCAGCAGCGGAGGTTAACTTTCTGTTAATTATTTTCGCTTCCTTCCCTCCTTTGTCTAACTTCGCTCTTTCAAGACCCATTTCACTTCTTCAATTTCAATACTTGTCCGCTAGTGCACTCATACGACGAAAAGCGAGTCCTGGAACTTCTTGCGCTGGGCAGTGAAGAGGCTTTTGTCCAGTTGTATGATCGTTACCGTCCCTTCATTTACAATGTTTCACTAAAGCTTATAAGGGACCAGGAGCAGGCCAAAGAGATCCTCCAAGAAGTGTTCATGGACCTTTGGCGAAGACGCGAAGTGGTCTCCCAAGCGGCCAATGTGAAAGCTTATGTATACGGCATGGCCCGTAATATCATTTTCGACCACCTCAAAGCGCAAATGAAGATGGAAGTTGCCAAACGTGAGTTTGCTTTCCAGATACGTCATGAGAACACCACGGAAAAAGCGCTCATTGAAAAGCAGTATGAAGAATTGCTGAATGAGGCCGTTGAACGACTCCCGCCGCAGCAACAGCGCGTTTTCCGTATGGCTAAAATTGACGGCCTCAGCCACGAGAACATTGCCATCAAGTTGAGCATATCCCGGCTGACGGTAAAAAAGCACATGCGCGAAGATCTTTTAACCTTACGCAGTCGTTTGCAACGTTACCTTGCCTCCCTTACTTTCCTAATGGCCATTGTCCGGTTATTTGAATAATATTTAGCCGAGGCAAAAAATCTTTCCCCCTCGCTACTCCCGCCCCCTCTTGACCAAGACATATAAGAAAGCCGCGCCCAAATCCCGGTTGAACTCAAGCAAATTTTAATAGTACCGTAAAACAGCCAACGTTTAGTTCCCTATGGATGCCCCGAACCGATTTGTGTACCTGCTGAACCGCTCCTTTCAAAACGAAGCCACCGATGCCGAACGTGCCGAACTGAGCCTGCTCATCGACTCCGGGGAATATGACGCCGAATTGAACGCTTATGCGCTTCGTTCTCTGGCCATCCGCGCCTATAAAGATGAAAACGTCATCATCAGTGGAGCAAAAAGCCTCAAATTGCAATGGCAACCTTACAAAAATGGGATACTGAAGGCTCAGCTGGATTTATGCGAAGCGCCTGACATATTGGAGGAATCAAAGCTTTTTAACATAGAAGTGACCACTGCGCCTGCTACAGACAGCCTCTTAGCATGGAGCCCTGATTTCAAAGGTTATAATGTAGTTATACAGAATACCAATAATATTCATAACAAGACATTGCGCTGGCCCCGAAGAATTGAAGAAAAGTTAGAGCAATATGTGGCAGATGGCGGTGGGCTATACATTCTACATTCTGCTAACAACGCTTTTCCGCACTGGAAAGAATATGATAGGATGATCGGGCTAGGTTGGCGGCTTAAAGAAACGGGTTTTGCATTGGAAATAGACAGGAGTAAAAAAATCATCCGTATCCCACCGGGAGAAGGAAGCAACACGAGTCATGGAGAAAGATTTGATGCGTTGATAAATATTCTTAGCCGGCATCCTATCAACAATGATTTTCCGGAGCAGTGGCGAACAGCCTCCATGGAACTATATACTCATGCAAGGGGCCCTGCGGAAAATGTGACGGTGCTCTCGTATGCGTTTGATATCGCTACTAATAAAAACTGGCCGGTGGATTGGGTGGTAGAATATGGAAAAGGGAGAGTGTATAATTCTAGTATGGGACATTTATGGAAGGGTGAAAATTATCCCATTTCTTATCGCTGCATTGGCTTTCAAACTACCATGATCAGGGCAGTGGAATGGCTGGCAACCGGGAACGTGACATACCCTTTGCCGGCAAAATTTCCCCACGCTAGTATCAGCGTACTTGATGAATGAATTACCGGCACGGAGTACGACTGAGCTTCAACGTACCCCTATAAGCAAGATCATCTGCACACGGGCGAATGCGCAAGCCATTAAGATTGTTGCTTATATGGGAACGTTAGAACATCGGACAATTATTTTATTGACACTATAAAAAATTGAAACCAAATGAATATCCTTCGAAATTTTCTTAGTATATTTTTGTCATTCACGCTTGTCTCTAGCGTATTTGCTCAAAGTGATCAGCAAATAATATTTGATGCCCCGGCAAAATCATTCACTGAGTCTGTGCCTTTGGGGAACGGGCAACTAGGTGCAATGGTGTTTGGTGATCCTTTTCACGAGCGAATTATCATTAATGAAAAAACAATGTGGTCCGGAGGTGTGCAAAACCCAAACAGAGAAGATGCCTCTATGTATTTGCCACAGATACAACAATTTTTAAGAGAAGGAAGAAATAGAGAAGCGCAAAATTTATTACAAACACATTTTGTTTGCGCCGGTCCGGGTTCTGGTCATGGTGCCGGTGCAAATGTGAAATTTGGATGCTACCAAATATTTGCAGACCTCTTTATTGATTGGAAGGACACTGCTAAAGCAGTTACGAGCTATAAAAGAGTACTGCAATTGGATAAAGCACTTTCAATTACAGAATGGACAACAAATGGGATTGCGTTTACAGAAGAAGTATTATGCAGTGCGCCACAAAAGGCGATCATTATTCGATTAACAGCGAACAAAGCCAACGCACTAAATTTCACACTTACATTAAACAGAAAGGAACATTCTCAAACCAAAGTTGACAATAATGCACTGTCGCTTGCGGGCCAATTGCCTGCCGGTACCGATAAAGGGATTCGATTTTCGGGTTACGTAAAAGCAAATACAAAGGATGGAAAACAAATAGTGAGCGATAATGCCCTTATAGTTTCATCAGCATCAGAATGTATCATTGTAATTAGTGCGGCAACTGATTTCAACTGGCCGGCAGTTGAGCAGCGGGGTCCGGATCCATTGCCAATTGTCAAAAAAAGAGTGCAGGCAGCCATTGAACTACCATGGGCTACGATTGTAAAGAATCATATAGCCGATTTTCAATCCTTGTATAATCGTTGTCAATTTCAATTAGGCGCGCCTGAAAAACAAGACGTTTCCAATTTCTCCACGCGAGAACGTTTGGTCCGTTTTGAAAAAGGGGAAACCGATATTAGTTTACCTGCTCTGTATTTTAATTTTGGAAGGTATTTATTAATATCTTCCTCAAGGCCCGGTGGCTTGCCGGCCAACTTGCAGGGGCTTTGGGCAGAAGAATACCAAACACCATGGAATGGTGACTATCATTTAAACATTAACATACAAATGAATTACTGGCCAGCCGAAGTTACCAATCTGGCCAGTTGCCACGAGCCCTTGATAGAATTCACAAAGCAATTGACGGGACCGGGATCAAAAACAGCAAAGGCTTATTATAATAGTGATGGTTGGGTCGCCCATGTAATTTCTAATCCGTGGAAATTTACTGCGCCAGGTGAAGGAGCGGGCTGGGGGTCAACCCTAACCGGGGGTGCCTGGCTATGCGAACATTTATGGCAACATTACTTATACAATCCTAAAAAGGAAACTTTGCAGGAAATTTACCCGGTGTTAAAAGAAGCATCCATTTTTTATAGAAATATTTTAATAGAAGATCCAACTACCAAATGGCTTGTCACGGCGCCATCCAACTCGCCTGAGAATACCTATAAAACGGACGATGGTTTTACAGGACAAATCACGATGGGTCCAACAATGGATATGCAGATAGGCAGGGAGTTGATTGGAAACACGATTGCTGCTGCGAAGTTGCTGGGAGTAGATGCCGAATTTTCTTCATCCTTGCGGGAGATAAAAGAAAGATTAGCCCCAAATCAAATTAGTAGAAAAACAGGAATAGTGCAGGAATGGATAAGGGATTATGATGAAACAGATCCCAATCACCGGCATGTATCGCAGTTGTATGGGTTATATCCTTTTTATGAAATTAATAAAACCGATGCGCCGCAATTGATGGATGCTGCACGCAAAACTTTAGAAAGAAGAGGGGATGACGGAACAGGCTGGTCAAGGGCATGGAAAATAAATTTTTGGGCAAGGCTTGGCGATGGAGACCGTGCATTAAAAGTTTTAAAGGGCTTGTTGGTTCCCGTCGTAAATGATAAAGCCGTTACATATTCAGGCAAAGGGGCAGGTACTTATTCCAATCTTTTTTGTGCACATCCTCCATTTCAAATTGATGGAAATTTTGGTGCCACCGCAGGCATAGCTGAAATGTTATTACAAAGCCGTGAGGGAATAATTGAATTGTTACCTGCTCTGCCAAACGACTGGAAAGATGGTCAAATTTCTGGTATCTGCGCCAGGGGTGGGTATGAAGTAAATATGAAATGGGTCGCAGGGAAATTGGTTACATGTGCTGTTCTCTCAAAATATGGTGGCCAATGTGAAATAAAATACGAGAGTGCCATCGTAAAATTGAATACAAAGCCTGGAATTACCTATAATATTACTGAACAGCTTGTCCGGTAGTCATCCAATTAACTTCAAACTATTTTTTCCAATGAATAAAGTGTTTTCAAAAATCATTCTTTTAATTTCAATTCTATTGAATAGTTTTTTTGCCGATGCACAGGTTGCAGCAAAATGGAGTCAGATACAACCTGGTATATGGAAAGCAGTTGTTGGAAAACCAGAGTCAATAAGTTTGTTAAAAGCTGCCAATGTAAAACCCTATGAAAAGGGATTCGCTGCATTGCCTTCGGTGCCATTTCCATTGGATGAAAAGGAGATTTCAATCAAGCAAGAAGATGGAAAAATTTACCTTCGGTTTCCATTAAAACGTGAAGAACAGATTTTTGGATTTGGTTTACATTTTCAGACCGTAAACCAACGCGGTAGGATTCTAAATTTGCATTCCGACCACTATGGCGGAGAAGATAATGGTCGCACTCATGCGCCGGTGCCATTTTATGTCAGCAGTAACGGCTATGGTGTATTGATAGATGCTGCCAGGTATATGACGGTGTATGTGGGTACTTCCGTTAGAGTTGATACAAAAAATCCTCCGAAATTATATAACAGAAATACTGACAAGAATTGGTCTGCACAACCCTATTCGGACGCAGTAGAAATATTGGTACCTGCACAAGGAGTGGAGATCTATGTGTTTGCTGGCCCCACTCCAATGAATGCGGTGCAGCGATATAATTTAATGAACGGTGGCGGTTATCTTCCTCCTAAATGGGGATTGGGATTTACACAACGTGTGCCCACTTTGTTTAGCCAGGCAGAGATTATTAAGGAAGCAAAATTATTTGAAGATCATGATTTCCCGCTAGACTTTATTGGGGTAGAACCCGGTTGGCAGAGCATGGCTTATCCTTGTACATTTGAATGGGATAACAAGAGATTTCCTGATCCACAAGATTTTATAAAGGCTTTATCTGATATGGGCATCCGCTCTAATTTATGGCTAAATCCATATATATCGCCTACGGCTTCACTATATCCTGCCATGAAAAAATTTTCCGGCTCACATACTGTATGGAATGGTATTGTTCCGGATTTGACGTTGTCCGAAGCTAGAAAATTACTGAAAGAACATTTTTTCCGGAATCATTTAGACATAGGCGTAAGTGGTTATAAAATTGATGAGACTGATGGATTTGATGGCTGGCTGTGGCCAGACGTAGCTACTTTTCCATCAGGTTACAGTGGAGAACAAATGCGGCAGGTTTATGGATTGTTGATACAGAATATGACTGCCGAATGGTTTAAGGGAAAAAATCAAAGAACTTATGGATTAACTCGAGCATCCAATGCGGGAGCGAGCTCCTTCCCCTACGTCATATACAATGATTATTACAGTCATAAAGATTTTATAACGGCACTAATCAACAGCAGTTTTGCTGGCGTTTTGTGGACGCCCGAAGTACGTGCATCAGAAACCGCGGAGGAGTGGGTTAGAAGGATGCAAAGCGTTTGTTTTTCCCCAATGGCCATGCTCAACGCATGGACCGATGGAACACGACCGTGGAGTTTTCCTGAAGTCGAAAAAGCAGTAAAGGACGTTGCCGATCTGCGCATGCAATTAATACCCTATATCTATAGTTCATTTGCTCAATACAGATTTGAAGGTAAACCTCCGTTCAGAGCTATGAACCTTGTGGAAAATTTTGGTTTCATGGAAACAGCAATAGCAGGGAAGTTAGATGCTACAAAAAATCCTTATGCAATGAGTATAAAAAAAGATATCAAAGATCAGTATATGATGGGAGATAATATATTGGTGGCACCAATGTTTGCCGGCGAAAAAAACAGGCTGGTGTATTTGCCGGCGGGAAAGTGGTACGATTTCTATACTGGAGCGCTGGCGGGAGAAAATGAAACAATAAACATTACACCCCGTCTCGATAAAATTCCATTGTTTGTAAGAGATGGGGGCATTCTACCGATGATACCGCCGCAAAGACAAGCTCCGACACCTACCCAAAAAACTCAATTAATCATTCGTCATTACGGAGAAGCGACTGGTATTTTTACATTGTATGATGATGATGGCGTAAGTTTCGATTATGAAAAAGGTGAATTTTCTTTTGTTACACTTAGTGTAACACGAGATACTAACGCGAATATGGTAGGCAGCATGACCAGTCCGCTACCCGGTAAACCTTTTGCTTATACAAAAGATGTAAAGTGGGTGTTTATGACTAAATAGGAATAGCAATGATAAATAACAGAGAAGGCAGTTTATTCATTCAATTGAAAAAAAGAACCACGATCAAAAAATTTATAAAGACCATTTTCGGAAATTTGATCAAACATACAACTTTTTTCTTTCTATTTTTTGCCGGATTATCCATAAATAACCCGTTGTTGGCAGATAGAGATTACATGACTAAACTGGTGCGGTCGCTTTTTAAGCAATTTGTTTGGGAATTTTCATCTTGAAACGATAATTAAAAAATCTATTAAGTAAATCTTCATGGGCGGCGATTCTGGCGGTTAGAAACGATTGATCAATCAACCGTGCATAGCAGAAAGAAGATATCGCTTTAGAATATTAGAGACAGACCCTTTTATGTATACCATTTAACAGTTATATGCTAAAACCATTTTTCTTCTTATTATTTTATCTGGCAACGGTCGTGTCTTTTGCACAGCAAAAGCAGTGGGTGGAATATACCGGCGTTTCAGGCCCGGGCAAAGGTAAACATATTGTGTTTGTAAGTGGTGACGAGGAATACCGGTCGGAAGAGGCGCTTCCGATGCTTGCCCAAATACTTTCCAGAAAATATGGTTTCAACTGCACGGTATTGTTTTCCATCGATCCGAAAACCGGTGCCATAGACGCCATGAACCGTTCCAACATACCGGGGTTGCAAAAGCTGGAGACGGCGGACCTAATGGTGATCTTTACGCGTTTCAGGGAGCTGCCCGACGAGCAGATGAAATATATTGACAACTACCTGAAAGCGGGCAAGCCCGTGATAGGCATCAGGACAGCAACGCACGCCTTCAACTACCGAGAGAACCCGAAGAGTCCCTACGCAAAATATGACTTCAGGAGCACTGTGAAGGGTTGGAAGAATGGCTTCGGCAGGAAGGTACTGGGCGAAACATGGGTGGCCCACCACGGTCATCATGGCGTTGAAGGAACAAGGGCCCTCATAGATGGCATTCAGCAGAATGCAAAAAATCCAATACTTAACGGCGTGAAGGATATTTGGTGTAAAACGGATGTTTATACTGTGACCAAATTGCCTGAAGGTGCTGAAGTACTTTTGTATGGCCAGTGTACCAGTGGTATGACTCCAGAAGCACCTATTAACCTCGATAAATCGATCATGCCGGTGGCCTGGGCCATGACCTACGAAATGGAGCCCGGCAAAAAAGGCAAGGTACTGACTTCTACCATTGGCGCCTCCATTGACCTGGTGAATGAAGACCTTCGCAGGTTTTTTGTGAACGCTTGTTTCTGGGGTGCGGGGCTTAAAGACAAAATACCGGCGAAGGCCGACGTATCGTACATCACCGAGTACAAACCGACAATGTTCAGCACAGACCTGTTCACACAGGGCACGTTTCCGTCTAAATATGAACTAAAGTAAAATCGATGGACAATGGATTATCGAGGATTTTGGATGATTCCCAGCTTTTCACAGGCACAGCGTGTTGACGCCACGAGAGATTGGGTTTCATTTTCGACGCGGCGAAATGCACATGTGCCGATTGAGACTTTGCATAAAATTTTGAAATGCATCAAAAATAACATTTGGGTTAGGTAGTTAACGGCGTCCGTGCTTCCAGTCGGAGGTGCGGCGCCTTAACAACAATCGTTGAGGAGAGGTCCATGCTTTGAAAGATTTTAACAAAGTTTTGTGATTTATTGCAAAACAGAAGGCCCCAGCCCAGTCTTCTGTCAGAGATCAAAATCAAGTCTTCAAAGGCTGTCTGCTTCAGCATGCCCTGAAGTGCTTTAGTGGCGTTATACAAATTAAACGTAGATAATGGAAAGGGCTAATTCCAATCAAAAGCAACGCGTTATTGAAATCCTGTCGAGATCTTTCGATAAGAATCCGAGTGTGAACTATGTCGTCAAGCCGGGCCCGGGACGGGAACACCGGATTCGCAAACTGATGGAGTATTCTTATGATATGTGCAACGCGTTTGGCCAAGTATGGATTTCCGAGGATGGACATGGTTGTACATTGATTCTGATGTCAGACAGGAAGCGCACCTCCATTCGTACGCTCTTGTGGGATCTCAAACTGGCAGTCTCGGCAATCGGTCTTCGCAGGGTCGGCAAGGTAATGAATCGGGAGTCGCGGATTAAGGCGTTTCATCCCACTTTACCCTATAGCCATTTATGGTTTATAGGAGTAGACCCGGACCACCAGGGCAAGGGGAGTGGGAGTTCCCTCCTTAAAGAGGTTATCGAAGAGTGTGAACGCAGACAAAGCCCGATCTACCTTGAGACATCTGTCGACCGCAACCTGTCCTGGTACAAGAAATTCGGCTTCGAGATATTCCACACGCTTGACCTTGGCTATACCCTGTATTTCCTGAAAAGAGAACAGCGGTAAAGCCATGTATTTTCTCGACACAAAAATGCACATGGTCACTTTCTCGATCGCGGTGTTCGAGATGGTCATGCTCTTCTTCCAGGTAATCTATTTTCTGCAAAGGACCAGTGACCGGAAGCGCTTGCAGTACCTGGTTCTTTTGGTATTCCTTATTCTTTATAATGTGTGCAGCGGCCTCTTCCCCGACGAACAATTTGCCATACCTATCACGCTCCAGAATGTGATCGCTTACCTGGTCGGGTTCGCGATGTCCATGTATTTTATTTACTACTTTTACAAAGCGTTCGACCTTAAGAATCTTAGATTCTTCGCAACGTACGGCCTGTTCATATTTCTGTTCCTTCCCTTTTTATTACTGTTCGTAGTCCCTTACTACGTGACCGGAAATCTGGATATGAGCCGCCGGCTAACGGTGGTGGTACCATTTCTGTACGGTGTGTCATTCATCTGCGCAACGGCCAGAGCGCTGATCATAAGGTTTCGGGAATTGAAAGTATCCCGCAGCCGCGACGAGTATCCGTATGAACTGATGATCGCCGCTTACATCGCCATGCTGTGTTGGGGCACGCTTCCGGTGATTGTCTTTTTCGGAGACTTCCAGGTGCTCGAACATTCGGTGACCAATGCCGGCTTCCTGATGCTGACCATTATTTATGTCCGCTCTTCCATACGCCAGTCCAGAATGGAATATGAGATGCTGCTTCTTTCCGCGCAATCCCGCCGGGAGCTTTTTGAGCAAAACTGTAAAAGTTACAACCTGACCCCGCGGGAAATAGAGATCGTGAGCCTGATCATGAGGGGCCAATCCTATAAGATCATCGGATATTCGCTGGGCATTTCCGAAAAGACGGTGGCGCGGCATGTATCCAATATGTTCTCAAAGGTGTCGGCCACGAACAAGGTGGACCTGATCAATGCACTCGAAGGCCGGGACACCGTTTGAACCGGGAATGCCCGTCTGCCAGGGTTCAGTAGAACTGGGTATAACCATGCAGCCTGCATGGGTGATATATTGTATTGTACTTTTTTGGATAAATCCTCCACGCGGCTTACAGCATTTTACCTATTGCGGCGCTTGCATTCAGGATGCAATATTGCCATCACATCATTGCGAAACCGAATGCTTTGAGTGATGGACAAAAAAAATAACGCGCCCATCAGACGGCTGAAGGAAAAATTCAACCGTATGGTGGAACTTTGCGCCGCGAGGCTGGATGGAACACTGTTCATCATCCTTACCCGGGCGATGGGACAGCTTTTGGAAAAACCTTCCGTGAATGGAGAGGCCCACGCATTCGATTACCTGGATAACCTTATCCAGGAAATTCTCGAGGTGTCCGGCGAGGGAGACTCCGATCAGTCCGGGAGTATCGAGACCTTGCTGTGGCAGTACAATTTCAATTCAAGGCAGTACTTCCTGTACTATATTAAAAGGATCGCCGATAAGGAGAAGCAGGAGGAGACCATACTGGGCAAGCTTGAAC
>JBBDXJ010000295.1:5867-14078 GCA_040902445.1 Cyclobacteriaceae bacterium | reverse complement strand
GCCCAGGTGTTAAATCCAAGGAAGGATGTAACTTCGGCGTCGTGATCTTTAAGATTTATTTACGGTCTGCCGATGGTGTGCTTGAATACGCCCCGCGACATTTCACCTTTGCTTGCTAAGACACTATTAAGCCGGGCGGTATCCAGCGAATTTTCAACAGGATCTTTGCTTCCATCGGCAGGATTCATTCCTCTTACTTCCTTTACTTTTTCCAAAACCGCCTTGACTCCCTGGGCCAGCTTTTCCTCTGCTCCCATGCCACCAATATGCATGTACATTACATGTGGTTTATCCCTGACAAAGTGGTTGTGGATTGCAGTTACCGTGAGGCCCTGCCTGATAACTTCTTCCTGAACGGGTTTCAGGTCTGTTTCAGTGACAATGATATCGCCCATTACCATAGCTCCGTCCGGTGTTGAAGTAAAAGCTGCCCAGCTTCCCAGGCCCATGGGCGGGATGATTTTAAAGCTGTCTACAACCACATTAAGGTCATTCTGGGCAACAGTGATTTTAAACTCACCATCCCTGGTGGTGCCTTTCATGCCAAGAACTTCTTCCAGCTTAGCTATATCGAGTTCCTTTGATTGACCTTCTGCAGTGTCATTTTTGGCAGTGTCGCCACATGAATTCAACAGTATTGCGGCAAGTGAAAAGAGTACTATTTGTTTGGTGATTTTCATTGTATGATTCATTTCGTCAGGATTCTATCACTAATTTAAGGATTATTCCAATTAGGGCTGCGGCTACAATTATAAGCGGTTCTTGCAGTTTTTTGAACCGTAATAAGATCGCTATAGTCAATAGGGCAATTAGCAGTGTGGGGATATCTGTCAGAGTCCGCTTTCCAAGAACAAGCACCCCTGCAATGGCCCCAATAGCGGCAGCGGTAACACCATCCACGAAAGCCTTGATTGCTGGATTTTTTCCGTACTTTTTGAAATACGGTGCTGGAATGACGGTGAACAAATAGCACGGAATAAATGTAGCGAGAGCAGCGACGGTTGCTCCCCAAAAACCTGCGACAAGGTATCCGATGAATCCAACCGTAATAACCACGGGGCCGGGAGTGATCATGGCTACAGCAACAGCGTCCACAAATTGGTGCTCATTCAACCATTGAAATTCTTTTACGACACCTCCGTAAAGGAAAGGGACAATGGCAAGACCACTTCCGAATACAAATGCTCCAGCCTTCGTGAAAAACCAGGCAATTTGCCAAAGCTAACGGTCCGGGCGCGAGCGAAGAATTTCGGGAGTAAATACAATTTTCAAAATTGATTAACATGAAATGGATAACCAGAGAACGTCCCAAAATTGATCGCATCGCCTGTCCATGGCTCATTAAACATTTTGTCGATAGCGATGCTGAATTCGTTTACGTTCCCAAAGACAAAGTTTTTGAGAAGGCGAAAGAATTGGACGCAATACCCTATGACCTTCCTGGCGCCGAGTACACCCATGAAGGTGAATTCTGTACATTCGATTACATTGTTAAGAAACACAAAATTATTGATCCCGCGGTTCGGCAGATCGCGGAGATTGTCCGTGGTGCTGATACCGATAGTTTCGAAACAATTGAAGCCGCAGCAACGTCTTGAAGTGCAGTTCCAGTGCTGTCAAATACGATTACTTCATCGTCATTTTCCCGGCCGCTCTTCTGGCCTGCAATTATTTGTCCCAGTTCTGCGTGCACATGGGATTTGGTCACAAGCCCTTCGTATTCCAATCGTCATTTCCATTCTATACTAACATAATAATACTTCTCAGATTGCTTAGGCTTAACATCCAGGAACAATGTAATCGAATGTACAGAATTCACTTTGCCCACGCGGGAATTTTCCTTGTGCCTGACTTTTGTTTGAGGAATTTTTTGTAAACATTCAGGAGAAGGTTTTCAATCGGATTCTGCGTATGCTTTACCTTTTGAAGATGCTTTGCCCAGGTGTATAGCGCTTCATAGATCATCATGCCTTTGGCAAGCAATTGTTGATCGTCCTGAATGTTCTCTGATAGCCCTGCTGAAATTGCCCATAAACCTGATGATTGGGAGGCTATATCGTGACGGTCAGTATCAGCCCCGCGCACTATCACAGCCATGACCTTCAGGACAGGGTCCGTTAGCTTATGTTTGCTGATAATATAGTCGAAGGTGCATTGATCCCCGTAATGCGTGTACTCAACATCCGGCAGATCGAAAGGTGTTGCTTTCAGTTCTTTTGATTTGATGATCACCTGGTCAAATGGCACATAGATGAATTCAGCTTCATTGTCTACAAACCGTTTTATTAGCCACGGACAGGCAATCCGGTCAATCTTAGGGCGTTCGCGTGTAATCCATTTCATAACTGAAGTCTACTTACAACTGAAATTTATATAATTCAGCGATGGCTCGATGATATTCTCTTTCTGCCGCTTTTAACTTTTCATTGGCATCAAAGAAATAACGAAGCTCCATTAGGTATTCAATTAAAGACAATTGGCCTGCCTGAAATGCTTTGTTTAAAAGTTGTTCATTGTTAACGGCGATTAAAATACTTTGATATT
Organism: Cyclobacteriaceae bacterium; assembly: GCA_040902445.1. Taxonomy (GTDB): domain Bacteria; phylum Bacteroidota; class Bacteroidia; order Cytophagales; family Cyclobacteriaceae; genus Chryseosolibacter. The sequence goes on along the minus strand of JBBDXJ010000295.1, from coordinate 11,534 downwards.
CATCGAACGTTTTTTCCCAGTGCAAATACTGCTGATAGAGTTGTTTGTTTTCGTTAACACTTGACGGGTACCGCTTTGGGGTTATTGCAATATTTCCGGGTTTGGAAAACAATGGTGCTAAAACCGAGGCGGTCTATTCTGACATCCTGGCGCTCACAGGAAAACGCGCACCCCTTCACATGCGCATTCCCGTTCCGTCAGGTGCACAAGCTTTTCTTATTTGTGCGAGGATCGATGGGTACAAGAAGGGACGTCCACACGTTGCGCTGGCGTCAAAAGGAATGATGATGACGGAAGCGGGGAAGATTTAGGAGGCGGGATGCCAGGTGCCAGTTTCCGGATGCCAGGTGCAGGTTTGACCGGTTCTGAGGTCTGGGTTCAAAGCCTGCCTGCCGAAGCACCACCGTAGGCAGGTTCAAAGTTCGAAGTTGTTCAAAGTTCAGAACCTCAAGAAGTGATTGAGGTGGAGAACGTGTGCGGCTTCTTCATTTTTAGAGGAGTTGATCAATATTCTCATTCTCATTGAGTCTCTATAAATCGACAAAACATATTGTCGGGCATTTTTTGTAAACTCCAAATTGCTGTCCATACCTTACAGTATTAGAGAACCACGTTTATCAATCTCTTTATGAAATTTTCAAGAAAAAACACAGGCTCAAGTTCGTCAAATGACAATGAAAAACCGGGCAGACGAAAGGTGATCAAAGCTCTCAGTTTGGCCGGCATAGCAACCGTCTCTGCTTCGGGAGTTACCAGTGCCACGCTGCCTGCAAGAAAAGCCGTTCATTCAACTTTCAATACGGTTGAGCAGTTGAGGCAAGATAGTTCTTTGAAGGAAGGTGGATTCGCACGCACAATGGGTTATTATAAACCTGGTGACGGTGGCAGTGCGGAGTATCTGATCCGGAGCGGGAAGCCTGACTTTCCAGAAGGCGCGATTATCCTTAAAGATAATCTCTATGCATCGCTGATCAATACTGCCAGCGTAAACTACAAGATGTTTGGTGCGATGGGAGATGGTCAGAACGATGATGGCATACAGATAAAAATGGCCCATGCTTATGCAAACTCAATGCGAATCCCTGTGATCAATTATTCCGGTGAGTTCTGGATAAAGAGCACCAACTCTATCGTAATTCAGAATAACGTTCACTGGGGACAAACCATTTTCCATGTTGATGAAAAATTTGGCTCAAGCGAGGGTAATCTCTTTATAGTCCTTAGCAGGGAGAAATCTGTTCCTATAGAATTTGATCCTGCCACAAAGGCAAAATTTCTGTCACAGATCAAACCCGGTGTAAAGCTTATCCCGGAACTTTCTCAGTTTAAAAATTCACTCGTTATTATTTCTGATACAAATGATAAAATAGGATATCGGAGCGGGGAAGCGTATGGAGGAAGGTCTTCTAAGCCGAAGGAAGAATTTTTCTTTGTTGAAGAGCATGGGCGCATCCTCGGTGATATCGCCTGGGAGTTTACAGACTATAGCTCACTTGTAGCCCATCCCGGGAACGACAGCTATCTCGTGATAGACGGTGGGACTTTCTATATGTCAGGGGAACCTCCAAGCACTCCTCCGGCAAGGTTATATATCCAGATCGGCTTTTCCGTCCAGCGCAGTCGCACGATTATCCGCAACCAATGGGTAGGACTTGAGCGCGGGAACGCGGATATGTCCATGAATCCCAAAGGCGGCTTTTATTCTTTTTCAAGCGTCTATGATGTTCTCCTGGAAAATGTGAGGTTGATCCCCTGGGAAAAGGACCGGCCCGGAACAGACTGTGATGTCCCGCAAGGCACCTATGGCATTGGTGGAAACAGGGTACTGAATGCTACTTTCCGAAATGTAACGGCAGAAGGGAGCCCTATCCACTGGGGTGTATTCGGAACAAACCTGTTTAAAAATTTCCGTGTGGAACAATGCGTGCTTAACCGGGTCGACGTTCATTTCCATTGCTGGAATCTCTATATCAAGGATTCGAAAATAGGATCAAACGGGATAACTGTTACCGGAGGGGGTGATCTGTTTGTGGAGAACACAACATGTATGGGTGGAAGCTTTATTGCCTTCAGGAGAGATTTTGGCGCGAAGTGGGATGGCGATATACGGATTCGCAATTGCAGGCATGCTCCGATCACCCGGGGCGAGACAGCAATATTATCCTTTGTGGCAGATGATTTTGACTACAAATATCCGATCGGGTATGGCAGAACAGTGAAGGTTGAGGACGTGGTTGTTGATTTCAGGACCGTACCTGAATCTGAAAGCGTGTCGTGGCTAATGCGGACATCAGCATTTTCTCAGCGGACGGATGGAGAGCGAGTTTTCTTTCCGTCTCATCTCGAATTCCGTAATATAATGGTTGAAGGCAGGCAACAGGGCATGCGCCTGTTGAAGGTTCCGGATCCGCAGATGCTGAAATTGTCAAAAGCAGGAGGATATGACGCTGTTCAGCTGAAGCCTAACTGCAAGATGATATTCGAGGACATTCATCTGGAGAAGATCGCCGCGCAACAACCACAATCTGAAGCAGTGCACTTTCTTATGAAGAACGCCGCAAATAACAAATACAAAGATGAATACGCCCTATATCCTGAACTAAGGATCACCAGGTGTAACGACCTTACAGCATTTTTTGGTGGTAATATAGCGGAGGTAATATTTGATCAGTGCAGGATCGCACGTTTAACAGGAGATCATAAAGATGCTATGCCGGGAGCGTTGACATTCAATAGCTGTAAATTTGAAGCCGAAGGTACTAATCCGGTGTCGCAGTTCTTTACGGTAGGAACAACCCTCGGTACCAGTTTTATCAATTGTGTGATCTACGCACCACAGGTAGACAATACCGCCAGGCCTGATTTAACAGATCTTTTGGGCTTTATCAGGATCAATAAAGAGGTCCATTTTAACCACATTAATACACGGCTGGGGAGTGACATCTTAAATTATTACAAGGGCAGAGGTATTAAGTTGAGCGGAAATTTTATTGCTATGATAAAATCACATCACGAGTTGGAATCATCGGCTGTATCGTGAAAATCTGTTAACAAAACGAACATGGTATGATGCTCACAAGGAAACGGGTGAGAGGTGACGGATTTCAAAAGAGCATGCAAACGGCGCATGATGTCTGTTACAAGGTCAAATGGATAAGTAGGAATGAAGATCAGATACAATAAAGCACCTGCCTACTTCAAGATTAGATGTACAATCGGATTGTGATACTAAAAACTAATCATTGTCCTATATCAGTACCTTGTTATTGTCCAGGGGAAATAGAAAATATTCTTATATTGAGAGGACCGAATGTTCCTCTATTGAATCAACGAACAGGTAATTCATTTCATTGTGAGCCTGCCAATTTGTCTTCGGTGATAATGGAATATCATATAAATAAATAGGTTACAAGAACCTTATGAAAAATTTAAAAAAAATATTTTCCCTTTTATATGTAATATCATTTGCGCTAACAAGCAGCGGCCAGGATCGCCCCAATGTTTTGTTTATAATTTCCGATGATTTGACTACGACGGCAATATCTGGTTATGAAAACTCCGGTTGTAAAACTCCTAACATTGATCTATTAGCAGCGGACGGAGTAAGGTACACAAGGGCTTATTGTCAGTATCCCGTTTGTGGCCCCTCAAGAGCATCGTTGATGTTCAGTTATTATCCCAGTTCAACGCAAACGTATGGTTACGTCAGCGGTCGCGAGAACGTGGGGGCGAAAAGAAAATCCTGGGCACAGGTGTTTAAAGAAAATGGTTATTATACAGCTCGGGTGAGTAAGATTTTTCATATGGGAACTAAAGACTGGATCGAGGGAACGAATGGTCAGGATGACGAAGCTTCATGGACCGAGCGTTTCAACAGCCCTGATCCTCAGTGGAACGCCGAAGGAGAAGGGGAATTAGTTCAAGAAAATCCTTATGGCTTGGAGCCACCAAAACAAGGCCGTAATCTCATGTCAATTGTAAAAGCAGAAGGGGATGACCTAGACTATTCCGACGGAAAAACGGCACAAAAGGCTTCAGAATTAATTCGAAAACACAAAAATAAACCATTCTTTCTCGCGGTGGGATTTGTCAGACCGCATGTCCCGTTTATCGCGCCTAAGGCTTATTTTGAGCCTTATCCTTTCCAACAGATGATTTTACCTCCCAGGATAACAGGAGATTGGGATGACATCCCGGCGGCTGGCATAAACTATGTGACGAGTGTAAACGGCATGATGTCAGAAGAGCAAGAGAAGAAAGCGATTGCTGCTTATTATGCATCAGTGTCCTATATGGATGCCCAGCTAGGTAAGATACTTGGTACTTTAAAAGAAGAAGGATTGGAAGACAATACTATCGTAATCTTTACCTCGGATCACGGCTACCTTTTAGGAGAACACCGTTTTTGGATGAAAGTGAGTTTGCATGAAGAATCGTCGCGGGTTCCATTGATCATTAAGGTGCCGGGAAAGAAACCCGGAATTTGCCATTCTCTAGTTGAGTTGTTGGATTTGTATCCAACAACTGCAGCGTTATCCGGCATAGAAGTTTCCAAAAATCTGCAGGGTAAAAGTCTGATAAATACCATAAATGATCCAGGGCATAAAGTTCGGGATATGGCTTTTTCAGTAAGCCTGGACGGAAAGGCTTTCCTGGTGCGCACCGAAAAATGGAGTTATATCCAATATGAAGAAGACGCGGCAGGCGGAATGGAATTGTACGATATGGAATTCGACGCGAAACAATATAATAATCTGGCGCATTTACCTCAATATGAAGATGTCATGCAGCAAATGCGCAATAAACTGAAACAGAAGCTCAACGAGGTAAGGACGAACGATCTAGGCATAAACTATTCGGAGAATTGATATAGGTAAATTTATTTATTATTAGTAAAAACCAAAGCATACAATGACCCTGCAACCATGTGCAAAATTTATTTTCCTGCTGGTTTTCTTAACAGCCTTAAATATCCATGTTAACGCACAGCAGAAAATAGATTCGAATTTTCACTTATATGTCTTAGTCGGCCAGTCCAACATGGCCGGAAGGGGAGAGATTAGTCATGAATTTAGGGATCAGAGCCATCCGAATGTTTTTATGTTAAATAAAGATGATCAATGGGTAAAGGCTAAACATCCCTTGCACTTTGATAAGCCTCCTGTTGTCGGGGTTGGTCCTGGTTTGGCTTTCGGGATCAGCATGGCTAAAACAGATTCTGTTGTTAAAATAGGGCTTATCCCCTGTGCTGTCGGAGGGTCCTCCATTGATGACTGGCGCCCGGGCGCCTACTATACCGGGACGAAAACACATCCTTATGATGATGCGCTTATACGAATTAAAAAATCAATGAAGTCAGGTATTATAAAAGGAGTGTTGTGGCATCAGGGTGAAGCGGACAGGTGTCCGGAAAAAGCAAAAGAATATCTTCATCATTTGACAGAGCTTATTAAACGTATCAGGCTGGAAGTTGGGAATCCGGAATTGCCGTTTATTGTTGGAGAGCTGGGGCGGTACCTTCCAAACTGTAATAATATCAACCGTGAACTTTCAAAAGTGCCTTTGAAAATACCGTATACCGCAGTTGTTTCATCTGAAGGCCTTGTTGACAAAGGTGACAGTACTCACTTTGATAGTCCCTCTTCTACAATACTTGGCCACCGTTTT
>JBBDXJ010000295.1:0-5857 GCA_040902445.1 Cyclobacteriaceae bacterium | reverse complement strand
TTTGCCCAAAAAATGTTAAAGGTACAGGGTGAGTTGGAGACGCATGGCTCCAGGTAATCTGTTTTATATTGGAATATTTCCTTGAAGTTTAAATATTACTTTTTTAGCGATCCGGAGACGTTCAGATCCTCGCTTGATTTCGCCCCCGCTTGATAATTGATCATGCCACGGTATTGTCATTTTTATCGGTGGCGATTTTTCCTGAATGATGAAATTTTTTTGAAATTCCTTAAAAGAAGAGCCGGGTTTCCTATTGACCTGACAGCTAACGTACCGACATAACATCAAGACCGGTATAAGCGATGCACGGAAGCGAAACAACCCGTCAAAATTCTTAAAAAAAACTCCTGGTTCACATTCAGGTATCTTCTTCTTTGGTCAAGATTTCCGATTGCGTGATTGGATGATCCGATATTAAACGGTTGCATATTCATTTAAGCGGTATTAAACATGATTTTATACCTGTTGTAGCGCGCACAAATAATTTAATTTAAATGCAATCGGTTGCATTATTATCTTTTACGTGTTACATTTAAAAACAAACTTTATTTCCCTTTTGAGGCCTGGGAATCCGAAAAGTTTGCTCAATGACAATCGGAACAGCTTTCAATCAGCCTTCTATTTGAACCTTGAAAAATTAACCTAAAAATTTACCTATGCCAAGAATTTATACCTCTGAAGAATTTCATCCGACTGGATGGAAAACAAAAGCATGCTGGTTAACACCTCTTTTGATGTTTTGTATCTTATCATTTTCAAGAGCGCAGAATGTGACAGGAAAGGTTACGGATGCCAATGAAAACGGTCCGCTTCCGGGAGCAAGTATTATTATCAAGGGTACTACCCAGGGAACGACAACGGATGCCAATGGTGAGTATAGCCTCTCCGTATCCGAGGAAAACGCCACGCTGGTGTTTTCCTTTATCGGTTATTCCACACAGGAAATACCGATAAACGGTCAAAGCATTATTAACGTTGCCTTATCAGAAGATTATCAGGCGCTTGAAGAAGTTGTTGTTGTGGGTTATGGCACACAAAAAAGATCCGATGTAACAGGATCAATTGTAAGAATAACAACAGACAAAACAGAGGACCTTCCCAATTACAACATCCTTCAGTCCTTACAGGGGCGAGTTCCAGGTTTGAATGTTACTTCGCCTGACCGGCCGGGGGAAAATCCTGAGATCAGTATAAGAGGAACTAATTCTATTTCAGCCGGCACCAGTCCCCTTATCGTAGTAGACGGCATCATTTATAACGGAAATCTTTCTGACTTCAATCCCAATGATATTGCTACTGTTGATATCCTTAAGGATGCGAGCGCGGCAGCGGTCTACGGGTCAAGAGCGGCGAATGGTGTTTTGCTGATCACCACGAAATCGGGTTCAACCGATAAGCCGCAGTTTAGTTTCAATACCTACCACGGAATACAGAGGCCTGACCGTTTGATCAAGGTATTGGATGGTCCTGGTTACATTCAGAAAGTGCTTGATTTCAGGCAGGCAAAGGGACTTGAAGCCGATCCCGCCAATGTAGAAAGTTATCTTACTGTGGCAGAAGCTGAAAACTATAGAAATGGAGTGACTACAGATTGGATGGATCTCATCTTGAGAACAGGAACAACCAGTAATTATCATCTGGATGTCTCTGGTAAGAGCAGCAAAACAGATTACTATGTTTCAGGCACCTACTTCAAACAAAATGGAATTGTAAAGAACGACGACTATGAAAGGATGACGGTAAACCTGAATCTGACCAACCACATTACCGACTGGTATTCTATTTCGATTAGATCCATTTTTTCAACTCAGGATTTTTCAGGAAGAGAAGCCAGTTTTAACGGTGCTTCACAACAAAGTCCTTACGGTAATTTTTATGATGAGAACGGCCCGGGAGGTTATGCTTTATTACCGGTTGGTGATGCGCTAGGAGTTAATCCTTTTGCAAATACATTGATCCAGAACAAGGACATCCGGACTTCTTTACGCGGGATCTTTTCCAGCAATCTTGAAGTGCCTTTTGTTTCCGGTTTGAAATGGACAGTCAACGTAGCTTCCAATCTCAGAAATTCAAAATTGAATGAATTTTTCGACAACAAATCTTCAAACACAGGTATCGTTGCCAATGGTATTGCGACCAAAGAAATCACCGAAAACTTCGACTGGACGCTCGATAATATTTTGAATTATAATAAGGTAATTAATGATGTCCATTCATTTGATCTTACCTTTCTCTACAGCCGTGAAAACACCCGCTATGAATTTTCGGGTATGACCGGAAGGGATTTTTTTACCCAGGTCACCGGTTACAACAATCTTTCACTGGCGCAATTTCAGCAGATAGAATCCAATTACGAAGACCAGAACAGCGTTGCCATTATGGGGAGGGTGAACTACGCTTTTAACAACAAATACGCGATCACACTCACCACACGCAGGGATGGATTTTCCGGCTTTGCTCAAAATAATAAATACGCCATCTTTCCATCAATAGCCCTGGGATGGACTGTGAGCAATGAAAAATTCCTGAATGGTATTTCATGGATCGACTATCTGAAGGTAAGACTTTCATACGGTAAAAATGGAAATCAGGCTGTAGGACGGTATCAATCCCTTGCAAGAATGAGTTCAAGCCAGTATGTTTTTGATCAGACGTCTGTTTCCACAATTTTTGTTAACTCCATGGCAAACACTGATCTGAGCTGGGAAACGACGACAACCAAAAACCTTGGCATTGATTTCAATATTTTAAAGAGAAGGTTGACGGGAAGTGTAGATGTATATTCGTCTAATACTACCGACATCTTGCTTGAAAGAGCCTTACCCCGGACTTCAGGTTTCAGCTTGATCTTTACCAATGTCGGAAATGTGCAGAACGAGGGCTTTGAACTGGCATTAAATTCTGTGAATACAAATAGCGAAGGGACAAATTTAATTTGGGAAACAGGATTTGTATTTTCTTTGAATCGCAATAAAATAGTCAAACTTACGGGAGAGGATGCTAACAACGATGGTGTCGAAGATGATGACATCCTTAATGAATGGTTTATTGGAGAATCGCTCAATTCCATGTTTGGCTATAAAGTAGACGGCATTTACCAATTAAATGAAGCAAATATACCTGCTGGTTTTGCGCCAGGTAATTTCCGGCTCGTGGATGTCAACCAGGATGGGGTTTTAACGCCAGAGGACCGCGTTATTTTGGGAAATACATTACCGAATTATTCCTTCAGTATTTCCAATACGTTGCGATATAAGAATTTCAGTTTCTATATGTTGATCAACTCCATCCAGGGCGGCAGGAATTCCTACCTGGGCAATAATACGGGAACACGAAGTGTAAGTACCGGGTCTGCCACCTTCACAGAAAGATACAATTTCCAGGATGTACCCTACTGGACGCCTACCCGTCCATCAAATGAATATTCGAGGATTGACGCCTATCCATCGTTGCCTACGATTATCCTGGAAGACCGAAGCTTTGTCAGGTTGCAGGATGTCAGCCTTGCTTACAATTTCAAGAAGGACATGATCGGAAAGAACACGAGTTTAAGACTGTATGCAAGCGCAAAAAATTTATATACGTGGACAAAGTGGACAGGATACGATCCTGAAAATGCTACTGTGATCAGAGGGGGTTTTCCGCTGATGAAAAGTTATACAATAGGCCTTGATCTCAAATTCTAATTAAAAAATTACGGACATGAAATATTCCAATAAAGTCTTTTTTGGCTTCCTCATAATCACTGGTTCGCTTGTGGCTTCGTGCACGAACGAACTGGAGGAGAAACCCGTTGCGTTTTTAACCCCTTCCAACGCATTTGTTAACAAGGAAGGATTTGAGTCCGCAGTGGCGAACTTGTACCGGTTAGGCCGTGGATTGATAACCTCTGAAGCGTATAGCTATGGTTATGCTCTCAACACAATATATGGTGCAGGCACCGATCTGGGATGGTATAATGAAAAAAAGCTTTACTACGGGGATTATAATTTAATTAATTCCACAGATGTATTTGCCGGGCAATTCTGGAATCAGCTTTATAGTATTATTAAGGATGCCAATGTGATCATCAGCAGGCTGGGGACTTCGCCTTTATCTGATGAGGAAAAACAATCAATGGCGGCCGAGGTGAAATTCTTCAGGGCTTACGCCTACCGGTTTCTTGTGCACTTATATGGAGATGTTCCAAAGATCACCGCGGAGATCACTGCGCCAAAATCGGATTATGTCAGGGCGCCAAAATCGGAGATCCTCGCTTTGATGATCGAAGACCTTACAGAGGCAACTAATTTTTTACCAGTGACTAATCCAGGTAACGGTCGCCTTTCAAAAGCTGCGGCTGATCATCTTTTAACAGAAACCTATATTGCCACAGGAGAGTACGATAAAGCGATTGAATCAGCCTCACGTGTAATAGATGACGGACAGTATGCTTTAATGGCTAGCCGTTTTGGTACCCTGGCTGATAAGCCTGGAGACGTTTTCTGGGACTTGTTCAGGAGAGGAAATCAAAACCGCTCAACGGGCAATACTGAATCTATATTGGTCTGGCAGATGGAATTCGGCGTTCAAGGCGGCGAGGCGCTTTACGATATTGAAAGAGTGTGGGGACCTTACATAGAAGTATTGGTGGATTCACAAAATAAAAAGGCCGTCCTTCCCGCTGACTCTTTAGGACGGGGGGTTGGATTTTTTACACCGGGACCACTTCTGGAAACAGGCATCTGGCAATCTGATTACGACAATGATATACGGAATTCTAAATACAACATGCAAAGAGTGTTTTACAACAATAATCCGGCTTCAATAGAGTTTGGCCAGCCTGTTCCCCCCCGGCCTCAATGGCTTAACAGGAACTATCATGTATGGGTAAAGAAAGCATCCGACCCCTACGGACATCCACAGGGATATGATACAAGCGGAAAATTATTTACAGATATCTATGCAATGCGGTTGGCCGAAACCTATTTATTACGCGGGGAAGCATATCTGGCAAAAGGAGACAAAACCAATGCAGCTGCCGACATCAACATGGTTAGAGAAAGGGCCAATGCCACTCCCGTGGACGAAGCAAATGTTGACATACATTATATTCTCGACGAAAGGGCGAGAGAACTTGTAATTGAAGAACCTCGCCGTTTAACACTTTCAAGACTGGGATTGCTTTATGAAAGGGTGGTACAATACAATCCCATCTCTGCGGGAAGCATTCAACCTTTCAATAACCTGTTGCCTATTCCTCAAAATGCGATTGATGCTAACTCAGGTGCAGAGTTAGCGCAAAACCCGGGATATAGCGGGGTTGATTAAGAGTTTAAAATGGTTTAAAGCGGATAAGGGTAACCTTGCTAACAAATACAGGGATAATTTTAATTAAAGTGAATCAATGAAATGAACAACAATCATAACTTAGTTCAATCGCGCAATAGCATGTTGGCAAAAAATAAATTACCAGGACATCTTATGAAACGGAGAATGGTTATTTTCTTCTTGACGCTTATTTGTTGCTGTATAACGGCTTATTCCATCGGTCAAAAAAAACCGAAAGCCGGTAAAGATAAGTTTGCCAAAAAATCCCTTGTAGGTAAACAGAAGAATGAAAGTTTTATCGTATCGACATCTCAAATCATCGACCCGGCAGGTGACAATATTACTTTCCCCGGAAGGCCCACTGACCTTGCCCTTAACGGCAGTGAAACCATCCTTGCTGTTAAAAACTTTCAGGACATTGTGTTCTTTGATGCGGTGAATCATACGATTAAGCAAACACTTGCCCTTCCCGCGGGAGGAAATACTTTTACAGGCATTGGCTGGAGCGATGATGACCAAAGAGTTTGGACAACCGATACAAAAGGTT